>CAZTWV010000011.1:0-67355 GCA_964618295.1 uncultured Anaerolineales bacterium | reverse complement strand
TGCATTAGATAGCTCGACCATCACCCGCTCCATCTCATCTTCTGAGAGATGTTTCAGGACCTGGGACGAGCGCTCTACACCCAGACTTAACAGCAGGGTGGCGGCTTTTTTTGTGCCGGGAATCGATTTTTCTAACATAAGCTATTTTTCTCAACCTTCATTGATCCACATTCGGACTACTTCTGCGATTTCTGAAGGATCCTCACCGCTCAGGTGATCTGTTAACTGCTTGATCTGCTGGGATTGATCTTCCTGGGCTTGTGGAGTTGGCTCTGCTGTTAGTGGAGCTTGAGCAGTGGACATCAAATCCGGAGTTTGGTTTTGCTGTCCTTTGTTTTCTAGTTGGCTGCTGGGACGAATTTGGGGGAGTCCCTGCTGCAGTTGAGCCTGCGGGGCAGAAGCGGGCAGCTGCTGACCTCCGCCAGCTGTCAATGCCGAAACTGGCTGCATGACCAGCGTCCAGTCTTCGGAAGACTTGACCTTGACGCGTTTCAGCATTCTCTGGATGTACAGGAAGAGGAAAATCAGACCGAGGACCACAGCCGTGTTTTTGCCGATAGTCATATACAGATCGAGCTGTTCTGAGGCTTGCATGTCTTCGGCTTGAGCATCAAAATACGACCTGTCAAAAGCCATATTCTCAACAGCCAGAATATCTCCCCGGGCTTCATCAATTCCTGCTGCGGCTGCCACAGTAGTTCGAATGGAAGCCAGCTGAGCAGTATCCTGGTTGCCATCTACCAGAACAGACAAGGAAATATTTTTTACCTCACCTGCAGGATACATTTCGATGGTTTCCGTTTGAGTAAGCTCATAATTGGTGATTTCTTCCTGACGCTGATAAGCCAGTCCTTCTTCGCCAGCAGTTGCTGGTTCCACTTCATCGGGCAGGTTGGATTCAGCCCCTGGTACTCCTTCAGGAAGCTGATCATCGGAAGCGTATGACTCGGTTATGGATTGAGAACTCCTGACGGCTGCTGTGTCAGGATCGTAAGCCTGGGTTTTAATTTCCTTCTCTGTCCAGTCCATTTGAACCGCAGCCTGGACGATGGCCCGATTAGGTCCCAGGGCAGAATCGAGAATGGCCTGAACATTATTTTTGATTGCCGCCGCTGCCGCCAATTCTGCCGCCCGGCGGGAATCCACCTGACCTGCAGACGAGAGCCCTTGCTCTCCCTGGCCTGAGGCCAGCAGGTTTCCGTTCATATCTGCAACTGCCACATGCTCAGGTTTTAATCCTTCCACTGCGCTGGAGACAAGGTGTGTGATCGATTGGATTTGGGCGCTGTCTAGAAATTGACCGCCGCTGGGATTGACCACAACTGATGCGGTTGTGGGAGCTTGATCGCTTGTCAGCAGGGATTTTTCGGGCGTCACAATATGAACTCGGACGCTTTCAATCGTTGACATATCTGAGATGGTCCGCTCCAGTTCTGATTCCAGCGCCTGCTGATAGTTGACTTCCTGGGAAAAATTTGTCATTCCCAGGGTGTTTCCATTGAAGATTTCAAAACCTGCTGAATCTCCGTTTGGAAGTCCATCCCTGGCCATCATCATCCGGGTTTCATAGACTTGATCTGAGGGGACACTGATTGTCCCGCTGCCCTGGAGCTGATAAGAAATACCGGCAGTGTCTAATTTTTCTATGATGGAGCCAGCATCCGCTTCACTGATCCCGCTGTAGGCTACCGAATAGCTCGGGGAATTCGCCCAGGAGAATAAAATGGGGATCAGGATCAAGGCAGCAAGCACCAGAACGATTATCACCAATCGCTGGCCGAAACTCTGCTGATCCCAAAATGTTTTTAATTGATCTTGAAGTTGTTGAAACATAAGCTTGACAAATCCATACTAGATATCAGATATTCATGCGCATGACTTCCCGGTAAGCATCAACCAGTCGATCCCGGATAGCCATTGCCACTCTGAAATTAATGTCAGTTTCTTCTGCTGCAATTACAGCCTGGTGGATATCTACGTTTTCCCCGGTAGCTAACTGTTGAAGAAGATTGTCACTTTGAACCTCATCGTTCGTCAGTGCTTCAAGGGATTCCTGGAAACTTTTCCCAACCTGATTTACTCCTTTACTGACCGGAGGTGAAACCTGCTGGTTGGAGAGTATTCGTTGTGCTGAGGATGAAATTTTATTGCTGTCCATAATTCTTTTTCCCGGTTAGCGATGATTTGGACTTCCTGAAAAACCCATCATACTTTGGATCATACTAACGGCCAATTTCCAGTGATTTCAGGGCCATACTCCGGGCTGCTTCAATCACAGATAAATTTGCTTCATAGGATCGAGTGGCGGAGAGCATATTGGTCATTTCGACCGCCAGGTTCACATTTGGGTATTCCACATATCCGTCTTCATCCGCATCTGGATGAGAAGGATCATAGACCCGGGGACCAGGCGAATCATCAGAGACAATTTCTGCGACTGATACCCCACCTTCTCCTCTTGAGCCAGAATCCAGATAGGGAATGCGAGAACTGATCAGGTCTGAAAACAACGGGTCAGAATTTTGAGCCTGAAAACGGACGTCCTGCCTTTGGTATGGACCGCCTTCTTCTGTACTGGTTGTTTCGATGTTGGCTATGTTGTTAGAGATTAAATCAAGACGGAGCCGTTGCGCGCTGAGTCCTGAGGATCCAATCCGGAACATATTCCAAAAGCTCATTTTTCCCTTCCTTCCCAAGGCTTTTCGAACCTGATTTGATGGTAGCACGATGGAAAAAATGGGGCAGTAAAGCCTGTGTGAAAGCGCTGTAAATTTTTTGTGAATGCGGGATGGTTGAAAACTCATTTTCCGTGTTCGGAAGATGAGTTTTCAACGTCAATCGAATAGAAGGGGAAAAAGAATAATAAAATAAAACGTGGTTGAGATTAGGATTAACCTGCTCCTAATTGATTTTCAACAGCTGTCCAGGCATCCCGGAGTTCAGTCAGGGTTTCAATTGCCTGTTTGTAGTCATCATTGCGAATGCAGTCCAGGCACCACTGATAAAGTCCAAAGAGAGCCATGGCGGTGTCGTTATAGTCAAAGTTCAAGGCATCACGGAGGACGCTGATGGCCCGGGTAGCCCTTGCAAAATCTCTCTGCTGGCAGGCTTGAATCGCAACATCATACGACATCACAACCAGACGGATTGGGCTGGCTCCCATGACTTCCTGAAACCGGTATTCAGAGGAACTGTAGCCGCTGCTGTTGTAAGAAGAGGTTTGATATTCCGGACGATTGATCTGCATCGTTTCATACATTTGCTGCTGCATAATGGCCTATCTCCTTGCTTGGTTTGATATCCCAATTATCGGCAATCGAAGGTTGAACTTAAGCCGATGGGAATAAAAACGGCGTAAAAACCCCGGGGTTACCTGGAAAGATTGATTAAATCGCCCGGAGTCAGCTCGGAAAGTTCCTCGGGGGGTACTGTCCGTATGACCTCGTGAGATTTCGCATCCAGGATTAGCACGGTGACGTCATTGGATTCCTTATCAACCCGGAATTTCAATTTTGTCTTCGTGGATGTGGAAGCAGGTGGTTTTTCCTGCGGCTTGATATCATTCATCCTGGGTTGGTTCTCAGCCTGCTGGGATGCTGTTTGGGCCTGTTCGACCCCAGGCCTGGGTTTGGCAGCAGGTTGATAGTTGACCTTGGAATCATATACAGAGGGACTGATTTGACTTGCCTGAAATTCTGACATAATTTTTCTCCTTATGCCTGTCCTGCTTAGATAAAGCGGTTCATTGAACTGCTGATTCCTGACCATAATTGCTGGGTGTACTGCATATTAGCCAGCTGGGATTGAAGTTCTGCGTACTTGGTCTGCAGATAAATTTCCCTGTCATCCAGTGCGTCTTCTTCTTCGTCAATATCGTAGTTTAGATCTGAAAGCTGGGATCCGAGATTATCAATTGCCGAATCCATATAGCTTCCGGATCCGGTGTAGCGGGATAACCGGCTGTCTATTTGGCCCACTACACTGTCCACCAGGGCGGTGAGATCTTCGTAGTGGTTTGTTAGGGCATCTTCAAACAGATCTTGATCTGAGATCACAGCCTGAAGACTGTCATTAATGGTCAATCCAATTTCCCGCATGGTTGAAAAACTTCCATCGTTGCTCTGACTGGACATAAAATCCTGCAGGAGATTGCTTCTCAAATCTGTGAAAATTGATTCGTCCGCCAGCGGTCCGCGTGCATATTCATTTTCCGCAATCTTTGTGATCGAGGTTTTTGAATTAATATAGCTGGTGACCTTGTTGAATTCACTGATGAAATCTTCAACTGTGCTTTTGGCATCGGTGAGATCAGATTTGACAGCTAAGGTAGCTGTCTTTCCTGCTGCATCCGCAGCCAGTGTGAAGGTGACATCATTGACGACATCGTTGATGGAATTGCTGGAGCGGGTGAAAGAGATGTCATTGACGGTGAAGGAAGCGTCCACAGCGGACTGCAGACTGCTGAAGCCCAGACCAACCCCATCGGAGAAAATCATAGTGTGATTGGTTCCGGTCTTCTGGGCAGTGAGCACCAGCTGGCTACCGACGATGGTGGCCGCAGCTGCCCGCCCTTCCGGCTGGTCGGCAGCGTTGATGGTGTCAGCGATATCCAGCAGGGTGTCGCTGGTGGAGACAGTAACACTGGTTCCGGCTGCTGTGTAATCGATCTCTGTTGAGCCCGCACTGCCCCCGGCATCGAGGGAAATAGTCAATCCGCGGCCGGTATCGTAGGTCCCGGTGGTGACTGTTTGCCATCTGCTGGTGGTTGATCCTTCAGTACCGTTCTGGTCAGTAATTGAAACTACCTGGTCATCGACATCCTTGAGGCGGAATTCCAGCGTTCCATCATTGTCCCTGGTTTCCACGGTGTAGGTCATGGTACCCAGCTCTGTCAGTCCATCCGTAACCGCAGCGGCCCCGGCCCCGGTCACAGTTGCATTGGCAGTCAGAGAAGCAGAAGCAGTCCCGGTCCCGCCCAGCCAGAAGGTGCCGCTTAATCCCAGAGCCCGGTCAATGCTGCTCTGGACTGAGGAAGCCTGCCGTTCCGGTTCTGCCCGGTTGGTGACGGAAATTTCATAATCTCCTACTCCGGCGTCATCATCGACCGAGGCGCTCAATACCGTGTCATCCGGATCCGTGGTCTGCACCTCAGCGGTCCGTCCCGGAGTGAGCGAGAAGAAGGCATCCGTACTGATCAGCTGCTGGGCGGAATCCTGCAGAGCGTCCAGATTGGTCCGTAAGTCCTGGAAAACCCCGTTTTTCACCGAGAGGCTGTCCCGCTGGTCTTCCAGTAGATCCAGAGGCCGCCTTTCCAGGGTCATCAGGTTATTGATGATGCTTGTGAATGTAGAATTCAACCCGGTTACAGATGTCATTTTAATTCCTCATCAAGCTGTGCTTTTTTTCAATAATCACTCAAGAATTGCTGTATTTGTTAAGCGAAAAAAAGTTTTGGTTGTGAGAGGGGCGGTGGCCCGCCCCCCTCGGTTGATTCCATTTGTATCCAGCTTCCGGTTTATTGGAAGAGGGAGAGGATGAACTGCGGTGCGACATTGGCCTGAGAAAGCATGGCCGTGGATGTCTGCTGCAGGATCTGGAATTTGGCGAAGTTTACCTGTTCCTGCGCCATATCCGCGTTCATGATCCGGTTGTAAGCACCCTCGACGTTGGTGAAGGCCTGGGTCAGGGCTTCCTCTTTGAAGGACAGGCGGGCGGTGTAAGAGCCGACCTGACCGAGAGATTCCTTGACGATGTCCAGGGCGCCGTCAATGCTGTCCCGGGCAGCGGAAGCAGATGTCGCGCTGCTGATGGTCAGGGCGGTGTCATTCAAGCCCAGTCCGCCGGCGGATGATGCAGAACCGCTGGTGGCGTAAAAGCCCTGATTGGATTCCACACTACCGGCGTTTTCGAAGGAGAATGTGGTGTCGCCGCCGTCGGCGTCTGCCAGGAAGGTCAGAGCTGAGGTTGATCCGGAGCCGCCTGAGGTCTGCGGAGCGAGCAAGTATTTGTCGTTCCATTTGGTGGTTTCGACAATATCGTCAATTTCATCCCGGTATTCCTGCACCTGACTTTGAACCGCCTCATATTCCGCGGTGCCCATGTTGTCTGTTTCGGCTTCCAGGGCTTTGTTGCGCATCTTGACCAGGATGTCTTTAATCTTGCGCAGTCCGCCTTCCATGGTGGACATCAAGTTTTTGGCGTCCCCGATCGAGCGCAGCGCGGTTTCCATGCCGCGTTTGCGGACATCAAACGTGGTGGCGACCACGAAGCCGGCGGAGTCATCCGCTGCTTCGTTGATCCGTTTACCGGTCGCCAGCCGGACCTGGTGGACACCAAGCTGCTGGTTGATATTGTTCAATGAGTTCAGGGCATTGAGTGCGCCCATATTTCCTGCAATTCGTGAAAGATCAATTCCGGCCATTTGTAACCTCCATGTTACGTTGGTGGTGGGGATCCGTCCCCATTGTTGAGTAAATAATTTTCAGCTCTGGTTAATTGTGCCTGTCAGGGATCGAGCTTTTTCCCTTCTTTTATCCAGTGATGTTTCGAAAAATTTGATTATTGAAAAACCTCCTTTTTCTGATCTTTCTCTGGTTTCTGTTCCAAGTATCGGCGCCAGATTCCCAATCTTTAGCTCAGGACATAAAGAACGTGTAAAGAACCCATAAAAACGCTCCAGCTGAATCGAGCACAGTATCAGGACCCAAAAAATATCCGCCCTGGATATCCGGGACGGGTTCGAAGTAAAAAAAATAGGATTTGAGTGAATTTCAGGACTGTTGGTTTTTCCGGATGAAGCGTTTGTATATATTGATCATGGTTCCGAGATGGTCGTCACTATTCTGGGAGATCCCGTACAGATATCCGGAATGATTGGGCTTGAGCATTCCCCGACCGGACTCCATGATTAAATTGGAAAGCGCGAATAACCAGGCTTCGACCGTGCATTCCACCATGGTCCCATAACCCCTCAATTTAGGATCGATCAATTTACTGCTGGAAACCCAGGGTGTTTTCAGTACCAGGTATTCCAGAATCCGGGTTTGAAAAAAATGTTCATCTCTGGATGTGCTCTGAGGCAGAACGGCGAAGTCGAAGGAGGAAATCATGGAAATTCTACGCTGAAGATCAGAGGGTGTGAGAAGTTTCTTTTGTGAATCCGGGATAGGTATCTCTGAAAAGCTGCCTGGGTCCAGCCTGAGAAAATGGATTTTCAGATTGCGGTTTCGCTGACAGAGATGCTGAATTGCCCTGCTAATTGAAGTATCGGTGTCTGGATACTTTTCACCGGGCGGAAAAACCCAGCCGATGATAAGTTCTTTGGACCTGGATTTCTTGACTGAATCATAACTGGTCAGATCAATAAAGCTCGGTAAATACTGGACTTCAGGGAATTGACTCCATTCTCTTTCCAGCTGCAGAGAAGGTACCGTTGCGCCGTGGGCCAGTTTCATCCCCCAGGTCAATTGGGTGATGCCGTCCGGGTCTAATTCAGGAGTTGGGATTAATTCACTGCTTAGCAGTGAATTAATCCAGCGTGGATAGTTTCTGTGATCTGGTTTCAACTCCCGGGGTGATTTTTGGAGATCTAAAACTACGGTTTTCTCTTGTGCTTTCCAATGCTGGACCGTGGATAAAGCACGACCAATCAGGTCATTCTGAATGATCAACAGATCAGACTCTTTGCAAATTCTTTCAGACTGTTCTGTATGGTTGACAAAATTTTTAATGGACAGCAAAGCAGCCTGATGGTGTCCTGTCCGGTTCAATGCCCGGGCTGGTGTCAAGCAGCGCCAGAAGAGCAGATCCTGATCCGGGTCTTCCGGGTAAATATATACCAGGTTCATCTTACTGGGATTTTTCAGGCTGGGAAGCCTGATTGATTTCTGGATGATTTGAGGTTTTTGACCAGCGGATCAAATCGATCAGATCCAGGTAGATTGGTGCCAGCTGGGTGATTTCCCGTTCCTGAGCTTTTTTGCGACCTTCCTCGGACAGATTATTTCTGAGCTCAGGATTCACAACCAGCTGGTGGAGCTGTGTATGCCATTCATCAAGATTTCCCGCAAATAGACCGCCCACCCCCCATTCCAGCAGGCTGGGAGCTGGGGAGGCAATAAATGGAATTCCGCGGGCCCCGGCTTCCACAACTACCCGGTCTGAAACAGATTGGTTAAATGGAATTTTTCCCAGGGGGGCGATTAAGATATCAACCTGACTTAAAGAGTAAGGAAAATCCTGCGGATCTGCAGGAGGAAGGTACAGCTTTCTGCCGTCCGGGATATTTTTAAACAATTGGTAGACTTGAGGATTAGCACCGACCACCAGTTTGGTTTGGGGGATTTGCCGGATGATTCGGGTCAGCATTCTGCGAACAAGAGCGATATCTTCTACCTGTCCTGGGTATCCCAGCCATCCGATGTTGATGGTGTGTCTGTCCGGGATTTCTTTGTTCCAGAGTGGGTTTGAACCATCCCAGCCGGGGGGAGTGAAAAAGGTGGTAAAACCTTCAGAACGGAGCTGGTTGACCAGCTCCCTGCTGGGGGAGATGATTTGGTCGGCCAGCAGCAATGAGGTTGTGTAAGCCTGCGCTGTATCCCTGTCTTTGAGACTCAGCTGTTCATACGCGGGATGTTTAAGGGGGATGGTTCTGTAATCTAAATCAATGTCCAGAATGATAGGAATACTGCAAGCCCGGCACAGGGCCATTCCTTGCAGGTATTCCTGATTGAGATGAGCTCTGCTGATCAGAACTACATCAAAATCCTGGATGGATTGGAGCGGAAAATTGCTGGTAGAAAAAGTTTCGCACCGCAGGGATTGGAGAGCTTTAGAAATAAACTGCTGTCTGGGATGGGTAGCATCATTTTCCGGACAGATGAACAGCAGCCGCGGTAAATCCGAGGCAGGTCTTGCTTCCAGGCGTGGGTGTTGAATTTTGTTCTCAGTAGTTTCTGTTAACTGGGGTTGGAACTCAACAAGTAAATCACTCAGTGAGTGCACCAGCTCTGCTTTTCCCTCCAGACTGGCCTGCCGGATGTTAGCAGAAATAATTGCCGGCAGCAGTTCCAGGATATCCTCCAGATGCTCTCTGACCGCTTGTTCCTGATTGGGGGCAGAGGCAATCAGATTAAGAATTTCCTCAGCCCGGTTAATTTCCGCTTCCGCTGTAGACTGTCCGGGATTGGTTAAATGCTTGAACTGATCCTGGGTGGAAATCTCTTGAGCAGCTGGTTGGCTTAATCCCGGGTTCTTTGAATTCATTTTGTAACTTCCTGCGGGGAAACTCCTCTACCGGGCTGGATTTGATTCAAACGGGTCTTTAGATCCTGGCTTTCAGGATCTGACCCCAGACCAAGATGATACACTATCCTGGCCAGATCAGGCTGATTACTCTCCAGGAGTGAATCCCCCAGAATTTGATAGATTCCACAATCCGGAGGAAATGATGTCAGGATGCCGGACAGGACATGCACCGTTAATGAAATCCCGTTTCCTGGAAATCTTTGATAGTTGGGTTTTCATCGTTTCTCTGCCATTGAGGTTCTGCCAAATCCAACTTCTAACCTGATTTTTCAAATTCCGGGAGATAAATCTCTTCTCCAGAAGCTTCTTAACCTCAAAATTCGCAGTTGAACCCTGGGAAGATCCAGGGCTTCTGTGATAATCTGGGTTCCCATTTCATCAATCTTTGCTTTCCGGGGTGGGTCTAAATCCAATTCCAATTCCAATTCAGCCGGTCTTTCCCTGGAAGGCATTATCCTGCAATCAGTTTTCCGGCCTCCTGCTGCATGTCTGGCTTCAGGCTGGGAGGGACAATTTCCTGCCCCAGGATTCTGGTCACTGTATGGCGGGCACATTGATCAAATTCACCCAGGCAGTAACGCCGGAGATATTGTTTGCTGGAGAGAGATGACTCTTCCAACTCTTGATCAAAATACGGACAATATGACAAACAATCACAGTTACCCATGCCCAGCTCCCATTTCTGGATAGAAACAATTATCTGAAAGTGGTTCACCTTCAGGGTATCAGGCTTGGGCTGGATGGACAATAAAGACCCCCTGAAAAATGCGTAAAAGTCAGCTTAAGGGTTCAGGCAATCGCTTCTGAGATATACGCTGCCAGGTTTTCAAGACCCTGGGCCAGTTCATCATGCCCGCTTGAGCGGGCATCCAGAATGGTCTCTTCAACCAGATCCAGCACAGCATAATCCAGTCGGTCGCGGTTTTTTTCTAGTGCATCTTGAAGATCATCTGCTTCCAGGATTTCTTGAAAAGTCTTCTCTGCATCCTTGCTTCTTTTGTGATTCAATGATGATGTCTGGATAGGATATTTCACACCAGAAGACCTATGTTCCCAAAGGGCTTGGATTTCATCTAAAAATCGGGCCCGGGATGCTCTTTGTTGATAATCTTCCAAATCTTTTTTTCCCTTGATGCCGATTTTCTCGCGCAGTTTGGAGTCAGTGAATAATCGCCACATCCATTTTGCGGCATCATCAAGATCGGGGTCAGCCCAGACCGCTCCGGGACCGAGTGATTCCTGGCGATACTGCGGTAAGCTCCCATTTGCCTGAATTAACCGGTAGCTCACCGGGCAGGAGTTGGTGTAATTCATGTAACTCATGTTTCCGGACCAGGCTGTTGCCAGGACTGGTTTTTCCAGCCGCATGGCTTCCATCGGAACCAGCCCTAAACCTTCCGAACGATGGAGAGAGACAATTACATCACAGCTCTTATATAAGGAGAGCACTTCTTTGTAAGTGAGTGATTGGTTCAAGATATGAATCCGAGGATGAGCAGCACATTGATCCACCAGCGGCTGAACCAGGGGGTGGGTTTGCCCGTCCTGGATTCCATGATTGAGTTTGATGATCAAATGGGCGTTTTTTTCCTCTCCGAGGGCATTCAGGAAGGCTGAGACTGCCCCCCGGGGGTTTTTCCTGCGGGGATCACTGAGCGGTTCAAAACCGGTCAAGAACAGCACACCCTGCTCAGGAAGATTGAAATGTTCGCGATCTGCCAGGATTCCTTCCGGGAGAAATAATGGGTGGGGGGCAGTGATTGACCGGACTCCTGAAAGGTTGAAGTCGAAAGCATAGCGGATGAAATCTGATTCTGCGATCAATAAATCCATCGTTTCCAGTGCCGGGACCCATTCTTCAGGAATTACCGGCAGTTCCCACATGCTCCAGGCTACCTTCAAACGGTTTTCTCCCCGCTGATAGCGTGTGATCTCGTCGTGCAGCCATTCCAATGTGGGTGGTGGTACAACATAGAGGTTGATACCATAGTGAAGTTTGGCGGGGTCTTTGATGATAGGAATGTCCAGAGTAGATAGATCTGCTCCTCCTCTGCCATCTTTCAACTCCAGGTCAAATCCCTGGACTGGAAAACCTCGCTCCTGGAGAGCCTGCAGCACATTTCGGGCTGTGAAACCCAAGCCGATCCGGCCGCTGAGATATCCGATCACGTTAAAACCAAAAGGAGCTTTGATTGGTTTGTTATGAATCTTTTTTTGCTGTGCCGGGGATATATCCGCAACTGGACAATACTCCAGCATGGAAGATTTAATCGGAACTTTGACTGTTTCAAGGGGAAGCAGCTGCTGCTGTTGAACGGCTTTTTCAAGCTCATGAGCCTCATAAAAGGCACCCTGCTGTAATACATCCCGGGCCTGTTCCCATTTCCCCATTCCACCCAGAATGGTGATTAGGTTGTGAAAGGCTGGATAAAATTGCGGCTGGCTCTGGAGTGCTCTCTGATAGCAGGCTGACGCATAGGATAAATCCTGCTGGGGTAAGTCCTCCCAGGGCGGCGTGAAGCGGACCGCCCGGTTTCCCAGCGCAGTCCAGGCAGCTGCTGTGTCATCTCTGGATTTTGGGTTAATCCTGTAAAGACTGGATATTGGGATTGTTGACCTGTACTTTTGATATATTTTTCCGGCCTCTTGATCTGAAGTCTGATCTTCCAGGGTTAAACCACGGGGGTTTTGATAGAAGAGACTGAGTATTTCCGGGACAAGGATGGCTTCCTGTTCAGCGGCCACAAAACGAAATTGAAAGTCAAAGTCTCCTGCAGCTCGAAAACGATTGTCGAACATACCGATTTTCTCGAACACATCTTTTCGCCAGACAGGATGGGGACCCAGTAAACAATAAAACATGGCTTTTTCGGGATTATAGGCAGGGTAGTAAACATCCCGATAACCATGGGAATCTTCAAAGGAGTCATTGGGTTGTGAGGTCCAGGAACAGTGGGCATACGCTAGATTCGCCTGAGGGTTTTTCTCCAGTGCTTTGACCAATAATTCCAGGGCATCCGTCCGATGACCGTCGTCCGTATTGGCGTTTGTGATGTATTTTCCCCGGGCGAGAAATATTCCTCTATTCCAGGCATCATATAAAGATTCTCTTTCAGTCCGGAGATAGACTATATTTTCGTAACGCTGCTGGTACTCACGGACGATCTCTGCTTCATTTTCTTCCGATCCGCTGTCCACGACGATAATCTCCAGCTGATCAGCGATGGTCTGTTTTTCCAGATCGTCCAGACAACCTGAAAGCAAATCTGCGTCGTTGTAGGTGGAGACGATCGCAGAAATCAAATATTCGGGATCAGTTTTCCTCATCTCGCTGCCTGGGAGATTTTGGTGTCCGAGGTGTTCCTGATAATTTACTTTTGGAAACACGGTGAGTTTGCCGTTGACAGTCGCATCCAGGATCTGGCGATTATCAGAACGGTAAACGAAATTTGCTAACCGGTAAGCCATTTCAGAGTTGTGCAGGTCGGGTAAATGCCAGCGGGCTCCTTTGCCGAAATAGTCTTTCGCAAAATGGTTTTGATCTTCCCCCTTAGAGACCACTTCTGTGTTAGCTGGGCCTTGATCTACAAAGCTGTGATCCACGCCAATCAAGATCACTTCTGAGAATCCCAGGTAATACGCCATCTGCATGGCTACATAAGTGACTGTGTACCCCTCCCAGACACCCTGGGATGGTTGCCGGGAGAAAATTGGCTCATCCAGGCTCTGCAGAAAAATCACATCATCCCGATCAGTAGGGAAGTAGGGCAGTCCATGGTAGCTGATAAACTTAGGCGCCTGGATGTGCTCCAGGATTTCCTCGGCATGCTGTTCCAGCACCAGTGAGTTGACCGAGACGAAGTAATCCGGACGGAAGTCCCACCCATCAAAACCCAGGTAAATCCGGTTCAATCCGAAAGTGATCTCGTCTTTCAGGAGGGAAAGATCCATCTTGTTGAGACTGGGACCGTTGCCGATAATCACACAGCGTTCTCCAGCGTGTTTATTCTTGAACTTGGACAATCGTTTATTCATCAATTTTTTAATCTGATGAATTTCCTGGGGGGAATTATTTTCTTGCTGAGTCATAATCTTATCCTCGGAAGTTGAATATCCTAGTGCTCTCATCTCATCTTTGGTGATGGCTGTGATTTCTTGAGCCAATTCGGGGGTGATCCTTTGTTTCCAGATCCCACTTTTATTATGGATCTGACCTGTTTTGACTTCTTTTTTCCAGGTTTCCTTTTCGGCTATTGTGCAGGTCTGGTATTGGCTGGAAAAATCAGTCTGCATCTCAGCCTGGTATGTTACATCCAGGAAGCTGCAGATGCGCTCTAAAAAGATCCCGGGCTGTTCAACCAGATCTTCGTATCGAAGGGTGAATAATTTATCCGGGTTCCTGGTATAAAAATCATTAGCGGACTTCACAGATCGGGACCAATCCTGGGCGTATATCTTTTCCGATTGATGGGAAGCTGTGGGCATGTTCAATCTGGAACTGACCACATCCCTTGGATCACGCACAAGGTGGATAAATTTTGCTTCAGGAAATAACTCCAGGATATCCTGCAAATAAAAGACATGATAGGGTGTCTTTTCTATTAGACGCACTATTTTTTCGAGGTCGGTGTCGGGTCTGTAGCTGTTGACCAGTCTTATAAATAGATCCCTCGTCGATAATTGGTTACTGGCAGCCAGTTCCATTATCTTTTCGATTTGATCTTCCGGAAATTCAAAATCCATTTTCTCATGCAGAAGACATATGATTTTTTGGATGTTTTCTGATGAGATGGAATCATTTGATTTAAGACCCAGTTCGGATAGGATGGTACAGAAATAATGGGTTTCAGGTAAGGAAAAAGTTGTTTTGCTGACGTTAAGCATACACTGGAGCAA
Source organism: uncultured Anaerolineales bacterium (assembly GCA_964618295.1). Classification (GTDB taxonomy): domain Bacteria; phylum Chloroflexota; class Anaerolineae; order Anaerolineales; family UBA11858; genus B10-G9. The sequence continues at coordinate 53,153 of CAZTWV010000011.1, read as the reverse complement.
AGTAGTCCCGGAGCGAGGGGATCCAACTATGAAAATTGGATTTTTCAGTTCTAAAGCGAGGTCCGAATTTTTAGTTACCCGGAAGTTGCCAGATTCTTGAAAACCTTCTGTTTTCCATTGGGACAGATCAAGATCAAGGAGTTCCTCCAACTCGATAATCGAAGGTAAATAGCGGGTGAAAAGCTCCTTTTTTATTCGAGGATCAAGATCTTGATTTGCCTGGGAGTTCGCTTTTTGCTGAGGGTGAACAAAATTGAATTCAGGATCTACAGCTATGAATTTACAGATTTCTTTTAAAATACTTTCAGGGTCCTCAGCATATTTCTCGAGTAAATAGATATAAAAATTTTCTCTCGGGAATTGTTTAAAATACCACTTCAGCTGCCTGGCATATAGACCCTTTGAAAAGTAACTAAGATGCCGGATATGAAAGCGCCCACTTGCCAGCCGCAGGGACTCTGATGCAACAGCTTCCAAAAATTCCATTTCTTCTATTGGGTAATTCAGTTGGCGGTATTTTGGGTCATTCCAGGTATTTACGGCATGACAGTAATGCGAATAGGCTCGATCCACAGGGTTTCGAAGTGCAACAATAAATTTTAGGTTCTGTCCAAGTGTTTTGTAAATTCGATCACGGCATTCGGGTACATATAAATAGCTTGGTGTAAACTCCCCAACTGCTTTGTTTTGATCAAATTGTTTAAAGTACCATTCCTTGGATTGCTTCTGGAATAATTCATCAAAGAAATGAAGTTCTTTTTGGCTGTTTCTGGGAAAATTGATCTCCGGATGGCAGGATAGATTATTTGCCAGCGAGGTAGTACCTGCTTTGGCTGCGCCAATTCCCAGGAAGTTTGGTTTCCATTTATTGTTCATATTGAGTACCAGGGTTCAGATCCGCCATACAGGCACTGAACATTTTTTCTGCAGCAGTCATCTTGGTCCTGTTTTATAAGAAGTATTCCAATCCGAATTTGTTTGCTAGTGTCCCTTGCTTCTTCAGAGCTTTGTTAGTATTTTCCCTATGGACTTCATCCGCAAAAGTTCCGGGACAGAAACCTGCTTGATTGAAGAAGAATCCATTTATACCGTGATATTCACCTTTTTATTAATGCAGATCAGATCCGTCTCGTTGACGAAAAAACCTTCCCGAAGAGACAGATTGAAAAGATCCTTGTCGAATAGTTGCCTGCGGATAGAACAGTCGTACCGGTATTTTCCAGCGGAGTTCCGAAAACCATAGATGTTGGTAAACCCAACCTGTTTTAAATACTGCTCTTGTTTGGGAGGTCCAAATACTATATATTTTCCATCGTAAAGTTCAAAGCCATGATCCAGGAGGTACTGGGCGGCACCTTTCCGCTGCGGTTCGTACTCAATATAGGCAATCGCCACATCCTCAAGCCGGTCACCGAGACCACGAAGAACATTCTCCTCGTACCCCTGGACATCGACTTTCAACAGCTTAATCTCACCCGGGGGAAGAATTGAATCCAATCGAACCTGTGGGACCTTAATGATCGATTGGTTTTGACCTATTTTACTTGGAGTTTGTTTGATAGTGTATCCAGCTTGCTCCCCCAGTAAGCCAGGATCAAGGACGCGTCCGGAGCCAATGTAGTCCGCTCGGATACCATTGCGGTCCAATCTCCCCGAGATTGGTGGGATGTTCGGGACCTCAAAGGAAACCAGCTTCTCTTCTTCTCCACAGGCATAGGGAAAGAAGTTGATCTCTTCCTGAACATTTTCCTGCAGCAGGGCGATATTATGGGGAAGAGGCTCAAATGCATAGATATTGGATGGGTCCGATACCTTTAAATAATTCAATGTTTTCCCACCATAGCCAGCACCGACATCTACGATAATTCCTCCACCTGCAACTAATTCGAGAGCCTCCTGATCATCTGTGATTTTTCCCTGTAAAGCATGATTGAATCGCATTGATGGGATCTTTTCCTGCTTGAATTGGGAAGGATAAAGTCTGGAAGAAGATGGGCTGGATCCGCTGCTTTTTCTCCCTGTGATCTCCGAAAACATTCCGATAATTTTTTGAACATTCTGATCTGCAGATTGGCTTCGAGCAAATTGATAGGGAGTTCCGGCTGCTTTTTTGTGATAAACCTCGATTTTATCCACCATCTCCAGGAGGATGGATTCCCAGGCTTCGGGGGTGTTTACAACCAGCCCCCCGTATTCTTCCAGGGATTCATAAGCCGGACACTTACTGGCCACCCAGGGAATCTTTACGGCCATGTACTCAAGTACTTTCACCCAGCTCCGGCGGGCGTCAAATTCGCCTTCCATCGGCGCCAATCCGATATCATAGCTGGCCAGAACTTCCGGCCATTCTTCATACGGAACCCAGGGAGTGAGTGCTTTCTGTTTTTTTGGGATCTTTAGCTTGTCGTAAATCCTGCGGTCGTTGCCGATTTTTATCCGCACCTGCCGTCGGGACCGGGCTACTCTTTCCAGGGCTATTAGGATTCCACCCGAAAAGCTGTGCAGGTGGGACAGGCTCCCGCTCCAGCCAATTACAACATCATCTGATTGCTGTTCAGAGAGTTTTTGATAGCGGTTGAAATCCAGGAACATGGGCAGATGACGGACATCTGTGTAATCCATCCAGTCTTCCACCAGCTTCTGGGAGGCCACCACAGCCCCGTCCACCATCCGCAGGCCCCATTTAAACTGGGTAATCGGGGGCGGATCAATTTTTTCCTGGACTACTTTTCCGTTTCTCTGCTTTCGGGCGATCCCTTTGATCCAGAAGTCATGGCTGAGGTTGTCTTCCGGCAGGAGGTGATAGGCATCATCAAAAGTTACAATCACACCCTTCCCCTGGGCTTTCCAGTGTATAATCGCCGTTAAGACCGGGCCAAACAGATTCCGCTCCACCACGATCACATCCGCTGCAGTACAAAGTTCATGGGCTTGAGATGTGCCGTTTGTAAAATCGGCGATCGCCAGCAGCCGGGCTTGATGATCCGGGTGCTGGTCAATTGCTTTGGCGGGGATCACACAGCGCCACTCGCTGCTGTTCCATTCCGCTTTGTTATCCGCATAGACGAAAACAATATTCATAAACTTCCCCGCATTTGGGTTTTAGATCATTTCAGGTCTGGAGTCGATTGTGTCATTCACGATCTCCACGAGTGTTTCCAGGCCCTGGGCAAGTTCGATCTGTCCCTGGTTTTGCGCCTGTTGGGCATTGGATTCGATCAGCTTAACTAAAGCCCGTGAGAAATGAGGTTCGTATCGTTCTACAGCCAGGTTGATATCCGAGGATTCTAACATCTCATGAAGGACAATTTCTGGCGAGAGGGTATCGGATGACTCCTGTTCCTTTAATACAAAATCAGGCTGGTAAGGCTCTCTTTCCTGCACAGATTTCAGCATATCCTGCGCATGAGAATATTGAGGGAAAGTCGAAGCCAGTGAACTCCAGAGCTGACTGGCCAGGTTCCATTCCTTCAAAAAGTGAGCTAATTCTGCCGCCAAAAAATTGATACGAGCACTGTTGATATCATTCTCAATTGCTTGAATGTAATGATCAAGCGCTTGAGAATAACTGCCTTGATGGGATGAGATCAAACCCAACCAGTAGTGGATAAAACCATCACTTGAGTTACTCTGGATGATTTTTTCTAATCTACGAACCAGGCGTGGCGTTGCCAGCTGTTTGATCTGATCTTCCAGTGGCAGCAGTGGTTGGAAGTCAATAGTGAGTCTTTTCGAGGTGATCATCTGGATCGTTTCTTTGAAGTAGCGAGATATCTCTTTACCATTTGATTCTCGTGAAAGATCATATGCCACCCTGATTCCTGCATTGAGGGGAGCACTGGGGTTTCTGGGAATTGTCGGCAGCTTGCCAAAGATGTGATGAATGGCTTCCTCTAATAGCTGGGTGTTTTCTGTCCAGCTGTACCGTCTGGAATTTTCTAAACCGGTTAGAATTAATTCTTCCCGGATCTCTGATTGCTGAACTTTTAGTAAGGAATCATGAAGGCATTTTGTGTCGTGAGGTGGGACATAAATAGCTCCCGCTCCAGCGACCTCAGCCAGAGAAGAGTTGTTGTAGGTGATCACTGGACAGCTGCACTGCTGAGCTTCCAGGATAGGAAGTCCAAATCCTTCATACAAGGAAGGATAGACCAGGCAAACTGCGCCTGCGTAAGCTAAAGCCAGCTCCTGGTCTGTGATTCTTTGAACCTGACAGCGAGCATCTCCTATAAGATTTCTTAAATTGTTCTCGAGCTGCGGATTTCCTCCGGTGCAGAAAACTTCATATTCATTTTTGTTTTCCAGCAGAGAGAAAGCCCGAAAAAAAATTTGGGCGTTTTTATATCCATCCCTTCTGCCTACCAGCAGAAAGTAAGGTTTTTTTATCTGAAACTTATCCTTAAAACTCTGTACAGCTTTTTTGCTTTGTTTGTGAAAAATATGTGAGGCTGCATTTGAAACGACCCAGATTGGTTTCTTCTGCTGCCGGGGATAGAGTTTCTGAAAATCCTGCTTGGTGGAGTTTGAAACAGCAAGATATCCGCAGGCTTTATCAATAGCCAGTGCTTTTGCCCGCCACTCTGGATGATTCAAATCCAGGCCCATAATCTCGGGCGTCATATCATGCAGCATGATCATCGCTGGAGAGTTTTCAGGAAATGTAAAGTAAGTGGAGATCATCAAATCCCCTTCTTCTGCATCCATCAAATCCTGTAAGTAAAGTGAATCCGCTTCAAATGCCAAAGGATGGTATGGATTGATTGATTTCCTTGAAAGTCCTTGAAACTCGGGCAATGTATTGGCCCGATCGAGAAGAAGGATCCGATCCTTGAGATCGGACCGACTCAGGTTTGTCAGGTGATTCTGCCAGACCCGGCTGATCCCGCCGGGCTTGCCGTGCTGCAGCTGAAAGATCACCCCATCGATCAGGATTTTCCCCTGGCTCATTCTTTGATCTCCTTAATATAGGACCGCCAGAGCTGCTGGATCAGATACGAGTCCCGTTGCTTGGCTTTTTCATACCCCTTGGATCCCAGCCTTATGCGTTTCTGGGGATTTTGGTACAAATCCATCACGGCTGAATACCATTCCTGGTTTTCGATCAAAACACCGCCGACGTCCCAGTTTTTAAAACTGGGACGGGGATCCGCCAGCCAGGGGATCTTTCTGATCCCTGCTTCCAGCACTGCTAAATCTGATTGGGATTGATAGAAAGAATGCTTGCTCCCGGGTACTAGTAGCAGATCAAAATGGGTGTAGGTATATGGATAATTCTCTAGGCTTCCCAGAGGAATGAACATTTTTTTATCCTCTGGCAGATCCGAAAATTCAGCCAGAAGTTGATGATCTCCCGCAGCAACCAGCAGAGCTTCCGGGATTTCGACAACCGCTTTTGTGATCTGTTCCTGGAATTCCGGACAGATCTTCAGGTGCAGGTGAGTGCTGATCAAGCCGAGATTGAAAGTGCTCCGCTCTGGAGTGGGAGCATCCCAGGTTGAATCCTCTCGGTGCCATCCGGTGGGTATCACCATCCAGTTTTCAATCCGGTCCTGATATTTTTCTACCAGCTCAGCACCTGGAAAGGAAAAATTGCAGCCAAGATCCAGGACTTCTTCCAGGCGCTCCAGGCTCTCGGGGCTGCCCGGGCCCAGCAGCTCATACTCCGGATGTGTTTCCGGTATCTGTGCAAAATCAGCGTCCAGATCGATAATCACATTTTGATCGGATTGAATTGCTCTCCGCAGATTGTTCATCAAGTCCGGGGATTGATGAGGGCGGCTGAAGATCATCACCTGGTAGCGGTCCAGATCCTGATCTGTAAGTTCGGTTGATAGTTTGATATCCCAGCCGGCAGCGGCCAGGCCGCGGGCCGGGGTGTTCATCCGCCGTTTAAAGGCAAAGGTGTTGGGCCCAAAGAATGCTGCGGATTCGGTCTTTCGCCTTTCAGCCCGGTGAGCCTTCCCGTTGCCTCCCGTAAGGTTTTTGAGGGCGGCCAGTTTCGCGGCATGTTCCGGCCTGGCAATCTGATTTGTCTCTGAGCGCCGGGACCCCACCAGTTTAAGACGGTCTTTTGCGTGCAGGTTTTCCGGATCCAGCTCCAGGATTTCCTCGTAGAGAAAAGCTGCCGAGTTCAGATCATTGATTTCTTCGTAGCAGTTTGCCATCATACTTAAGGCTTCTTTATCCCGGGGGTTTTTCTTGATCACAGCTGCCAGGATTTGAACCCCCTCCAGCAGACGGTCGCTCTGCTGCAGGTAAACATCCGCTAAATTTTTCCAGGCTTGCAGATCTTCCGGGCGCAGGTCGAGTGCGTGCTGATAAGCTGCTTCAGCCTGATCCCAATTGGTCTGCAGACTGTAAGCCACACCTAAGTTGTTATATGCTTCCGCGGAATTGGGCTTCAGTTTGACTACCTGCTGGAAATGATTCACAGCCGCCTGGAGATCTTCCTGATGGATCTTCGTGATCCCCATTCCGGTTAAAGCGTCGGAATGTTTCGGATCTTCATCCAGCACCGATTTCAGTAAGGCGGAAACCTGTTCCCAATCTTCACTCAAGGCGGCTTGATCGGCATCCTGCAGTATTGAGGCAATATTGGTGTTTGTCATAAATCGCTCTCTTTCCAATCTGGTATTTTTCGATTCAGCTGGATGCTTTCCTAGACTCCAGCCTTCCCTCCTACTTTACATTAGTAATGGGTTGAACTCAGTAAAGAGCGGGGAAAAGCTGCGTAAAAGAAGAGTAAAAGACGATTATTTTTTTGTAATCCTTACCTGCCTTTTATTTAAACTTTACGGACTTCAAGGCACTTATTCTCTAGAATGAACGCATGTCAGATATCACGCCTTACCAACAAATTCAATTTACGAATGTTCCAGATACCTCATCTGGAAACCTCTCACCAACCCTGGACTCAAGCTCTGATAATAATTTCTTATCCCTGCTTCAGAACGTCTTGATGGGTGGGATGGGCTCAACAGGATGGGGAGAATCATCCAGCCTCAGCTCCTTATTTATGCCGGATATGATGTCCTTGCTTTTCAGCACGATGCTATCCAATTCGGTTCAGCCGGTGCCGTCAGAATGGACGAATTTTCCGGATCTATCCCAGACAGAATATGGCTATGCGGTAAACAACCTATACGGTAACTATGCTGGAAACAGCCAGCCCCAAAACGTACCGCGGGGCCGTCCGGTTGATGGGCCGATCAGTCAGGGAGCTCATTCCGGCCATATGGCATTTGATTATTCGGTTGTGGTTGGGACCCCAATTCAGTCCACCCTTGATGGGCAGGTCAAAACGGTTGGATATGATCCGGATGGCTATGGAAATTATGTGGTGATTGAAAATGGGCCCTATCAGGTTTATTTCGCTCACCTCTCGTCCACGCCTCTTCAGGTTGGAGACCGGATCCGGGCAGGACAGATCCTGGGGTTAAGTGGGAATACTGGAAATTCGACCGGCCCCCATTTGCATTATGAAATCCGCTGCAACGGGCAGCCTATCGATCCGCACTCGTTTCGGGCAGTTTGATGGCAGCCGGGATGGTTCTTTCTGGAAGGGAGGACCGATTGGGCCGGGGTTAGATTTATGGGAAGTTTGCGGGTTATTTACGATTGATTTATGGAACAGCACAGGTTGAAATGCTAGCATGGCTCTGATGGCAAACTCTCGGTCCCACGGAATCGTGGGAATTTGTGATCTATTGGATGGAATCTATGATGAACATAATTGACCTGGATAAGGAAGAACTGGATATTTTCCTGGCGGAATCCAAAGAACAGCTCCAAATCCTGGAAAGCGGTCTGGTCACGATGGAGCAGGAGGGTACCCAGGATCAAATTGTCCAGGAAATATTCCGGGCTGCCCATACCTTAAAAGGGTCCGCTGGAATGATTGACCATCAATCCATGGTTGCCCTGACCCATGAGCTGGAAAATTCCCTGGATGACGTCCGGAAGCAGGTCATGCAGGTTTCTCCCCAGTTGATTGATCTCTGCCTGGATGCGGCTGATAGTGTCTGGCTGATGCTGGATCAGATCGCAGGCAACACAGACCAATCTGTAAATATTTCTCCGGTGGTGGATCGCTTCAGACTATTTGCCCAGTCCAACGGCCGGATGGAGGGAGAAGCATCACCGGAAAAGTCAGCAGCTTCCCCGGAGTCTGGCCCGGTCACACTCACCGGTGAAGTCGATCCTGATAGTTATGCCCCGGCAGCCCGCGTCCTGCAAGCCATCATGGCTCTGGAAGCGCATGGTGAAGTAGTTGATTCGGAGCCCTCCCGGGCAGAAATTGAAAAAGCCAAGCGGGTGGAAAGCTTCAGCCTGGAAGTGGTTTCCGATCAAGCCCCTGAAGTGCTCTTAAGTGAAATCATGGATATCCCCGATTTGTGGTACTGCCAGATTGTGGATCCGGAAGCAGAAGAAACAGCCCTACCTGCTGTTGGTAAGCAGGAATTGGAAGAGGAGCAGGACCAGCCGCATCGCCTGGGTGATTATTTGATTGAAAATGAGTTTATCACCATGGATGATATGGATCTGGCTCTCAGTATTCAGAATCAGCCGGGTGAGGATCGACTGCTGGGCAGAATTTTAGTGGATGAAGGCTTGCTCAGCCAGGAGAACCTGGATCGGGCCCTGCTGGCCATGACCCAGGATCTGCGCAGCAATATGAAGAACCTGGAAGCTTCTCTGGACCAGAAAAAGCGGATCCGGGCGGAAGATCAAACAGTCCGGACCAGCGTGGAGAGGCTGGATACATTAATGAATGAGGTTGGGGAATTAATCACCGACCGCAACCGCCTTTATCAATTAAACACAACCCTTGACCGCAAGTACCGCGATAGCCGGGAGCTGAAAATCTTGGGAGAGACTATCTCTCATTTAGGTAGGATCATTGATCAGCTTCAGAATGATGTGATGGGGCTGCGGATGCTGCCGATTGCCAATGTGTTTAAAAAATTTCCCCGCATGGTCCGGGATATCGCCCGCCAGGAAGGGAAAAAAGTCAAACTGACCATGGATGGGCAGGAAACAGACCTGGACCGCTCTGTGGTGGAAGCGATATCTGATCCAATTATTCACCTGATCCGCAATGCTGTTGGACATGGAATAGAAACGCCGGACATCCGGAAAGAACTTGGCAAGCCAGAGATTGGGACAGTAAATCTCTCTGCCCGGCATGAGCGGGGGCAAATTATCATCACTGTCCGGGATGATGGCCAGGGTGTGGATGTTGAAAAAGTCAAACAAAAAGCGATCCGGAAGGGCAATCTAAGCTCGGCGGAAGCCGATTTGATCTCAGATGAAGAAGCTCTTTATTTAATATTTGAATCGGGTGTGTCGACGGCAAAATCCGTCAATGAGATTTCCGGCCGGGGTGTCGGGATGGACATCGTCCGCACCAACATAGAGAACTTGAACGGCTCCATTTCGGTCTCGAACTGGCCGGGAGATGGGATGCAGGTAGAAATTATGCTGCCCCTCAATCTAGCAGTGATTCCCACCCTGCTGGTGACCGTGGGCAGGAGTGTGCTGGCGATACCGCTGGCTGCAGTGACTGAAACCCTGCGCGTACCTTTGGATGATGTGCAGCTGGTGGACGGTGAGCCAATCATCATGCTGAGAGGACGACCGCTCCCCCTGGCTTTTCTGTCAGAAACCCTACAGTTCAGCAAAGATCCCGCACCCAAAAAGTATGAAAACATTGTCGCTGTACGGTTGGGAACATCCCAGGTGGGATTGGTTGTGGATGATTTTCTCCGGGAAGAGGAAGTTATGCTCAAATCCCTGGGAATCCTTTCAGGAAAAGTTCCCGGTTTATCAGGAGGAGCTATTCTGGGAGATGGGCAGATCGCCCTCATTCTCGATGTGGTCAATTTGATCAAGATGATTCTCAGCCGAGATGGAAAGTAGAACAGCAGCCGAAATTTTGTAAGGAGAATTTGTGTGGCAAATAAGGAATTGAAACTCAGTAAACAGGAACTACTCAAAGAAATCTCCAGCCGCGGCAGTAGGCAGGCTGCTGATGGGATTTCCTGGCTCTTAGGAGAGGAAATTCAGATTACTGATCCTGCCTTTCAAACCCAGGATTTTTCAACCCTGATGGACGAATTTGGAGGGCCAGAAACAGAGATTGTCGGAATTTATATTGAAGCACAGGACGATATTCCAATTCATGTCATGCTGATTTTGCCCTTTGCCGAGGCAATTCAAATCACCGAGCAGCTCCTAGGACATGATCCTGGAACAGTAAGCGAGATCGATGATTTGGGGAATTCCGCACTCTCGGAGATGGCTAACATCACCGGCACCCGGTTTTTTAATGCCATTGCTGAAATAACCGGAAAAACCATCCGGCCTTCAACCCCGGCGGTGATGATTGATATGCTGGGTTCCATTTTGACCATTATTCTGGCCAAAACTGGATGCATCAGCGGAGATGTACTGACATTTGAAACCACGTTTGTCCGGGAAAATCAGGATATGCGTATTAACTTCCGGGCCATATCTTCCCCCGAGGCCCTGGAGCTGATCATGAGTGAAAACGGGTAGAGTTGACCATGGGAACAATACCGGTTGGTCTGGGTGAAATCAAAATCAGTCAGAATCCTGATGATGTACTGACGATTTACGGCCTGGGTTCCTGTGTAGGAGTTGGGATGTATGATCCCCAGACACAGACAGCGGGGCTGCTGCATGCAGTCCTGCCGGAGGGGAAACCGGAGCACAATCATTCACCCAAGTATGTCAATACAGGGATCGAAAAATTGATCTCAATACTGGAAGAAGAAGGTGCTGAGAAGAGGCGGTTAAAAGTTCACATGGTTGGAGGTGCAAACCTGCTGACCGCACCCGGCCATGAAGGCACCTTCAATATTGGAGAACGAAATATTACTACTGCCCGGGAAATGTTTTCTGCCCTGCGGATTCGTCTTCAGGCCCAGGAAGTAGGAGGCAATATTGGACGCACCATGCGCCTGTATGTTGCCGATGGAAGAACAACAGTCCGTTCGATGGGTAAACCTGAACGCGACCTAATTAATGGAGGAATTTAAGATGGCAAAAGTTTTGGTTGTGGACGATGCCCAGTTTTTGCGGGTGCGGATCACAAAAATGCTTAATGGTGAAGGACATGAGTACCAGGAAGCATCCAATGGGGTTGAAGCTGTTCAAACTTATCAATCCTACCAGCCTGACATTGTCCTGATGGATATCACCATGCCGGAAATGGATGGGATGGAAGCCCTCCGTGAAATCCGGGGATTGGATCCGGACTCTAAAGTAGTCATGCTGACCGCTCTGGGACAGGAATCGATCGTCCTGGAAGCTATCAAGCTAGGAGCCAAGGATTTCATCGTCAAACCGTTTGAAAAAGAACGTGTTTTGGGAACCATTGCCAAGTTCTGCTGATGGCTCACTATTGATTCGCCGGAGAGATCCATAACAGACCGAGGAACGCTGATGGCTGCAAAAAAAACCATTCGGATAGTCCTGGTGGATGATTCCACCTTTGCGCGGGTAGTGCTTGCCAAACACCTCAATTTAGTAGAGGATCTGGAGGTCGTTGGACAGGCTCGGAATGGACAGCAGGCTCTGGAGGTGATCCCTGAATTGGATCCAGATGTGGTCATTCTGGATGTGATCATGCCCCGCTTGGATGGGCTGCAGACGCTGGAAAAGATTATGGAGAGTGATCCCCGGCCGGTGATAATGCTCAGCTCTTTGACCAGGGAAGGTGCGGATGAAACCATCCAGGCCCTGACTCTGGGAGCGATTGATTTCATCCCCAAACCTTCCACCAAGGCAAATATTGCCGAAGTTATGGAAGAGCTGGTTCCCAAAATCAGGGGAGCAGCGGCTATTGAAGGAAAAATGCTTCGCGGTAAAAAATTGAAATCACCCCCCCGGACAGCTGCCAGAATTCAGCTGGCTGAAGGTTTGGAAAGGCCGGAAAAATTGGTGGTGATTGGGTCTTCTACAGGCGGACCCCGGGCTTTGAGCACCCTGATCCCAATGCTGCCGAATGAGACCGATGCGGCTTACCTGGTGGTCCAGCATATGCCTGAAGGGTTCACGAAACCGCTGGCGGAACGCCTCAATCAGATCTCGGATGTTTTTGTTAAAGAAGCCGCTCATGGAGATCCGTTATTAAGAGGGCAGGCTTTGCTGGCTCCAGGTGGATATCATCTGGAATTGATTAATCAGAGAAAAGTAACTCTCACAAATGGACCGAAAATCCACGGTGTGCGTCCTGCTGTGGATGCCACAATGAGCAGCGCCGCCAAATATTTTGAAAAGGCGGTCCTCGGTGTGGTGCTGACGGGAATGGGGAAAGATGGCCGGGATGGAGCTTTATCCATCCAGGCAGCTGGAGGAAAGGTGATTGCTGAAGATCGTTCTACCTGTGTGGTGTGGGGGATGCCCCGCAGCGTGGAAGAAGCGAAAGCCGCGGATTTTATCCTGCCCCTTCCTGAGATCGGATCACAAATCACACAAGCATTGCAACTCTTGTAAAGTAAAGGTTCAGAAATGATCGTTGAGAATCTTCAAATCATACAATATCCAAATCCCGGGGAACTGGTTTTTCTAATGCCTGGAAGGAGGATTTATGCCAGCTGAAGTCATTGCAGTCAGCAATCAAAAGGGAGGCGTGGCGAAAACTACCACCACGATGTCCCTGGGGGCCTGCCTGGTGGAACTCGGGTACCAGACCCTGATTGTGGATCTGGATTCTCAGGCAAATCTGACCCTGGCAGCTGGAATGGATCCTGCCGCCCTCGATCATACCATCGTGGATTTATTTGATGGAAAACAAAATGGCGCTTACCGGAGAAAAACTGTTCAGGAAGGACTTCATATTCTGCCGGCAGATTTACGCCTTTCCCGGGTCGAGCGCAAGCTGTACGAAAGGGGAAGCTACGAAGAAACCCTGCGGGTGATGCTCCAGCCCTGGCTGGATACCTATGATTTCATTTTGTTGGACTGCCCTCCTTCTTTTGGGGCAATGACCATTATTGCCTTAATGGCAGCCGACCGGATTTTAATTCCCGTCCAGTGTGAATATCTTGCTGCCAGGGGCTTGAGCCGCCTGCTGCAAATTGCGGATTTTATTCAATCCCGGACTGGACAGAAAGTGGATTATCACATTCTGGTAACCATGCTGGATACCAGAAACCGCATTCACCGGATTGTACTGGAGAAATTGGAGCAGAATTATTCAGATATGCTCCTGGAAACCAGAGTTCATATTGATACAAATTTACGGGAGTGTCCGGCTCCGGGTGAGCCGATTATTATTTACGATCCCGATACAAGGGCCAGTCAGGAATACCGCGCACTTGCTAAAGAATTAATTCAAGAGGTAAAACCATGAGTAGAAAAAATGACAAGCTGAAAGACAGTCTGGAAGGTTTATTTGGTCAGCTGCCTGGATCAGCTCCTGAGCTTGATCAAGAATTAATTCCTGAAAAGGAGCCGCTCCCTGAAGAAGTCAAACCTGAACAGAAAGCTTCAGAAAAGCAGAATCAACCTGTTCGAAGAGAGATAGAAACCAAAGAGGAGCCGGCGGCTTCGGAGACGAAAACTGAGAAAGCATCATCCAAACAATCAGCCGGTCAGGAGCGTTCCCACCCGGGGGGTGGGGATCAAGATCCAGTCGGTCCGGATCAGCAGCCTGAAAAGAAAGCAGCTGGATCAGAGTCAGACCCGGCTGAGGAAGATGGAAAGCAGAGTTTTTCACTGGAGTTTGAAGCCGGTGAGCGGGTGGTAGTTTTCACCCTGGAAAATGAAGATTTCGGGATTGATATTTACAGCATCCGGACTCTGGTAAAACCCCAGGACATTTTTCCAGTGCCCCATATGCCGGATTATTTGATCGGCTTGACCAACCTGCGGGGAGAGATTGTCCCGGTGATTGACCTCCGATCCCGGCTGGGGCTTCCAGAGCTTGAATACAGCGAAAACACCCGTTTTGTGGTGGCGGAAAAACGGAACGAACCAATTTGTCTGGTAGTGGACAATGTCAATGGGATTGAATATTTTCCACCGGGACATCTGGAAGAACCCTCTGATGTGATCAGCAGTATTGACACCACCTATTTACACGCGATTGGAAAATCCGATCAGGATCTTGTGCTGGTTCTGGATCTAGACCAGGTCCTAGGCCAAAGAATCCTGGAGGGAAAAAAATAACCAGGAGTTGGGACCATGGATCCGGAAATATTTGAGCAGGTCAAACACTTTATCAAATCCCAGTACAGTATTGATATCAACCGCTACAAAGAAAAACAAATGCTGCGGCGGCTGAATGCCTGGTTGAGGCGGTCCAGTTTAACCAGCTGGCCGGATTATTTTCAATTAGTTCAATCGGATCCTGAAGAAGAACAGCGTTTCCGGGATTATCTGACCATCAATGTCACCTCCTTTTTCCGGGATCCTGATCGCTGGGAAACCCTCGAAAAAGATGTTATGCCGCTGCTGCTGCTGAGGCTCAAAAATGGCTCTGCAGGTCCGGATCAAGGACTGAAAATTTGGAGTGCGGGATGCTCAATTGGCGCGGAGCCGTACACCTTGGCGGTGCTGATGGATCGTGTTTCGCCCCACCGCAAGCATGAAATTCTGGCAACCGATTTTGATCGAGGTGCGTTGAAGACGGCCCGGGCGGGTGGTCCTTATTCAGTGGATGATGTCAAAAACATCTCCCCGGTTGATCTTAAGAAATATTTTCAACAGAACGGAAAACATTATTTTGTGAAAGAAAAACTGCGGAACACCATCCGGTTTCAAGAACAGGATTTACTCTCGGATCGATTTGAGACCAGTTTCGATTTGATTGTTTGCCGAAACGTGGTGATTTACTTTACCCGGCCGATTAAAGAGGAGCTTTATACAAAATTTCACCGGGCACTTGACGAGGAAGGAATTCTGTTTTTGGGTGGGACCGAAATTATTCCCCAATCCCAAAAATTAGGTTACCGGAATGTGGGCGGTTCAGTTTATAAGAAGATTCATGTTTAAACCTGGAGAGACCTGTAAATGGATGTTAAATTTTTAAGCCCGTTCGTGGAAGCCGCCAAAGAAGTGATTGGATCAGAAGCTGGAGCAGCCGTCCAGAGGGGAGATCTTACCCTGCAGCATTCCGGATTAACGACCCAGGAAGTATCTGTCTTAATTTCTCTGATCGGGGAAGTTGAAGGAGTGGTGATCTACAGCCTTTCATGTGACACAGCACTCCAGTTAGTTTCGCGGATGATTGATCAGAAATTTGAGGAGTTTGATGATCTGGCCCAAAGCGGGATTGCCGAACTGGCCAATGTGATTTCCGGAAGGGCAACGATGATGCTGTCCCGGACCGGATTTAACACGGATATATCCCCGCCTACCGTGATCGTGGGTCAGGGAGTGCAGATTTCCACTGTGGATTTCACCCGGATTGTGGTCCCCCTCGAGTCTGAGGTTGGAGTGATCACTGCCCATCTATCTCTCAATGATAAAAACAACCCCCAGTCTGGCGGAAATTTTGTCCCGGCCCAGCTGGATCAGGCTGCTCTGGAACAAGCCAACCAGCTTAAGAACTAGAAGGAGACCATCATGAAAGCACAAATCTTAAACCCCTTTTTAGAGGCCATTCATGAAGTGCTCTCCAAAGAGGTTCAAACCGAGATTGATCGTGGTGAGCTCAGCTTGGCCACCAGCTCTTACACTACCGCGGATGTCACTTCCCTGATCAGTATGATCGGACAGGTTGAAGGCAACGTGCTGTTTAGTCTGGATTATCAAACTGCGAAACAGGTGGTAGGGAGGATGCTGGGTGAACCGGTTCAGGAGTTCAATGAATTAGCCCAGAGCGGGATCTCGGAGCTGGGGAATGTGATTGTCGGGCAGGCCAGTGTTCGTTTGGCCCGGGCCGGCTACCAGACAAATATTTCTCCGCCGGCTTTAATCCTGGGCGATGGCGCAAAACTATCCACGCTGGATTATCCCCGCCTGATTGTACCGCTTCAAACCGAGCTCGGAATGATCACTGTCCACCTGGCATTGAAAGAAAGCTCAAGTGTAGTCAAGCAAGGAGAGAGAATACAGACTCCTCAACAGCCCAGGGTTGATCAGAGTTAAATATGGAATTCTGACATTTTTTCGGAGCTAATTTTATTCAGAGAATTTCAATTCAATTTATCAACCAAATATTGTGTGAAAAATTTTAAGGAAGGAAAATCATGAAGTCAACCGGATTCGGCCGGAATTCAATTCAATTCAAAATTGTACTTTGGGTTGGGTTGTGCATTGTTGTAATGGCCGGAATCATTATTGGATATTCTGCGATAACTTCCCGCCAGGAAGCTGTTCAGGCTGCAGAAGAGTACACCGTGGCACTGGCTCAGAAAGAAGCTGAGGTAATTAAGAGTGAACTCAATGTCGCAATGGATTCTGCCAGGGCAATGGCAGATGCCCTGGCATCTGTTGCCGCTGGGGAAAATCAGCTGACCCGGGATCAGGTCAATGGTATGTTGAAGCAAATTCTGGCAGAGAACCCCCAGTTTCTCGGGGTCTATACGCTCTGGGAACCGGATAAATTTGACGGAAAGGATGCGGAATTTGCAAATACCAACGGTCACGACGAAACGGGACGTTTAATCCCGTACTGGGCTCGAACTGCCAGCGGTGAGATTGTCATGGAGCCGCTTGTGGATTATGAAACAGAAGGGATCGGGGATTGGTATCTCTGCCCGAAAAATACCAAACAGGAATGCATTCAAGATCCGTTTCTTTATCCTATTCAGGGAGTGGATGTGTTGATGACCTCCCTCACGGTTCCTGTAATGGCTGATGGGGAGTTCTTCGGAATCGTGGGGGTAGATCTGGGGCTGGAATTTTTACAGGAAGTTGCGGACAGCATCAATGCCTACGATGGGCAATCTACCCTGGCCCTGATCAGCAATAATGGAACTCTGGCGGGGGTGACCGGTCAGCCCGAATTGGTGGGTGAACCGGCTACAGCAATACACGCTGACTTTGAGGAAGATTTCGCAGTGGTCTCAGGGGGTCAGTCGGTTTCAGAAATCATGGATGATAATCTGGAAATCTTCGAGCCGATTTTCTTCGGGGAAACCACCACTCCCTGGTCTGCAAATTTGCTCGTCCCTCGAAATTTAATTATTGCAGATGCCAATTCCATCATGTGGAAAGAGATTGGTATTGCTCTAATCCCTGCGGTGATTGCTCTGGTTCTGGTTTGGTTGATCGCCCGCCAAATTGCAAAACCAATTGTAGCCATTACGGCTGGCGCGAAGTATTTATCTGAAGGTGATATCCACCTGGAAGGGATTGATCAAAAACAAATTGAAGCTATCAATCAACGGGAAGATGAGCTGGGTGAGATTGGAAAAGCATTTAATGAATTGATCGTTTACTTCCAGGAGATGGCCGAAGCGGCCCAGATGCTGGCGGACGGCGATCTCACAGCAGAGATTGAACCCAAATCCAACAAGGATGTGCTCGGGAAAGCTTTCCGGCAGATGATTGACAATCTCCGGGAGCTGATCGGTCAGCTGACCGACAGTGCCAACGCTGTCGGTGCAGCCTCCAACCAGCTCTCGGCGGCGGCGGGACAGGCCGGACAGGCCACGGAACAGATCGCGACCACGGTGCAGCAGATTGCCAACGGAGCCCAGGAGCAAACGGAAAGCACAACCCGGACGGCGGAATCGGTGGACCAGATGGCGCGGGCGATTGACGGGGTGGCCAAAGGCGGGCAGGAACAGGCTGAAGCGGTCGGAAAAGCAGCCGATGTCACGGCCCAGATCAGCAAAGTGATCCAGGATGTGGCGGAAGCAGCCCAGCAGGGAGCAGGGGTCTCTGCCCAGGCAGCGGACACGGCCCGGAAAGGTTCGGAAACGGTAGAAAGCAACCTGCAGGCGATGGGCGTGATCAAGAACCAGGTCGATTTCTCGGCCGAGAAAGTGGCGGAGATGGGCCAACGGTCGGAAGAGATAGGCGTGATTGTGGAAACGATAGACGATATTGCCTCGCAGACCAACCTGTTGGCGCTGAACGCAGCGATCGAGGCAGCCCGGGCTGGAGAGCACGGAGAAGGGTTCGCAGTGGTGGCGGATGAAGTCCGCAAGCTGGCAGAAGAATCGACGGCGGCGACGAGCGAGATCGCGAATTTGATCAAGAACATCCAGGAAACCGTGGCGGAAGCAGTCAAAGCCATGGAGAGCAGTGCGACCGAAGTGGATCACGGCGTGGAGGGGGCCAATGAAGCCGGGCAGGCACTGCGGGAGATCCTGACAGCGGCCGAGGAAGTCAACCAGCAGGTAGAAAATATCGCGGCGGCCTCGGAAGAGCTGAGTGCCTCGGCGGATGAGCTGGTGAGCTCGAATGACGCGGTATCCGCGGTGGTGGAGGAGAACACGGCAGCGACAGAAGAGATGTCGGCCAACTCCTCGGAGGTGACGGAAGCGATTGAGACCATCACCAGCATCAGCGAGGAAAACAGCGCGGCGGTGGAAGAAGTGAGCGCCTCGGCAGAAGAGATGAATGCCCAGGTAGAAGAGGTCACAGCCTCAGCGCACAGCCTGGCGGATATGGCTACGGATCTGACGATGGCAGTCTCCCAGTTCAAGTTGGGAGCAGGTCAATCGTTGATCAGCCAGATTGATTTGTTCAAGCAGGCCCACATATCCTGGGTGGATAAGTTGAATGATATGCTGGCGGGACGGGAGCATCTGACGGTGGACCAGGTGGGATCGCATGAGACCTGTATGCTGGGGAAATGGTACTATGATCAGGGGCGTGATTTCCAGGGCATGCAGGAGTATGACAGCCTGGAGGATCCGCACATCCGGCTCCACAAAGAAGTAGCGCAGATTGTCTCCAAGTTCAATCAGGGAGATACCTCCTCAGCCTCATCCGGCGTGAAGACGGTGGAAGCGCTGTCGCACACCGTGGTCAATACGCTGGATGATCTGGAGCACAAGGCGCTGGATTGGCTGGAGAAGTCCAAAAACGGCAAGGCCAAATAAGTTAATGAGATACTCCCCCGGTTCCAGAGCAGGTTTGGGGCCGGGGGTTCAGGAAAGGAACAGTGATATGGCATTGGATCAACAGTATGTGATCTTTGAACTTTCGGAAGAGGATTATGGTCTGGAGATCACATCCGTGGAGAGTATCATCAAGCTGCAGCCGATTACCTCGGTGCCGCATGCTCCTGATTTTGTGGAGGGCGTGACGAATCTGCGGGGGAAGGTGCTGCCGGTGGTTGATCTGCGGAAGCGGTTTAAGGTCAGAGATAACGGTCAAAATGGAACAGTCAAAGGGAAAGATACCCGGATCATTGTGATGTCGATGAATGGAACGATGATGGGGATGATTGTGGATGCGGTCTCCGAGGTGCTGCGGGTATCGGAGGATGCGATTGAACCTCTCCCGGATATGAGCACAGCGATCAATGAAGGGTTTATTACCGGAGTGGCCAAGCTGGAAGACCGGCTGGTGATCCTGCTGGATCTGCAGAAATTGATGACGCCCAAGGAAAAAGCCAAACTGGAACAAATTACCCATCCGGTTGATCGATAGAAATCCTGCGGTTTAAATAAATTCACGGGAAGAAAGAATCTGGCCAGGAAATGAATTAATGTCCTTTTTATTGATTATTTATGGTAAATCAATTCAGCTCTGGTGGGAGATGGTCGATAATGAAAGGAGATAGGTCTAACAAAAGGTCGATTAAGCAGGTATTCAAATCTCATTCATTTTATTAATAATAATGTTCAAGGAATAGATATATCCAAATTAACAGGAGACAACCATGCTGAACAAAATCAAGATGAAACCCAAGCTGATCGGATTATTTCTAGCTGTAGGATTGGTACCGCTGATTGTGGTGGCGGTATTCAGTCTGATTCGATCCCAGAATTCATTGATGGATCAGGCTTATAACAACCTGCAAGCAATTCATCAGACCAAAAAGCTGGAGGTTGAAGATTATTACCATGAACGCAAGGAAAATATCAATGTGCTGGTGGAGGTTGTCGCCACACTTCAGGAAAATGCATATGATGAACTGGCTGCTGTCCAGACCTTGAAAGCCAAACAAGTCCATGATTATTTTGATACCGAACACAGCATGGTTCACAGCATCAAAAATAATCCGACAACCGCGGAAGCCCTTCAGGCTTTTGCTGGTGCTGTGGGAGCCGAAGAAGGGGGCGGGATGCAAGGTGCTCGCTGGCAAACAGTAGAAGAGCAGTACGGCCCGGTATTTGAAGAAATCAACCAAGGTTTTCATCTCCGTGACGTATTTCTGATTTCTGCAGCGGGGGATGTGCTTTACACAGTAGCCCGGGAAACCGATCTGGGTCAAAACCTGGTGGTTGGAGAATTGAGCGAATCCGGCCTGGCTCAAGCCTATCAAGCGGCTCTGGAAAGTGAGGGGGGAGACTTAGCTTTTGTTGATTATGCTTCCTATGCTCCTTCCGGAGGGGCGATGGCTGCTTTTATGGCCGGAAAAGTGGAGAGCACTGACGGTAGAACGGTTGGTGTCCTTGCCGTGCAGATGAATCCGGACAAGATCAATAGTATTGTCCAGGATCGGGCTGGTTTAGGAGAGACCGGGGAAACCTACCTGATCGCTGCGGAAACGGACGGGAGACAAACCTTCCGGAGTGATCTGCTGACCATGGGTGACGGCAGCTATGTGGTTGGCCATGATTTATCCTCTGAGAATATTGAGTACTGGAACAGGGCCTTTGCTGGAGAAACCGGCCAGGAACTATTTCTCGACAGCTCCGGTAAGCCGGTGATGGTTGCTTACGAACCACTGGACATTGAAGGGAAAAATTGGGCCATCATTACCAAGATGGACGCCGAAGAGGCAATTGTCACCCAGCTGGAAGGCCGGGAAAACGACTTTTTCACCGCCTACACGGAAAAATACGGCTACTTCGATCTGTTTTTGATCAATGAACGCGGCGATGTTTTTTACTCGGTGGCCAAGGAAGCGGACTATGGAACGAATATGGTGGACGGCGAATATTCGTCTTCCAACCTGGGTGATCTGACCCGGGAAGTGCTGGACACCCACAGTTTTGGATTTGCAGATTTTGAACCTTATGCTCCCAGCAACGGAGCGCCGGCAGCCTTTATTGCTGAACCGCTGGTTCATAACGGAGAAGTGGAATTGATTGTCGCTCTCCAGCTGCCGCTGGAAGGCATTAACTCGATTATGATTGTCAGGGAAGGGATGGGTGAGACTGGGGAATCCTACCTGGTTGGTCCGGATAACTTAATGCGATCCGATTCCTATCTGGATCAAGAAAACCGGACCGTGGCAGCATCTTTTGCAGGCACAGTACAGGAAAATGGAGTGGATTCAACTGCTACCAAGAAAGCTTTAACAGGCGAAGAGGGGCAGGAAGTGATCACGGATTACACCGGCGGAGAGGTTTTGTCTTCCTTTGGCCCGGTGAATGTATATGGAACCACCTGGGCTTTGATGTCTGAAATTGATCAGGCTGAGGTGCGCGCTCCGGCCAATCAGATTCGCAATTTGATTTTTGTAACTGCTGCCATTGCAGCTGCAGCTGTGGCGGCAATCGGCTTCTTTGTTGCAACCAGCATCGCCAATCCGATTGGGATCATCACCCAGGGAGCAGAATCCCTGTCGATCGGGGACGCGGAACTGGCGGACATGGATCACCGGGCGATTGAACAAATCAACATCCGGGAAGATGAGCTGGGTGAGATCGGACGGGCCTTCAACCGTTTGATCGTCTACTTCCAGGAGATGGCCGAAGCGGCCCAGATGCTGGCGGACGGCGATCTCACAGCAGAGATTGAACCCAAATCCAACAAGGATGTGCTCGGGAAAGCTTTCCGGCAGATGATTGACAATCTCCGGGAGCTGATCGGTCAGCTGACCGACAGTGCCAACGCTGTCGGTGCAGCCTCCAACCAGCTCTCGGCGGCGGCGGGACAGGCCGGACAGGCCACGGAACAGATCGCGACCACGGTGCAGCAGATTGCCAACGGAGCCCAGGAGCAAACGGAAAGCACAACCCGGACGGCGGAATCGGTGGACCAGATGGCGCGGGCGATTGACGGGGTGGCCAAAGGCGGGCAGGAACAGGCTGAAGCGGTCGGAAAAGCAGCCGATGTCACGGCCCAGATCAGCAAAGTGATCCAGGATGTGGCGGAAGCAGCCCAGCAGGGAGCAGGGGTCTCTGCCCAGGCAGCGGACACGGCCCGGAAAGGTTCGGAAACGGTAGAAAGCAACCTGCAGGCGATGGGCGTGATCAAGAACCAGGTCGATTTCTCGGCCGAGAAAGTGGCGGAGATGGGCCAACGGTCGGAAGAGATAGGCGTGATTGTGGAAACGATAGACGATATTGCCTCGCAGACCAACCTGTTGGCGCTGAACGCAGCGATCGAGGCAGCCCGGGCTGGAGAGCACGGAGAAGGGTTCGCAGTGGTGGCGGATGAAGTCCGCAAGCTGGCAGAAGAATCGACGGCGGCGACGAGCGAGATCGCGAATTTGATCAAGAACATCCAGGAAACCGTGGCGGAAGCAGTCAAAGCCATGGAGAGCAGTGCGACCGAAGTGGATCACGGCGTGGAGGGGGCCAATGAAGCCGGGCAGGCACTGCGGGAGATCCTGACAGCGGCCGAGGAAGTCAACCAGCAGGTAGAAAATATCGCGGCGGCCTCGGAAGAGCTGAGTGCCTCGGCGGATGAGCTGGTGAGCTCGAATGACGCGGTATCCGCGGTGGTGGAGGAGAACACGGCAGCGACAGAAGAGATGTCGGCCAACTCCTCGGAGGTGACGGAAGCGATTGAGACCATCACCAGCATCAGCGAGGAAAACAGCGCGGCGGTGGAAGAAGTGAGCGCCTCGGCAGAAGAGATGAATGCCCAGGTAGAAGAGGTCACAGCCTCAGCGCACAGCCTGGCGGATATGGCTACGGATCTGACGATGGCAGTCTCCCAGTTCAAGTTGGGAGCAGGTCAATCGTTGATCAGCCAGATTGATTTGTTCAAGCAGGCCCACATATCCTGGGTGGATAAGTTGAATGATATGCTGGCGGGACGGGAGCATCTGACGGTGGACCAGGTGGGATCGCATGAGACCTGTATGCTGGGGAAATGGTACTATGATCAGGGGCGTGATTTCCAGGGCATGCAGGAGTATGACAGCCTGGAGGATCCGCACATCCGGCTCCACAAAGAAGTAGCGCAGATTGTCTCCAAGTTCAATCAGGGAGATACCTCCTCAGCCTCATCCGGCGTGAAGACGGTGGAAGCGCTGTCGCACACCGTGGTCAATACGCTGGATGATCTGGAGCACAAGGCGCTGGATTGGCTGGAGAAGTCCAAAAACGGCAAGGCCAAATAAGTTAATGAGATACTCCCCCGGTTCCAGAGCAGGTTTGGGGCCGGGGGTTCAGGAAAGGAACAGTGATATGGCATTGGATCAACAGTATGTGATCTTTGAACTTTCGGAAGAGGATTATGGTCTGGAGATCACATCCGTGGAGAGTATCATCAAGCTGCAGCCGATTACCTCGGTGCCGCATGCTCCTGATTTTGTGGAGGGCGTGACGAATCTGCGGGGGAAGGTGCTGCCGGTGGTTGATCTGCGGAAGCGGTTTAAGGTCAGAGATAACGGTCAAAATGGAACAGTCAAAGGGAAAGATACCCGGATCATTGTGATGTCGATGAATGGAACGATGATGGGGATGATTGTGGATGCGGTCTCCGAGGTGCTGCGGGTATCGGAGGATGCGATTGAACCTCTCCCGGATATGAGCACAGCGATCAATGAAGGGTTTATTACCGGAGTGGCCAAGCTGGAAGACCGGCTGGTGATCCTGCTGGATCTGCAGAAATTGATGACGCCCAAGGAAAAAGCCAAATTGGAAAAGATTGTGGATCAATAAAGGTCGGAACAGCTGAATAGCAGTTGAAAGTGGATTGTGGATTGATGAATCGAAGAAAATCCCCGTATTTATAATTGTCGGTTTCGTTTGTTCAGGATGCTGCCATTGCTTAACTACAGGAACAATCCCTTATTCAACGATGGCATATCCCTCCGGGGGTATGTCATTTTTGTTTATGGGGGAAAATCCAGTTCAAAAAATAAACCGCTGAGTTCTCTTTAGATATCCAGCCTGGAATGGAAGATAGTTATTTGAGAACTTTGTATCAGTCTGGTTTGTTATAATTAGCAGAAACAAATAAATCATTGATAATTCCTGCTTTTCCGGCAGACTTATATATCTGCTGACAGCTGCGAGTTTAGAGGTAAACTTTTTTGTTATCAGTGGTGCCAGCTAGAATAATGTTATTCGTGGAGAAGTGATGGTATGGTCGAACCCCTGGATTTTAATCTGGATTCTGACAGCTTACTGAATGTTTTGCCTTTTCCTGTTCTGCTCCTCGACTCTAATCTTGTAATCCGGAAAACTAATTCAACCTGGTTGGATTATCTGGGTTACCGGGTTGATCAGGTCCAGGGACAAAAGTTGAAATTTTTCCTTCCTTCAAATGAAAAGAAATCTTTGTTAAAGAGGTTTCGGGCGCTGAAGAATTCTCCCGGATCTACCAGGTTTCAGTGCCGCTTTAATCACCAAAACGGCAGTGTTCTGGAGTTTATCTGTGGGGGAACTTCTCTGTCCGGGCAGCAGGAAAATGACCTGGTAACTATCTGGATCCTGGTTCCGGTTAATCAAGTGGGAGATCCACTGGATAATGAGAGTATGTCCTGGCTCAACCAAAGCCGGGGGTTGATGTCTCATCTGCCGGCCGCAGTCTCCATCAAAGATGCAGATGAGCAGATCCTGTTTGTCAACCAGCTGTTTGCAGCTCAGATTGGAAAAACACCACAGGAAATCATCGGTTTACATTCCGATCAAATCACACCGCCCGAACTCCAGGAGCAGTATCACGAGGAAAATCAGCGTGTTCTGCAAGGGGAGGAGATCCGGGAAGAAAGCGTATTTCCAGGACCGGAAGGACCGACTTACTGGCTGACTGATAAATATCCGATTCGGACACCGGATGGATCCGTGTTGGTAGGATCGATCAGCTTTGAGATTACAGCGCGAGTCCAGGCTGAGCAGGCGCTGGAAAAACTTCAAACAGACCTCCTGAAAAGCGAAGAAAGATTCAGGATGTTGGCGGAAAACCCCCTGGATATTATTGCTTTGATTGATCCCGATTTTAAACTGGAGTATCTCAGTCCGGCATCTGAGCGGATCACCGGGTATAACCAGGATGATTTTCAGAACCGGGATATATTTGAAATTATTCACCCGGATGATTTGCCGGATCTGCAGCAGACGATCCAATCCTCACTTGAGAATCAACTGGAAATGCACCAATCTACATTCAGGATCATTAACAACCAGGATCAGATCCGGTGGATTGAGGCTTCTGCAGCCTATACATACAACAAAGAGGAGCTGGAATCAATCCTGGTCCATATGCGGGATGTGACTGATCGGATGAAAATCCAGCAGGCTCTGGAGGAAAGCGAAAAACAAAAAGATCTGATCTTAAACACCACCTCGGAGATGGTCGCCTACTACAAACCGGATTTACGGATTATCTGGGCCAACAGTGCTGCGGCTGAATCGGTCGGGAAGGAACCTGGGCAGCTGGTGGGAATGTACTGCCATGAGGTCTGGCACCAGTCTGATCACCCCTGTTCAGACTGCCCGGTTTTAAAAGCCCGGGAAACCGGAATACCTCAGCAAACAGAGCAAATTACTCCGGATGGACGCTACTGGAGGATCAGAGGTTTCCCGGTTAAGGATGAAGAGGGGAAAGTGCTTGGGATGGTGGAATTCGGTCAGGATATCACCTCCCAGAAACGAGCAGAAAAAGCCCTGGCGATCAGCAGGGAGAGATTCAGGGATTTGTACCGGAAAACGCCGGTCATGCTCCATTCCATCAACGCCGAGGGAAAACTGGTGGAAGTCACGGATTACTGGATAGAAGTGATGGGTTACGATCGGGAAGAAGTGATTGGTCGACACTCGACGGACTTTCTGACGGAGAAATCTCGCAAGTATGCTGAAGAGGTAGCACTGCCGGAATTCTTTCAAAATGGTCAGGCCCGGGATGTCCACTATCAATTTGTCACCAAATCAGGACAGGTCCTGGATATATTGATATCAGCTGTTGGGGAATGGGATCAGGATGGAAACCTCATTCGCTCTCTGGCGGTGATGGAAGATGTCACCGAGCGTCTGGCTGCCCAGCAGCAGCTTCGGGAAAGTGAGGAGAAATACCGCCGGTTGGTGGATGGGTCTCCAAACATTCATTATATTTACTCCAATCAATCCGGGGCGAAGTTTTGGTCCCGGAGGGTGAAAGACATTCTGGGATACCAGCCGGATGATTTTATCCGGGAACCTTTTCGATGGACCAACTCAATCCATCCCGAGGATCAGAAAAACATCAACCGGCGAATGAATGAAATCCTCCCGGGAGATACCTTTGACCTTGAATACCGGATAGTGGACAGTTCCAGGAACTGGCATTGGATTCGAGATCGCTCGCTCAATATCACCCGGGTAGATGGTGAGACCCTGATCGAGGGGTTGGCGGAGGACATCACCCGGCGCAAACGACTGGAAATAATCCGGGATTTTCACCTTGAATTGGTGAGTTTATCGAGTGATGAACCTGCTGAACACCTGCTACAATATGCCCTGGATCAGGCAGAAAAAGTCACCGAAAGCACCCGGGGTATTGCTTTGGTTTTAGACCCGGAAGAACAAACCCCGACAATTCAGGCCTGGTCCACCAGAACGCAGGCGGCATCCCGGGTCCTGCCCCTTGAGGATCGGCATCAACCGCTCAGGCATACAGGAATCTGGGAGGAGGCTGTCAGAACGAAGCAGGCGGTGATCTGTAATGATTTGAAAGAGATCGAGGTAAACCAGGGGATCCCGGCAGAACATCTTCTCATCCAACGGGAGCTGATTGTGCCTGTTACCAGGAATAATCGAGTAGTAGCTGTTTTTGCTGTGGGCAATAAGGGACATGATTATGATCTAGACGACCTGGAAATTGCCGCCCGAATTGCTGATTTATCCTGGGAATTTACCGCTGAACAGCAGTCCCGGGATCAGCTTCGAAAAAGCGAAAGACGCTACCGCGGGATTGTGGAAGATCAATTTGAAATGATCTGCCGCTTTGACAGACAGGGCACCCTGAGTTTTATCAATCAAGCTTACATGGATTTCTTAGGTAAGGATGTTGATGAATTACTGGGAACTGATTTGTTTGCATTAATACCACCCGAGCATGCTGCCCAGGTCAGAGAAAAGCTGCTGTTACTCACTCCAGAGAATCCTCAAAACCGGAATCGAAATCCGAATTTTAACGCTTCCGGGGAGCTGCGCTGGGTGGAATGGACCAATCGAGCCATTTTTGATCATAATGGGGATCTGCAGGAATACCAATCTGTAGGATACGATATTCACGATCAGCTCAAATTGGAGCAAGCTCTCAAAGAAAGCGAACAGGATTACCGGGAGCTGGTGCACTACCTCCAGGAAACCCGGGAAGATGAGCGAAGCCTGGTTGCGCGAGAAATCCATGATGAATTTGGCCAGGTGCTGACCGCGATGAAGTTTGATCTGGATTGGCTTCTGAAACAGGAAAAGTTTGAAGATGGACCGGAGGGGGGACGATTGCGAGCAATGATCGAAATGGTAAATAAAACTCAAGCCCAGGTTCGAAGAATCAGCACCAGGCTGCGCCCGGATATGCTGGACAACCTTGGTTTAGAGGCAGCTCTAGAGTGGCAGCTGGAAGACTTTTCAAAGCGGGTGAATATTCAATCCACCTTTGAGTTCACAGGGGAGGAAGACTTGATTCCTGATGAAATGGAGATTGATATTTATCGTTTGGTGCAGGAGGCGCTCACGAATATTACCCGGCACGCAGAAGCCGATCAAGTTGTTGTGGATATTCAGGTTGATAGGGAGAGTATTAACTGCCGGATTGAGGATAATGGTGTGGGATTTGACAGAGAGGAATTTGACAGCCGGAAGTCTTTTGGGATTATCAGCATGCGGGAAAGGGTTTACCGCTGGGATGGAAATTTTATGATCAGAGGGGAACCAGGCCGAGGAACAAAAATTACGGTCCTGATTCCTCTCCAGGGAGAACAGCATGATTAGCGTACTGGTGGCAGATGACCACGCCGTGGTTCGGAGAGGATTGGTCCATATTCTGCAGGATGGAGGATTCCAGGTCACAGGCCAGGCCGGGAGTGCCGGTGAGGTACTGCGGATGCTGCGGGAAAATTCATATGATGTGCTGGTGCTGGATATTTCCATGCCGGAAGGGGGCGGCCTGGAGGTCCTGAAACAGGTTCAAAACTGGGAGAACCCGCCGGAAATCTTAATGCTCAGTGTCTATCCGGAGAAGCAGTATGCTCTTCGCTCCATCCAGCAGGGGGCTAAAGGCTACCTGACAAAAAACAGTGCCCCTCAGCTGCTGGTGGAAGCCGTTCGCAAAGTGTCAAGGGGTGAAGTGTATCTGACCCAGCAGCTGGCGGATGATCTGGTTTCGAATTTTCAGGGATCTCAGTATCAGAATACCTCCGAACTGCTTTCTAACCGGGAAATGCAGGTCCTGGAACTTTTTGCACGGGGAAATTCGCCGACCCAGATTGCTGAAAAATTGGCGCTGAGTGTCAAGACAATCAGCACCTACCGCCGGAGGCTGCTGGATAAGTTAAATCTGAAAACCACTGCAGACCTGATCCGGTTCGCTCTGGAAAAGGGGATCGGGCAGGAGTAGGGGGAATAACAATCCGAAAGCCAGGGGGAGATTGTTTTTTGACCTAAATTTTTGTAGGAATCCACTGACAGGGTTTAGGGTTTTGTCTGACGCTTTTCCCAGTGGAAAGCCCCTTTTCAGATTATCCTTGACTGCTATAGTTGTATTAATATCAGGTTAAATTATAAAACCCGGTCACCTATCTTCCTTCACTGCAATCAGATTTCTGATACCGGGGGAAGGATTTCTGTGATTAACACTTTTCGTTTGGACACCAGAGATTTATTTGCAAAAGCCCCGATTCCGATGGTGGTGATGGATGGCAGCTGCCAGATCCAGCACATCAACCACGCTGCCAGGCAGCTAACCAGCAATGGGAGGGTCTTTGAAAAGAAACCATTTGGAGCTGTCTTCCGCTGTCAAAACGCCGCACATGATTCAGGCAGTTGTGGAAGTTTATCCGCCTGTCAGGGCTGTCAGATCCGCAGCGCTGTTCAGCGAGCACTGGATGAGGAAACCATTATTGAGGGAAAAGCTCATTTTGTTCAACAACGGGATGCTGGATTACACCAGCTCCAGATTAACTTTACAATGGGCCCGATTCTGTATAACGGGAGTTCTCTGGTTCTGGCGGAACTTAACACCACACACACAAAGGGTTCTACTAAAGTGAATGAAAGTCAATCTCCAGATGGCCCAATGAAGCAAATTCTGGACAGAATCCCGGCGGATATTTATGCTGCCGATCTGGAAACCTATGAAATTTTGTTCATGAATCAGCACATGAAGGAAAAATTTGGGGGTGACTATACTGGAGAGGTTTGTTGGAAAGTTTTCCGGAATTTTAATCAACCCTGTCCCTTATGTACAAACCGACAGCTGCTGGATAAGTCCGGCCAACCTGTCGGAGTGGTGGAATGGGAAGGTTTTAATCCGATCAGCAACACCTGGTATTTAAACCAGGATCGAGCAATTTTGTGGGAGAACGGCAAATATGTTCGACTCCAAATTGCAACAGATATCTCTGAACGAAAAAAAACCGAAGAGGGACTGCGCCGTTCCCAGGAGAAGTTTACCAGCGCGTTTCAGGGTGGGCCTTTGATGACGGCTATTAATGACCTTCAGACAGGTGAGTTCCTGGAGGTCAACCAAAATTTTATCCGTGGGCTGGGATACTCCCAGGAGATGTGCCTGGGAAAAACTCCGATGGATTTGGGCATGATCACAGATGCTGATTTCCAAAGGATCCTCAAGGAATTAGAACGGTTTCAAAAGGTGAATGCATTAAATCTGGAAGTTACGAAGGCTGATGGTAAGGTTCTTTCCTGTCGATTTTTTGGGGAGAAATTTCGTTCCAACGGTAGTCCTCAATTACTCATAATTATTGAAGATATCACCCATCAGAGAAAGATCTGGCGGAAAAAGGAAGAAACCTACCAGGGACTGAGCTTGGTAAACCAATTTGTGACCCAGGCCCGGGAACTGGAGTCTCCCCGGAAATTATGCCAGCTGGCTGCTAAATTGATCCATCAGGTAAACCAGGAATCCATGGTGGTGCTTTCCCGGTATGATCATCAGGGGAAAGGAATCCGCCTCCAGGCTGTCGAGGGTATACCCGGAAAACTGCTGCAGAAGGTGATTGAATTTGCTGGAATTGATCTCAATCAAATTCTGGTGACAGATGAAGAGCTGGGAAAATTATCTCAGGAGGAATCAGAAAGCGGTTTATTCCTGAGTGGAAAAATTGAAAAAGTGGAGGGGGGAATTCGGGAACTGAGTTTTGGCACCATTTCCCCACCTGTGTCAAAATTGATCGAAAAATCGCTGAAGATCGATGAAATTTATTCGGTTGGCTTCAGCCGCGATGAGCTTCCCCGTGGGGGGGTTATGATCCTGGTTCCACCCGGGGCTGAGGTTCAGCAGGGAAGTGCGATAGAAACAATTGCTAACCATTTGTCAGTAATGCTGGAGGATATTCAGTACCGAAATGAAATATTAAGAAAACAGCAGGAAGAAAAAACCCTCCGGGAAGTAGGAATGCTGGTCACCCAATCTGTCAACCGTCAGAACATCACCCAGCAAATTCTCGATCAGCTCAAGAAAATTATCCCTTATGACAGTGCCAGCATCCAGCTGATCCGGGGAGACCAGATTGAGATCAAAGCTGTCGGAGGAGAGAAAGCCTCTCCGGAGCAGGTTGGTAAAACTTTCTCCTTCAAGGACCATCAGATCATTCAAAAAATTCTCCTGGAAGTGGAATCGATTGTGGTGGATGATGTCCAGCAGGTGACGAAATGGATCCAGTTCCCCGGCGATGAGCAGGCCCGATCCTGGATGGGGGTGCCTTTGATTGCCCAGGGAAATCACCTTGGTGTTTTGACTGTTGCTCAGCAGCAGGTGGGCAGGTATTCCGAGCGGGATCTCAGTTTAGTGGCTTCCTTTGCCAACCAGGCTGCTATCACACTTGAAAATAATCAACTCTTTCATGAAGCACAAAAACGATTAAATCACCTGTCTTCTCTAAGAAGCATTGACCAAACTATTTCGGGAAGCCTGGATATTCACCTCACCCTGAAAGTGCTGCTGGATCAGCTTCTGAGCCAATTGAATGTCGATGCCGCAGCAATCTATTTATATGATCAGGTCTGGCAGACGTTGGATTTCGCCGTTGCCCGGGGTTTTAGTTCTTTGATTCAGCAGGAGATGCTCAGTCTGGAAGACTCTTTGATCCGCAAGGCTGTCTTGAAGAATCAATCAATCTTTGTGGAAAACTTGAATAACCTGGAAGGGGAGCATGACCGGAAGAAAATTTTCCAGCAGGAAAATTTTCAGGTCTATTTTTGCTTACCTCTTTCAGCCAAAGGCGAAATTGTGGGAATCCTGGAGGTTTTCAACCGGGATCAAATTCAGCCGGATCCTGAATGGCAGGAATTTCTGGAAGCCCTGGCAGGTCAGGCTGGAATTGCAATTGATCGGTTAAATATGTATCTCAAACTCAAACAAACCAATATGGAGCTGGTTCAGGCCTATGATGCGACTATTGCCGGGCTGGCCAGAGTTCTGGAGCTGCGGGATATGGAGACCCAGGGCCACAGCCAGCGGGTTGTGGAATTGATGCTGGCGCTGGCTCGGAAAATGGGTTTGGAAAATGATCAATTTACCAACATCAGGAGGGGGGCTTTGCTGCACGATATTGGAAAAATGGGAATTCCGGATCACATCCTTCATAAACCCGGGAAACTGACGGAAGAAGAATGGCAGATCATGCGTCTGCATCCGGTATACGCCTACCAGATGCTGGCACCGATTGAATATCTCAAGGATGCCCTGGATATTCCTTACTATCACCATGAACGCTGGGATGGTGCCGGATATCCTGAAGGGTTATCCGGAGCGGAAATTCCTCTGACGGCCAGGATGTTTGCTGTTGTGGATGTCTGGGATGCCCTTCGGTCTGATCGGCCGTACCGGAAAGCCTGGGACGATGCCCGGGCTTTGGAACACATACGGGAGCAGGCCGGATCTCAGTTTGACCCGGAAGTTGTGGGAAAATTCCTGGATTTGATCGAAGAATTTCCGCAGTCGGGATTTGTTTTGGATCAGGTCTGAAGAAAACCAACCTTGCTGGATTATTCCCCGTGTTTGGGAGCAACCCGGGGGATATCTGCTTTGGATTTTAGTTATGGTTGAAAATTCGGTTCCAGATATCTCATCGGAAAGCGTACTCCAACTTGGAAGTCAGCAGGATCGGTACCAGAAGCTTTTTAACAGCATCAGGGATGCGATCCTGGTTGCGGATCAGGAACGAAAAATCCAGGACTGCAATCCAGCTTTCACGGAATTATTTGGATATGCCCTGAAGGATATTGCCGGACAAAAAACCAAAATCATTTACGAAAGCGAGCAGGAGTTTCTGGACCTGGGTCGGGCGATCAAGGAAAATACTGGAAAAGATCATTTTTATCATCTGGTCAGATACCGAAAAAAGAACGGAGATATATTTCCCGGTGAGACCAATGTGTTTTACCAGCAGGATCAAGGCGGAAAGGAGGTGGGCTTTATTGGTTTAATCCGGGATGTGGCAGACAAACTGGAGATGGAAGAGGCACTGCGGCAGGAGCGGGATTTACTGGATCAGCTGATTGCTACCAGCCCGGTGGGGATCCTGGTTTTTGATGAAGAAGGAAGTCTTACATTTCAAAACTCATGGGCGAAAAAGATCTTAGGCCAGCAAGAACCGGAGATCTCACAAAATCTACAAATATTGGCTGAACATTCCACCTGGAATGATATTTTCAACCGGGTGATTGATCTGCAAACCCCACTTCTCCTCCAGGAATTATCCTTCACAGATACTCGGGGCAGAGAAAGGGTGCTGATGATCAATGTAGCAAAATTGAAAGACCAATTTGATCAGTCAGCAGGCGTGGTTTGTTCTTTGGAAGATATCACTCGTCAGAGCCGGGAGCAGGACCGGCTTTCCAGCCAGTTGTATCAAGAAATGGACATCCTGGATGGACTGATTTCACCCCGGGAAATCCAGGTTACAGCCAGTTCGCTGGGTTTAAACACGATCCTGGAGAGTACCCCCGAGATCTTTCAGCAAATTCTTACTGATTACTGCGGGGTCCTGGATCTGGCTCTGGAGCAGAAATTGTTTCTGGTGGATCATGATTTGTCCTCTCGTCTGAGAAAGATTGCTGGCAGGCTGGGGGCGCTGCGGGCCAGTCCCAGGGATCTGGTGGATTTGCATACCAGCGCTGTTCAAGCGAAGAAAAACCAAACAAATCAGCAAAAATATGCTGGTTATGTAGAAGAGGGTAGGTTATTATTACTGGAATTAATGGGATTTCTGACCGCATATTACCGGTACCAATCACTGGGAATTAAATCTCCAGAAGCAGAAGGGTAAATGATTTCCAGCTGGTTTACTTATGAAGGAGGACTGACCGATGCAAGGTAAGATTTGCCTCCATTTGTTTATCACCGGGGAAACTTCCAGATCTGAAGAAGCAATGGTAAATTTGCGAGCCATCACCTCAGGTCTTTCCAGGGAAGATTATGAATTGAAAGTGATTGATGTGCTTGATGAGCCGGAACTCGCTGAGCGCTGGAAAATAATTGCCACTCCTACCTTAATTCGGGTCAAACCTCAGCCTGAACGCCGGATAATCGGCGATTTAAGGGAAAAGGAGTTGGTCTGGCGGTCGTTAGGTCTGGATGCTGAAAATTTGTATCTTGAGGAGGTGGATAACCATGAAGGTAATTAATTCTTCAGATGTGGTCCAAAAACTGAAAACCGGGATTCAGGGATTTGATTTGGTAGCGGATGGAGGGATTCCGGATGGGAGGACCACCCTGGTCACCGGAACCGCAGGCAGCGGGAAGACAATTTTTGCTGCCCAGTTTCTGGCAGAAGGGATTATCCAGTATGGCCAACCGGGCGTCTTTGTGACTTTTGAGGAATCAGCGGAGGATATCCGCCGGAATATCAATTCCCTGGGTTGGGATATAGAAAGCTGGGAAAAAGAAGGAAAGTGGGCTTTTGTAGACGCCTCACCGCTGTTAACTGGAGAAGCTCTGGTAGTGGGAGAGTACGATCTGGGGGCTCTGCTGGCCCGGGTGGAAAACGCCGTTCAGAAGACCCAGGCCAAGAGACTGGTGATGGATTCTCTGGGGGCGGTCTTCAGCCGGTTCCGGAACCGGCCCCTGGTTCGGGCGGAACTGCTCCGGATAGCTTATGTTCTCAAACAGCTTGCGGTGACTTCAGTGATGACTGCCGAGCGGAGTGAGGATTATGGCGACCTGACGCGCTACAATGTCGAAGGCTTCGTGGCCGACAATGTGATCATCCTCAGGAATATTCTGGAAGCCGGGAAACGCCGCCGGACACTGGAAATTCTGAAATTCCGGGGAACCAATCACCATAAAGGTGAATATCCTTTTACAATCACCCCCGGCCAGGGGATTGTTGTCATCCCGCTTTCTTCTCTGGAGCTCAAGCAGCGTTCCTCGAATATTCGAATTACTTCCGGCAGCGAGGCATTGGATGAAATGTGTGGGGGAGGTTTTTTCAGGGACTCCGTGATCCTGGTATCTGGTGCCACTGGAACAGGAAAAACTTTAATGTCCACAGAATTCATTGCCGGCGGAGTGGAAAATGGTGAAAAATGTCTTCTGTTTGCATTTGAGGAGAGCAGGGAACAGCTCTTTCGGAATGCGACTGGCTGGGGCCATGATTTTATCCAAATGGAACGGGAAGCAAAGCTCAAAGTAATCTGCGCCTATCCTGAAGTAGCCGGATTGGAGGATCACCTCTTGAATATGCGGTCGGCTATAGAGGAGATTCAACCCAACCGGGTGGCGATAGACAGTCTGTCAGCTTTAGAGCGAATCTCAACAATCAAGGGATTCCGGGAGTTTATTATTGGGCTGACATCATTTATTAAACACCAGGAAATTGCTGGATTATTTACCTCCACCACGCCGAGTTTGATGGGCGGCACTTCGGTTACCGAAGCTCATATCTCTACCATTACCGATTCCATTATCCTGCTCCGGTATGTGGAGATGTATGGGGAGATGCACCGGGGTGTGACGGTGTTAAAAATGCGCGGGTCGCGGCACGATAAATACATTCGGGAATTCACCATTGATGATCTGGGGATGCACATAGGCAAACCATTCCGGAATGTAAATGGCATCCTGTCCGGTCATCCTGCGCATATTGAAACGGGTGATCTGGACCGGTTACAGAATTTATTCAGAGAGTAAGAGGAAGGAGTCAATGAGCCAGGACCTGGCTGCCATTCAGGTGGAAAATCAAGAGCTGCGAGATGAGCTAGCAGCATCCCAAACCCGATTCCAGAATCTGATTGAAATGAATCTGGACGGGATTTTGGTTGTCAGCAAAGAGCGGGGAGAAGTGCTTTACCTTAACCCTGCAGCGGAAAAAATGCTCGGGCGTGAGAAAGATGCCTTACTGGGTACGGTGATTGGATTTCCGATTCAAGGTCCGGAAAAAACCGAATTGGATATTGTCCGTCCAGACGGATCAACACTGGTGGCTGAATTTAACGTGGGTCAGATGGTCTGGAATAATACCCCTGCCCTTTTGGCTTCGCTGCGGGATATCACCCTGCGGGTAAAAATGGAACAGGAACTGCGCTGGAGTGAGGAGCGGTTTCGAAGGGCGGTAGAAGATGCTCCTTACCCGATCATGATCCATGCCGAGGATGGTGAGGTGCTGACTGTGAATCAAATCTGGCAGGACCTGACCGGGTACCGACCTGAGGAGATATCCACCATTGAAGACTGGGCTGAAAAAGCCTATGGGGAACAAAAGTATCTTGTTCGGGAAGAAATTGACCGGCTCTACCGCCGGGATCAGCATGTTCGGGAAGGACAGTATTTGATATCAACCCGGGATGGGAAGGAGGTGATCTGGGATTTTTCATCTGCCCCCCTGGGAGAGCTGCCGGATGGCAGGCGAACGGTGGTCAGTATGGCCCAAGATGTCACCAGCCAGGTCAAGGCGGAGGAAGAGCGTGATACCACTCTGGCCGTCCTGCAGGGCCGGGAGCAGGAATACGCCCACCTTTCGAATGAGTTTGAAGCCATTCTAGATCACATTCCCGCCTTGGTATTTTACAAAGATACTGAAAACCGGTTTGTTCGAGTCAATAAATATCTGGCTGACGCCCACCAGCTTCAAAAAGAAGAGATGGAAGGCAGACCTGTAGCGGATTTTTATCCCCAATCGACTAATTACTGGGAAAATGACCTTGAGGTGATCCGCTCTGGAAAACCGAAGTTAAATATTATTGAGCCCTGGCAGGTGGATGGTGAGTATCACTGGGTCTCGACCAGCAAAATTCCCTTCCAGAACCGAGAAGGAGAAATCATCGGAATTATTGGGATTTCTCTCGATGTGACCGAGTTGAAGCGAACACAGGAAGCCCTGCAGTGGCAGCTTCAGGTTAATCAGGCTGTGGCGGATGTGGCCCGGATGGCGGTGGGAGGTGCTGCGGTTGATGATATTTCAATCCTGGTTCTGGAAAATGCAAAAAGGTTGACAGGAAGCCGGTTTGGCTATGTGGGATACATTGAACAGGAAACCGGAAATCTTGTTTGTCCAACCATGACAAGGGATGTCTGGGATGTCTGCCAGATTGATGACAAGGATATCGTCTTTGAAAAATTTGGCGGATTGTGGGGTTGGGTGTTGGAGAATGAGGAAGTAGTTTTGACCAACGAGCCGGAACTCGATCACCGCAGCACAGGCATTCCGGAGGGTCATATTCCTATTGAACGCTTTCTTTCCTCCCCCGCGGTTATTGGTGATGAATTAGTGGGGCAGATCGCTCTGGCAAATGCCGGTGAGGATTATCTGGAAAAGGATTTGAAATTTGTGAAGCGGATGGCAAATATTTATTCTCTGGCTGTTCGGCACACACGCTCGCAGGCAGAACTTCAGCTGTATGCCGACCAGCTGGAGGAAATGGTGCAAGAACGAACCCAGGAATTAGAGGACGCCCAACAGAAGCTGGTCCGCCAGGAACGGCTGGCAGTCCTGGGACAGCTTGCGGGGGGAGTGGGGCATGAGCTCCGCAATCCGCTTGGAGTGATGTCCAACGCGATTTACTATTTGAAACTGCTCCAACCCGAGATCAACGGGAAGATTGAAGAGTATCATCAAATTCTGGATCAGGAAATCAAAAAAGCAGAAAAAATCGTCTCGGATTTGATGGATTTTGCTCGTTTGGAACAGCCGAAACAACAGCAGGTGGGTGTTGAAGAGATTGTTGATCAGGTTATGAGCACCAATCCTCCCCCCGATTCCATCCATGCAGCAGTTGAGATTCCGGACTCCCTTCCTGATGTGCGGGTTGATCCCGGTCATTTCCGCCAGATTCTCATGAATTTTGTTGTGAATGCGTACCAGGCAATGCCGGAGGGTGGAAATCTGACTCTCACAGCCGCTGTGGAAAATCAGCAGGTAAAAATCTCGGTGATTGATACCGGAGATGGAATTAAAAAAGAACACCGGAAAGATATATTTGAGCCGCTTTACACCACCAAAGCCCGCGGAATAGGCCTGGGATTGGCGATCAGCGAAAGGCTGGCCCTGGGCAACCAGGGAAGAATAGAATTTGAGACGCAAGTTGGTAAGGGAACGAGTTTTGAGCTTTATTTACCAAGTTGGAAGAGTGTAGAATGAAAACAAAAACCAGAATAATTGGATACTCGCTGGGCCTGGCCGGGATTTTCTGGATCCTGGATATCTTGATTGAAAAGGCCATGATTCCGGGAAGTGGATGGGGTGAGTTGTTTATCAATCTCAACCGGCCTCATGATCTGGTGATGCGATTGTCCATGCTGGTTGTTATCCTGGGTTTTGGATGGTTGTTAGGATCAATTGTAGAAGCTGATCGGGATCGGCTTACCGAAAGTGAAGAAAACCTGCGGACCACACTGCAGTCAATTGGGGATGCAGTGATTGCTGCTGATTTGGAAGGTAAAATTACCCGCATGAACCCGGTGGCAGAATCGCTGACGGGATGGTCCATGTCTGAAGCTCAGGGGGAGCCCCTGGAAAAAGTCTTCAGGATCTTTAATTCGTACAGCAGGGCTGCAGTTGAGAATCCAGTTGATCTTGTGCTGAATACAGGCCGGGTGGTGGATTTAGCCAACCACACCTTACTGCTGGCCCGGGACGGCAGTGAGTATCAAATTGAGGATAGCGCAGCGCCTATTATGAATGAAACCGGGTCCTGTCAGGGAGTTGTGCTGGTTTTCCGGGATGTGACCGAGAAATATCACCAGCGGATCCTGCTGGAAACTACGATCCATTCCCTGGATTATCCCTTTTATGTCATTGATGTGGATACCTATCAAATCGAACTGGCTAATTCTGCGGCCAGACAGTGTTCAATCACAGGTGATTTGTCGACCTGCTACGAGCTCACTCACCGCCGATTTCAGCCCTGTTCCGGTCAGGATCATCCCTGTCCTTTGGAACAGGTCAGGGAAACCGGGGAAAGTGTGATCATGGAACACCTCCACAGCGGACCGCTGGGAGAACCCCGCAATATGGAGGTGCACGCCCATCCCATCTTTGATTTTCAAGGTCAGGTGAGCAAAATTATCGAGTACTCAATGGATGTGACCGAGCGGAAAATTATCGAAAAAGAGCTCTTTGAAACGAAAGAAAAATACCGTAAACTGGTGGAAAATTCCTTGCAGGGAATGGTGATCGCTCAGGATGATCCGGTTCGGCTGGCCTATGTCAGCCCGGCAATGGAAGGTATCACCGGATATTCAGTCGCAGAACTGGAAAGTTTCCGCGAGCAGCAGATCGAATCCTTGATTTATCCTGAGGACCGGATACGATTTTTTACTTCTTTCCAAAAAAGATTGATTGGGGAAAAATTGGATCCCAGGGCAGAATACCGGATCATCGCTTCGGATGGATCTACCCGCTGGGTGGAGCTGTTCAGCACCCGGGTTGAATATCTGGGAAGCCCGGCTGCCCAAACAGTATTTCTGGATATTACTGATAGAAAAGAAGCTGAACGGCAGCTGCGGGATTATTCAGAAAACCTGGAAGAGATGGTTGAACAGAGAACTCAGGAGCTGAGGGAAACCCAGGAAGCAATGATCGACCAGGAACGGCTGGCCGGTTTGGGTGAGCTGGCGGAGAGTGTAGGTCAAGAGCTGCGGAATCCGCTGGCTGTGATTGCCAATTCGGTTTATTTTTTGAAGCACTCTCTGAAATCTACTTCCGGGAAAACTGCTGAACATCTGGCAATTCTGGAAGACGAGATTTCCCAATCGAAAAAGATTATTTCCAATTTGCTGCTTTTTGGTCGGGAAGCAGCTCCAGAATTGGAAGAGATCAATCCGGAATTGAACATAACTCGACTGCTGGAACAGATAGAAATTCCTCCGGATATTGATCTAAAACTAAGCTTTGATCCTGAATTGCCAGATTTGAAAATTGACCCCGTCCATTTTCAGCAAGTTCTTGAAAACCTGATCATGAATGCCTGCCAGGCCATGACTGAAGGCGGTGAAATGTTTATCTCCGCCCAGGAGTATGCCGATGGGGTGCAGATTATGGTAAAAGATTCCGGGGGGGGTATCAAGCCGGAGGATCAGGAGAAGGTTTTTGAGCCCCTGTATACCACCAAACCCCGGAGCGTTGGCCTGGGGTTGGCTATCTGTCGAAAACTGGTAGATTTGAACCGGGGAGGGATTCAGCTGGAGAGCCAGCCGGGAGAATTCACCTGTATAAAACTAACATTTCCTGTCGAAAAGAAGATCAAAGTATGAGTGTCAACCAGGTATTGATTGTAGATGATGACCAGCGAATGACCCACACGCTGGTTGATATCCTTGAGCTGAAGGGGTACCGGGTGAAAACTGCCCACACCGGATCTCAAGCTCTGGAACTGGCTGAACAGGATCACTTTGACTGTGTGATCTCCGATATCAAGATGCCTGGAATGAACGGGGTGGAGCTTTTCCAAGTGTATCGGGAACATTATCCTGAAACACCTGTAATCTTGATGACTGCATATGCTCCGGGCAATTTACTGACCAATGAAGTCAGTGAGAAAGTTGTTGCAGTGTTAAGGAAACCATTTGATATTGATTTGATGTTGACTTTCCTTTCTGCGATATAATGTGCGGTGAACAAGCGGATAATGATAACTATGTCAGTAAAAGCCCACCTCCTCATCCTGGATGATGATCCCAATCTCAGAACTGTTTTATCTGATATTCTAACGACCCGTGATTACCATATCCATCGGGCATCAACCGGAAGAGATGCTCTAAAGATCCTGGAAAATGAATCTATTCAGGTTGCTTTAATTGATCTTAATCTGGAAGATATGCAGGGAACTGAAGTCATTCGCCAGATTCAGATTCGATCCCCTGAAACTAAATCGATTCTGCTGACCGGGCACGCTTCCAAGGAAGCGGCAATTGAGGCTTTAAACCAGGGTGCCTATTACTTTTTTCAAAAACCTGTCAACCCGGAACAGCTCTTACTGATAGTGCGAAATGCTGTTGAAGTGCAGCGATCGGAGCAGCGGCTGCGTCAAAGTGAACGCAAGAACCGATCTGTTGTCAGTGCCCTTCCGGATTGTATAATGGAAATTAACAGCAAGGGGGAGCTGGAGTATCTCCAGCAGCCCCCGGAAAAAGATCGTTTTTTGCCTGAGATTAGCGTTGGCCAGCATCTGGATGATTTCCTTCCAAGGTATTTAAGTCAACAGATTCAGGAAAATGTTATTCAAACTTTGGAAACGGATTCCCTGCGGGAATTTACCTTCAAACTTCAGGGAAATGGTCAAACAAGACATTTTGAGATCCGCATAGCTCCTGCTGGAGAGAGCACGGTCCTGGCGCTGGTTCGAGATCAAACCGATCAGAAAAATTTTCAGAAACAAGCAGAAGAACGCCGTGTTTATCTTGAACTGCTTTTCCGGGCTGCCCCAGATGCAATCATTACCCTAGATCACCGCCATCGGGTGACTGAATGGAACAGAGCCGCAGAGGAAATCTTCGGTTATCAGGAAGCTGATGTGATTGGTAAAAATTTAGATCGCTTGATCCTGCCAGAAAAATCACACTTTAAGGAAGAAGCGGAGGAGCTCACCCGGCAGGTGCTGGAAGGTCAGATTGTATCTCCCCTTGAAACAATCCGTTTTCGAAAGGATGGTTCTCCTGTCCACGTAATTGTGGCTGGGGCTCCGATTCATATCGATGGAAAATTAGTGGGTGTGGTATCCACTTACACGGACATTACCGATCGGGTTGAAATGGAGTTTGCCCTCCAGGAAAGCGAGAGCCGCTACCGCACCTTCATGGATAACTTTGACGGGATTGTCTACCGGAGTGGTGTGGGGTTCGATTTTGAATTCATTCACGGTGCAGTCACCGAGATTACCGGATACACGGAACAGGACTTTCTATCTGGTGAGCAGCGCTGGTTTGATTTGATCCACCCTGAAGACCGTGAAAAGATAATTGATGCCCAATCCATACAACAGTCTCCTGAGCTTTCCCTGGATCGTGAGTATCGGCTCCGAAAAAAGGGTGGAGATGTTATCTGGGTCAGTGAAATGCTGCAAAGTTTTCGAGATCTCACAGGTGAAGAGGTCTATTTGCAGGGTGTAATCCGGGACATATCGGACCAGAAATCACTCCAGAATATCCTGGATTGGCAGCTTCGCGTCAACCGGGATGTGGCAGAGCTGTCCCATAAGATTATTGAGTCAGCCCCAATCGGGGAAGTCTCAGAGCTGGTGATGAAAAAAGCCCAACAGCTGACCGGATCCACCTTTGGATTTGTGGGCTACCTTAATCCTGAAACCAGGGACTTGATTTCGCTTGCAATCTCTGACGAGATTTGGGAATATTATCCAATGGGAAGTCATGATTTGGTTCAAGAAGATTTCCTGGATTTATGGGATGAAGTGGTGGGCTCCAAGCAGCCTGTTCTCGCTAATCAAGAAGAACTAAAAGAAAGAAGTCCGGAAGCCCTGCCGGATGATTTACAGATTCACAATCTGCTGAGTGCGCCTGTTCTACTGGATGATCAGGTGGTGGGTTTTATCTCGTTATTGAATTCCGGGACGGATTATATTTCCCGGGATCTGCAGCTGGTAATGTACCTGGCAGATATTTATGCCCTGGCCCTGGGGCGAAAAGAAACCGAGCAGCAGCTCCGATATATGGCAACTCATGATGAACTGACAGATTTGCCTAACCGGGTTTATTTTAACACCTCAATTCGGGAGGCATTAGCAAAAACCCGGGGCAAGGACCTCCGTCTGGCCCTTATGCTGCTCGATTTGAACAATTTTAAACAGGTTAACGATACCTTTGGTCATGATACTGGAGATCAGGTGTTACAGGAAACAGCTCAACGCCTGCAGTCCAGTCTCAGGACCAGTGATACAATCGCCCGCTGGGGTGGCGATGAGTTTGTAATCGTTGTTGAAAGCGATACCGACTATTCTGGTGTAGAGGTGGTAGTAGAAAAGGTGCTGCAGGTTTTTGATGAACCGATAACTCTCAATGAATCGGAAATCCAGATGGATGTCAGCGTCGGGATCAGCCTGTTTCCGACTGACGGCCAGGATGTAGAAACTCTGCTGCGGCATGCGGACGAGGCTATGTATCATGCCAAGGCTAATCATCAATCTCATTCCTATTATTGTGAGTCTCCTGACCTTGCTAAAACACATGAATGATTAACTGCCGGTGTTCAAAAATGAGATCTGTTTTAGCAAACCCGCTTTTTTTACAGCCATCCAGGTATTCACCCTGAACAGGATAAGAAACTACTATTTATGGAACAGCAGTCCGGAATTTCTCTGCAGCGGTTTGTGCGTTCCATCTATAATGCGGTGGATTACCCGCTTAGAAATTTTTTTCAGTTCCGGCGGGGCACTCCAAAACTGATCAATGAACCCAAAGAGGATCTGTTTCGTGACCTTCCGGAGCCTGATCGCAAACGGGCTGAGGACCGGGCTCAAGAACTGATCCGGAGCTATCGGTTGGAGATGTTCGCTGACCGCAGCTCGCGGGATGTCTTCCGAAAAAATCTGTATTATCTGGATTTGCTGGAAACAGCGCTAAAGACAATCAATCTCAACCTTCCCGATCCTCTCCTGGCTGCTGATGTTGGCTCTTCCCATTGGTTTTATGTTCAGGGGTTCTGGTCCGGATTGTCCTGGTTTGAATCCGGGCACCAGCGAGAGGTAGAACTGCATGGTTATGAACCGGATGCTTATCGTGTTTATCATGATTGGCGCTCCCGGTATGATTATGCCCGGGCATTTTTGGGTGGTCTGGATCGGGTTTTATATCATCCTGCACCATTTTCTTCCCAGCCCGGTCGTTTTGATCTTATCACCCAGTTTTTCCCATTTGTCTACCTGGACGACCATTTAGCCTGGGGGCTTCCACGGCGATTGCACATCCCGGAAGAACTGCTGGAGGATATGTTCGCCAGCCTTCATGAACAGGGAGCGCTGTTGATTGTGAACCAGGGAAAAGCGGAACATGAACAGCAAATGAAACTGATTGACCAGGGGTTGGGAATTGTCCCCCAGTACTTCAAGTTCAAATCTCTGATGTACTCATATGAAACTCCCAGCTGGGTGATTATTTTTCAAAAAAGATCCTGATGATAT
The DNA here is from genome assembly GCA_964618295.1 of uncultured Anaerolineales bacterium. Taxonomy (GTDB): domain Bacteria; phylum Chloroflexota; class Anaerolineae; order Anaerolineales; family UBA11858; genus B10-G9. Next base: position 9,141 of record CAZTWV010000011.1, on the reverse strand, counting down.
CTTCATTGGTGGAGCAATCCTGGAAGCATCTCCGGTATCTGGTTGAAAACGTGGGTCCCCGTCCGGCTGGCAGCCAGCGGCTGAAATCTGCTCTCGATTATGCGGAAGACCTGCTGGTGGGGTGGGGTTATTCAGTCAGCCGGGAACCGCTGACGTATTCCCGCCGGCTGCTTCCCGGGTTACTGGTTCCCGCAGTTGGTTTGGGGTTGATTGTTGGAGGGTGGATGGTTGATTCCTCCCCCTGGTTTGTGGTCTGGTTCCCACTGCTGGGTCCAGCGATTCCCCAGATTTCCTGCTGGTGGATAAGGGTCAAAACTGGAGACAGGGCATCTGAGAACCTGGTTGGATGGTTGGGGGATAAGGATGATCAGGAAAAGCTGCTGCTGACTGCTCACCTGGATACCGCGGAAGCACTTCCGTTTCAGCACCCCTTTCTGATCCGGGTCCAGCATCAGACATTGTTTTTTTATCAGCGATTTGCGGTTGGCCTGGGATTGCTGGGTGTTTTCAGGCTGCTGGGGATGAATCTGATTCCACAGCTTTGGGCCGCTGTTGGAACGCTGTTCACTCTGGCCGGGGGCTGGCTTCTGCTCTCGGGACTTTGGCTGGAATTTCACCCCGGAAAAAAGTACTCCCCGGGCGCAAATGATAATGCCTCCGGGGCTGCTGTGCTGCTTGCCCTCGCTGAATATTTTAAAGATCAACCTCCTCAAGGTTTCCAGCTGGGGTTTGGTTTTTTGGACGGGGAAGAAACTGGATTGGATGGAGCCCGGGCTTTAGCCAGAACACTGAATCCTGAAAGAGTTCAGGTGCTAAACCTGGATATGGTGGGAGCTGGAGATCAGCTCAGATTTGTAATGAAAGATGGAACGCTGTTTCCGTTAAAAACGGATCAAAAATTGAATCAGCTGATTCAAACAGTCTGCCCCCGGGCTAAACCGCTCCATCAAACCCGGAGGACCGGTGATTACCGACCCTTCCTTTTAGCGGGAATTCCTGCAGCCTCTCTAGAAATTTCTGGTTCCTGGGCAGCGCGGACCGCTTATCACACCCAGGGGGACAACATGGATCTGATTGAAACCGGGGCTTTGCAGCTTGCAATAGAGACCGGGATCAAATTGATAAAATCTTTGGATCAGCCATCCATTGGATAACAACTGACAATCAGCAGAGAGCAGACGGGCAGAGCTGTCAAGTTCAGGGGCAAAGTCTGGCCGAGATTTCCCCGGGTCCTAACGGATCCATCCTTTTTGAAAAATCCCATTGAAAAGCATTGATCGGTTCGAGGATGATGGCGACTTCATCAGCACTCTTGGCGAGAAGATTTTCAGCCAGGGGCGTTTCAAGGCCGCCCTGGTATTTCCAGAGCAATTTTTTCAGAGTCTCCACCCCGCTGGTTTGGTCGATCGTGGCCCGGGCCTGGCCCCGAACCCCGCAGTAGGGAGGAAGGTCGCCGGCAATTTCAAAAGCGCAGCGGGGTTCAGCCCGCAGGTAGGAGACTACTTTTGCGCCCTCGCGGGTTGCACACATCAAGCAGCCGTCCTGATAAAGAAACCAGAGTGAGAGGATCATCGGCCAGCCGCTTTCTGTCCGGCAGGAGAGCCGGAGCGGGATCTTGATGGTTCCTAGGAAATTCTGATAGGGTTGGAGGATATCAGTCATGTTGGCCTTCCTTCAGCCTCAGCTTTAATTCTGCGGATTAATCCTGAAAAGATCACGCCGTGGATTGGGTAAAGCGCATACCAGTACAGCAGGCCTGCTAACCCCCGGGGAGCGAAAAAGGCAGTTTGAAGCAGCATCATTTCCTCCTCTCCCACCCCCTGCCCGGATTCATATTGAAGCCAGGCTTTGCCGGGAAAGACCATCTCGGCCCGGAGCCGCAGTAAATTGGGTTCCTTGATTTCTTCCACCCGCCAGAAATCGACCGCATCCCCCACCCGAAGTTGATCCGGGTCCCGTCTGCCCCGCCGCAGGCCTGATCCACCCAGCAGGCGGTCAATCCAGCCCCGGATTTTCCAGGCCCAGTTCATGTACAGCCAGCCGTGATCTCCACCCAGGTGAGTGAAGACTTTAAAGATTTCCTGTTCGGAAGCCTGAATAAACACCTGGCGCTGTTCCAGAAGCATTCCTTCTTCGCTCCGCAGGGTGACCGGGTTCTGGTCGCCCTGGCTGGAATACAGCGCATCACACCAGCGGGTTTCTACCTCGCCGGCATCTAATTTTTGGAGCGCCCGCTGGACTGCTTCCCGGTAGCTGACTGGCTCAATCCCGGGGAATATTTTTCCCGCCTCATGGTTGAGAACAAGGATCTCGTTTTTGAGGCCTTCCACCAGGGGGCGGGTGACGCTGGCCTGGACTGGCGTGATCCAGTGCACCCAGTGTGAAGAAAGTCCGGGAGTCAGGACCGGGACCGGGATCAGCCAGCGTTTTAAACCCCGCAGTTCTGCGTAAATGGTCATCATTTCTGCGTAAGGCAGGATGTCTTTCCCGCCGATTTCAATTATTTTCCCTTCGCTTTCCGGGGTATCGAGGGTTTCCAGGAGATAAGCCAGCACATCATCAATGGCGATCGGCTGCACCCGCTGATAGACCCAGCGGGGGCAGATCATCACCGGCAGCCTTTCCGTCAGGTTGCGGATCATCTCAAAAGAAATACTCCCGGAGCCGACAATGATCGCCGCCCGCAGTTCGGTGACCGGAACACCGTGCTTGGCGAGTTCCGTGCCGGTTTCCTGGCGGGACTGGAGATGAGGGGCAAGATCTGCATCTGGATCTCCCAGGGCTCCGAGGTAGATAATCCGTTTCACACCTTCTGCCCGGGCAGCCGAGGCAAAATTGCGGGCCGCGCGCTGTTCCTGCTCCCGGTACCCTTTGCGCTCGGTCATGTTGTGAATCAAGTAATATGCTGTGTGGATTCCCTCCATGGCGGGAGGTAAATCCTCAGGATTGAGCACGTTCCCCTCAGCAATCTCGACCTGCTCGATCCACTCTCTGCCGGAAAGCCGAACCGGATCGCGGACAAAAACCCGGACAGGAAAATCCCTGTTCAGTAGATGCGGAACCAGCCGACCTCCGACATACCCTGTTGCACCGGTGACCAGAATAGTTTGTTTTGTGTGTTCTGGGTTCATTTTTCCTCCTGGGAATCCAGGGTTTTTCCCTGGCGGGTCAGCTGATCAATTAACAGCCGGCTTTGGTTTTGGATGGTTTCCCGTTCGTCGGATTTAATCTTTTTAAGATTATTCAGACTCAAAGCCATCCTGGGGTTTGACTTCAGTCTATCCTGGTTGGAAATCAAAAAATTCCAGTACAGAAAATTAAATGGACAGGCATTCTCTCCGGTTCGATTCTTAGCAGTATAGCTGCAGTCCCGGCAGTACGAGCTCATTTTTTTGATATAGTTAGCAGAAGAGATGTATGGTTTGGTTCCAATCCCGCCTCCGTCCGCATTTAATCCCATTCCCAGCACATTCGGAGCCATGACCCAGGGATAGGCATCAATATAGACTGCCATAAACCAATCCAGAACTTCCGGGGGAGAAATTCCTGTCAGGGTGCAGAAATTGGAAAGCACCATCAGGCGCTCGATATGATGGGTGTAACCTGACCGGAGGGCCCGCCGGAGGACTGTTTTCAGGCAGTTAAGTTTAGTTTCTCCATTCCAGAAAAAACCCGGAAGGGGGTGGTTGGCATCCCAGTAGTTAACCTGGAGTAAACCCGGCATTGTCTGCCAGTACTGCCAGTAGATATACTCCCTCCAGCCCAATACCTGACGGATAAAACCTTCGACAGAGTTAATTGGAGCTGTTTTTCCTTGATACGCTTTTTCCGCCGCCTGGACGGCTTCCAGGGGGTGAATCAGGCCGAGGTTGAGATAGGGGGAAATTCCAGAATGAAAGATCAAGTCAGAGCGGTCGGACATGGCGTCTTCATAGGCTCCAAAGTCCGGGAGGCGGTTCTGGATGAAATCAGCAAGAGCTTTGTGGGCCTGGTCTCCAGTTACAGCAAGGTTGAATTCCGCTTGATCCAGGTCGGGATTTTCGGTTTCGAGCAGCTGATCGATCACCTCCTGGGTGATGGAATCAGGTTCAAACTGGATCGGATCAGGAATCTGGATCTGGTCCGGCAGTTTGCGGCGGTTTTCCTGATCAAAATTCCAGGATCCTCCTGAAGGTTGGTCTTGATCGTCTACCAGAATCTGGAAATGAGACCTCATCCGGCGGTAAAAGTATTCCTGGAGGATGTTTTTGTCCGGGTCCTGATTCGGGTAAGGGTTGTGAGATTCGACCAGAAAATGGGTGTTGGGGAGTATTGTGAGGGGAGGGAGATCTTCCCTGGTCTCCAGGTTCTGCTGAAAATTTCTGCCCTGGAAATCTGCTGCCTCCATGGTGATGATCTGAGCGGGGGAGTACTCCTGGATGTGATCTTTTAATCCGGTTTGGAAATTTTCCGCCCGACGGTAATCAACCTGCCAGCCGATTTGTTCTAACTCAGCAGCATAATGGCGCATTGCGCTCAGAACAAGGACCCGCCGGCGGAAGGGTGCGGGTCGGTTTTTTAACAACCAGTCCGACTCAATCAGCAGGACTGTTGATTTTCCGGGCTCAACCTGCTGCAGAGCGGGATGGTTGGGGTCTAATTGGCTGCCGAGAATCCAGACCGTGGTTTTAGGGGGCATCAAGCCTTCCTTCAGGGGGTTTCTTGTATTATACGCTGATTTACACCCTGTTTCTCAATCATTATATAATATTTATAAAATATTTGCAATATATTGACAAATACTGGGTGTAGTGGGATAATTCAAATTAAGAAAACGGGTTTTGGAGGTCTGTAAGATGGAAAAAAAGCGAGTTTTGGTCAGCGGGATCAGCGGGATCAGCGGTTTTCTGGGGCTGCATACTGCGGTTGGGCTGCTGGAACGCGGATATCAGGTGCTGGGCACGGTCCGAAATCTGGACCGGGTTCCGGAGTTGAAATCAATCCTGGCAAGCAAGGGTGCTGATCTGGGAGAAATCGATTTTGCCGGGGCGGATTTACTGGACAGTGAGATCTGGTTTGGACTGGCCCGCCAGGTGGATTTGATTCTGCATGTTGCTTCGCCCTTTCCAAGAGAGATACCCCGAGATCCTCAGGAATTAATTGTTCCGGCCCGGGAGGGTGTCCTGAATGTGATGCGGGCCGCTGCGGCTGCTGGAGTCAGGCGGGTTGTCCTGGTTTCGTCCACAGGTTCAATTGGGTATGGAAAAGCCCGCGGTCAGCGTTCAGGATTGTTTAATGAAGAAGACTGGACCGATGAAACCAATCTCGAGGATACCACCCCGTACTTTCGCAGTAAAACCATTGCCGAGAAAGCGGCCTGGGACTTTGTCGACAGGGATGGAAGCGGGTTGGAATTGGCGGTGGTTTGTCCCGGCGCTGTCCTGGGTCCGGTCCTGGAAAAGGACTTTGGAACCTCGGCCAATATGATTCTCAAGATGCTGGACGGCAACACCCCGGCAGTTTCGGAGCTTGGTTATGATCTGGTTGATGTCCGCTCTGTTGTCGATCTTCTGATCCGGGCGATGGAGCACCCCCGGGCTGCAGGTGAGCGGTTTGTGGCTGCTTCGGGGTATCTCTCTTTTGGGGAGATGGCGGCTATCCTGCGTCAACAATATCCGGAGCGCAGGATTCCCCGGATTCCTCTGCCGGACTTTCTGGTGCGGGTGGCGGCTCGTTTTGAACCAGCGCTCCAGCCCCTGCTGGTTGATCTGGGGGAAAAGCGCCGTTTTGATGGTTCAAAAGCCGGGGAGGTGCTGGGGTGGAAGCCGATTAGTTCCGAGGACGCGGTGCTGGCCTGTGCCGAGAGCTTGATTGAGCTGGAGATAGTTTGATGGGTTCTGGATCTAAAGCCTAGTTCTAAAGGAGAAAAAATGAAGAAAACTATTATCTGGGGAGCAGAAGGCGGAATCGGGGAGGCGCTGTTGAAAGCGTTTCAAGCTGAGGGTTGGTGGGCGGCAGCCGCAGCCCGGAAACTGACCTCGCGGACTGAAGAGGCGGATAGACGGGCAGAGGCTGATTTTACCCGCCCGGATCAGGTTCGGCGGGCCGTCGAGGATCTGGTCGGGGATCAAGAACTGGATGTTTTTGTCTATGCGGCGGGAGATATTGCCTCCCAGAACATAGGTCAAGCTGATCCGGAACGCTGGGAAGCGGTCCTGTCCAATAATCTCACAGGGGTTTTTCATACCCTGCAAGCCAGCCTGCCCTTCCTGGCCGAGGATGCTCATATCTTTATCCTGGGCGCGGTTAGTGAGCGCCTGACGCTGCCGGGTTTGTCCGCTTACGCTGCCGCTAAGGCGGGTGTGGAAGCGCTGGCTGTTTCCCTGGCCAAAGAGGAGCGGCGCAAGAAAATCACCATAGTCCGCCCCGGGGCCGTGGCCACAGAACTGTGGGAGAAAGTGCCATTTAAGCAGCCCGAACACTCCATGCCTCCAGAGAAGTTAGCCCAAAAGGTGCTGGAAGCCTACCGGGAGGGACACAAAGGTCAGCTGGATCTGGTCTGAGCTATCCCGGGAGCGCCCCCCTGATTCCGAAGAATGCCGGGTTTATTTCACTGCAGTCAGGGCTTTTCAGGTTTGTACTTTGAAGATTTGTAACAGGGTGGAACGTGTTCGGGGGTGTAGGTTTCTGGCTGCTGCTGGTGAAACTGAATTCACAGGGTGGTTCTGTTGGCGGAATGGGAGATGGGACCCCGGGATATCTGCAGATTAAGGATGTTTTCCAGAATACCCCTCCGGAACCCATTTAGCTTCCCCATTAACCTGGAAGATCCTTGTAAAAAAGCCCTTGACAGGGCTATTTTTTATGCTAATATGTAGATAACCCGATAAAACGGGTAGATTGAATAAAGAGAATAAGGTAGGACCGAGGAGAATTTTATGCCCAATCCCAATGCCGTTATCGTTCCTGAACAGGTTTCAGTTCAGATCCGGTTAGATCCGGTCCAGACCATGATTTCCAGTATGGTGATGATGGTTCGGAGCGAGGATCTTTCGGGTCTCGGCCCCTGGATTTATGAGACCTACGGATCATTCACTCAGGCAGAACGGGAGCGGCATTATCTGGTGACCATAGGTTTGCATTACGCTGTGCTGCCCAATCGCTATTGGGCAGATGTTCCTTCCTACTTGAACTTTTTGGAAACCTGCCAGCCGGAGGCTTTAAGGGACCAGATTCTGGATGCCTATCTGGGTTATGCGGACTGCATTGAAGAGGACACCGGTCTGACTGCCACCCGGGAACAGCTCCTGGAAGATGAAGCATTTTTTCTGGAATACCTAGAACGGGGCTTTTCGGAAGCGATTATTGACATGGAGGTTGAAAGAAAGGCTTACAAGCTTATGCAGAACCCGGTTGAAATGCAGGAATTGATATTCACGCACTTGAACTCTTTCTGGAAGGATTACTTCCAGGCGGAGTGGGAACGGACCAGGCCGCTGCTTGAAGACGCGGTCCAGGCCTTTGAGAATTATGATTTCAGCGGCCTGAGCCGGGCAGAGATCGTCCAGGAAGTGGTTGGTCGGGATTTAAAAGAGAAGCAGTATCCACTTGATCGCGAGGAGCTGCAGCAGCTGGTATTTGTCCCCAGTTTACATGTGGGACCGTACCTAGGAAAGTTTGAATACAAAAATGCCTTTGGATTAGTATACGGTGCTCGTTTACCGCGCAAAAGCAAAATCCAGGCTCCGGATTTGAACCGGAATGAGATCACTATTCGCCTCAGTGCCCTGGCTGATGATATCCGGCTTCAAATTTTGAAGCTGGTTGCAGAGCAAGGCGAGCAGCGCTCTCCGGAAATTATTCAAAAGCTGGGTTTGAGTCAATCGGCGGCATCCCGCCACCTGACCCAGTTGAGCGCAACTGGATATTTAGCAGAGAGACGCTGTTCCGGGTCAAAATGCTATCAGCTAAATCCAGAACGCATCCATGATACGCTGGCTGCGGTAGAACATTTCCTGCTGGATTAGTAGGTATTGATGGAGGTGGAGGATGGACAGATGCTGACTGTGATATCAATGATTGTCCAAATGGAATACCAGATAAAAATCAAGCAATTATCAGTGAAGGAATTCAGAGGAGAATCTCATGTTTAGCTGGAAAGATTACTACTACGAACGAGAAAAACGAGCAGATCAAATCGATCGGGCAGAGCATTACCGTCAGGTTCGGTCCTGCGCCCGGGTCCACCAGAACCGTCTGCAGTTGATTGTGTTGAGAATGCTGGAAGGATTTGGTGCTGGATTGGCCCGCTGGGGTGAAAACCTGGAATGCCGCTGTTCCGCGATTATCCATGCTCAAACGAAACGGTCGACGTCTTTGAAAATCTAGAACGAAGCCCGTGCCTCATAGCAAGCCCGGATCAATTAAACTGATCCGGGCTATTTTTTTAAGGCTGAGTGTGTTAGTAGATGAATTCTTCTCTGGACCTCTGGACGGAATTGGATTTTTTTCCTGCCTGGTTGAAAACCGGGGATTTCAATCATACCAGATCGAGCCAGCTCCGGGACCCAATCATCCCGGATATGCGTTTAATCCTGATGTTTCAACCACCTGCGGATCAGATCATAAGCCCAGGTGTAATGGCTGGAAGCGGCAGATACCAGGTAGCTGCCCATGGATGTCGATCCGGTCCATTTGAATAGCTTCTTCGTGAATAGTTCCTGATCGGAATGTTTTTCGATTACCGCCAGCACTTCCTGGTGCGATTCCAGGAGGGAGATCCGGATAGCATCGAAGGCCTCACCCCGGTATTCCTCATAGATAGCTTGATTGAGTTCAGGAGTTTGTTTCCAATTGTAACCGGGAGCCGGCATGGCTGGTTTTTCCCCGCTCATACCCAGCTGGTACCAGGTCAGGAAGAGCATATGCCAGGCGTGAAGGTGGGCCAGGATGTCTTTGACGGACCAGTTCTCGCAGACCCCGTTTTCAGCCAGCAGGTTATCAGGAACTTTTTCTACTTCCTGAAGTAAGAGTTGAAATTGGTTCCGGGCGGATTCCAGGAGTTCTGGCTTGGTTTTGGGTCTTGCCATATACTCTCCAAGATATTTGAGGCTGTTGCATAACTAGCAACTTACGATAAAAGCAGAATGCCGGTAAAATACA
>CAZTWV010000010.1:0-70955 GCA_964618295.1 uncultured Anaerolineales bacterium | reverse complement strand
GAAGTTTTGTGTTTGAAGGCGTTTAAAGTGGTGTTATTTCAGAGGTCTCATTAATAGGAGTCCAAACAGATTTATCCATATTGATCTCCAACTGGTATGCCATACTCTGGGCAATCCTAGCCGTCCTCGTTGCCCGTGCGGTATCGATCTATGGGCTTTCCTGGCTTGGAATGAATATCCCCAAAAAGTTCAAACATGTCGTTTATTGGGGCGGATTGCGTGGGGCAATTTCACTTGCGCTAGCACTCAGTTTACCGGCCGCCTTAGGACCGGTCAGAGAAGAAATTCAGGCGATGGCTTTTGGAGTTGTGCTTTTCACACTATTGGTTCAGGGATTAACCATGAAACCTCTTATCCGCCGTTTAGGGCTGACCATGAGGGATGAAGGCCAAGCCGAATATGAACGTCGTCATGCCCGGGCCGTGATGGCCCGAACCGCCTATGACCGTCTGAATGAAATGTACAGAGATGGTTTACTTTCCAGGCATGTCTGGAAGGCAATGGCAGAACCATTAAAGCAGCATGCTGAGGCCCTTGCTGATGCTGTATCTCGTTCCATGCAAGACAACCCAGAGCTCGAATCCAAAATCTTCGAGAGTGCCCTGCAGGAAATTCTCACCTCACAACGAGGAGTGCTGCAGGAGCAGCTGCGGGAAGGCAAAATCAGCGAAGAGGTATACAGCCAGTTGGTAAATGAAGTAGATATCGCGTTAACTGAAAACCAATCTCCTTTTGTAAAACTGCTTGAAAGACCTGACAAGCAGAATATTACCAAAATGATGGCGATCATTATTCAGCAAACTGATTTTGAAGATATCACGGCTTTGCTAAACCGTTCCGGGTTTTCTGCTACCCGCCTCGCCAGTACAGGGGGCTTTTTGGGCCGGCGAAACGCCACTCTGCTGATTGGTATTCCTGAAGGGAAAGACGAAGATATCAAAAAGCTTTTAAGCCAAACAAGTATAAAAACATTGGATACTTCTGAACGATCTTCCTTGGACAAGTCCCAGATTCAACATCACGGAACCACGACTTTCACATTTAACGTGGAACGATTTGAGGAAATATAAGATGAAAGTTATTCTATGCATTACATCGAATCCAAATAGCGACCAAATCTCCACAAATTTAATTAAGAACGGATATCGGGTTACAAAATTTGCCTCAACAGCTGGTTTCTTTGGAGGCGGAACAACAACACTTATGATCGGTTTAGCGGACGAATTAGTCCAATCCGCACTTGAAATCATTCGGTCTCATTTTCACGCACCTCAGGAATCCAGTGATAAAAAATTAGAAGCGACGATCTATGTACTTGACACTCTAGGTTTTGATCAAATATAGCAGGGATTCAATCATGATGAAAATGGTAGTAGCGATCATAACGGAGGCCGACGCCCAAAACACCATGGAGGTACTCCACCAAAAAAACTATCAAGTTACAAAGATAGACTCCTCAGGCGGTTTTCTCCGCGAGGGAAACAGCACATTAATCATAGGCTGTCCGGAACGCAAAGTTGATTCGGTTATGGAACTTATCAGAAATCAAAGCGCTCCATCAGTTCACCCTCTCAAAAGAAGTGCAACTATTCTTGTTTTAGACGTTGAACATTTCGAACAAATCTTCAGCTGATAAAGATTTTCCCTATTTTGTTTTTTACTGCGTTATAATAAATTTTGAATTCACAAAAGCTAACCACGGTTAGGGAGAAATTCATGTGGCTGCTGACAATCCGTGTTCCAGGTAAAGAGCCCCAAAAATACACCCTCAAGCCAGGCGGAAATACTATTGGTAGACATCCCAATAATGATATCGTGATCGCAGAGCCTTCTGCCTCAAGACACCACGCAAGAATTGATTACAACCGCAGCACCGATACAGCTCTTCTGCAGGATCTTTCCAGCACGAACGGAACCTACATAAACCGCCGCAGACTTTCTTATACCTACCGCCTCCAGCATCTGGACATGATCCGGATTGGAAGCTCGACTATCAACGTAGTGATCCGGGGAACCGACGAACCATTGGACACTGTCAAAGGCCCTCAAAAATTTACCCGGGAGCGACTCCTAGAAGCTCTAGATCACCACACTGTCTTAATGTATCAAATCTCAGAACGATTAAATACCGTGATGAATCTCCAGGACTGTCTTGAAGAGGTCGCCAATCTGATGAAACAGGCAATGGGGGCAGATAAGTGCAAAGTGATCCTTGCAGAACAATTTGAAAGAATGGAAAAGCTCGGGTTCCCTGCTACCATAGCAAAATCAGCAATCCTTGAAAAATCCTCGGTAGTAATCCCGGATATGGCCCAGAGCAATGTTCGTTCGGAAAGTGAAAGCGCAACTCTGCTTAAGATCCGGTCCGCTCTCTGCGTTCCGATCATGTCCGAGGCCGAGGTAATTGGATTGATCTACATGTACAAATCCAGTCCTGATTCCAGGCCCTTTACACATACGGATCTTCAGGTCGCAATCGCAATCAGTCATCAAGCATCGCTCACCATTCAGCGTGTTGGGCTCCTGAACAAAATCCAGCAGGAGCAAAGCTTACGACAAATGTTCCAGCGTTTTGTTTCCCCTCAGGAAGTTGATTATGTGCTCCGTGATTATGATCTGCATGGAACTCTTCCAGGTTTGAAAGAAAGGCAAATTTCCGTACTGTTTACAGATATCACTGACTCAACTGCTCTTGCTGAAAAAATGGGCGCCAAGGACTTTGGTAAACTGCTAAACAATTATTATCTTGTAGTCACTGATATTATCTTCGGACACGGAGGAGTCGTCCGTTATCTTGGAGATGGTGTTATGGCTGTATTCGGAATGTCTGATGACGACACCAACCACAAAATTAAAGCAGTTGAGTCCGGAGAAGCGATCCTGAATCAAATGGGGGAATTATCCAGCGAATTTGAACAACCAATCCATCTCAGATTAAGTGTTAAAGCAGGCAAAGCTGTTGTTGGATATGTCGGGACAAGCCAGAGGGTTGAGTTCACAGTCCTGGGAGATCTGGTCAACGTTGCAAACGGGATGCTTCCATTTGCAAGGCCTAATCGGCTGGTAGTTGGTGAAGAAATTTATAACGAAGCATCCAGTAAATACAAGATGACCAAGCTGGATTCAATCATTGTCAAGGGGCGGAAACGTCCGGTCAGAATCTTTGAAGTCGACCTTAATGACGATTGATCAATAAAACTTCTCGCAGCTAATTAATTGCCCTCATTTTTCTATCCGGATACTCACGTCAGCAGGTAAAGCCAATCCTGCTGCAACTTCTACCGTCTTGATGATGCCTGCAGGGACAGGACATGAGGCGTGCGAACAATATTTTTGAGCCTTTTCCAATACTGTAGGCACTCCTCTTCGAAAAGATATTTGCTCAAAAACATTTACCTCCGGAATTTCCTCGGCCAGTTTCTGGATATCTTTACACTCTGATGCAATCTTGAGCATCACAGAATAATCCTCGTTTTTTACAGCCTCAACACGAGTGCTGAATCCACAAACCCCTGCAAATATTTCAGATTTCGCCATTCCATTTTCCTCTGCTTAGATCGGATCATTTTTTCCTTGCCGTATCCTACCATATTCTTGTGCTCATTTTTCCGCTGATCGCTCCCTGACCCAGACTTGCTTGTTTCCGATCATTAGGGTATAGTGCGACGTGGAGACTTTATGAAAACCTCAAAACAAAACAAATTTCACCATTACAAAGAAATTTTGCCCATTGCTGGCGGGCATATGTTTCACGATTTTTACACAGCCTTTCTTGCTCCTTTATTACCTGGAATAATTGAAAATTTATCACTGTCTTTAACTACAGCTGGTTTTCTATCAACCATGCTGCAAATACCCTCTGTGTTAAACCCTTTCTTTGGTTATCTCGCAGATAAAAAAGGTGCCCGATACTTCATCATTTTTTCACCAGCAGTGACAGCAACCTTGATGAGCTTGCTTGGTAGAACATACAGTCCTGCGATTTTGGCCCTGCTTCTATTGCTTGCTGGGATTAGTTCTGCTTCCCTCCATGCTGCCTCCCCAGCTGTTATTGGAAAGTCAGCCGAGAAAAAAAACAGGGTTTGCGATGAGTTTGTTCATGGCCGGAGGAGGCCTGGGGCGAACCCTGAGCCCCCTGGTCGTTGTCTGGGCTCTTTCCCAATGGGGTCTGTCCGGAATCTACAGGCTGATGATATTTGGCTGGGCAGCCTCTGCATTACTTTACTTTCAACTAAAAGGGGTTGATTTTGAACCGCAAGTTCGGACATCATTGCGAAATTCACTGCCCCAATTTAAAGCTTTTTTTCTTCCACTAGCTCTGGTTCTTTTATTAAGAAGCTTTATTCTGGCCGCAACTAATACATATCTCCCCACCTTTCTAGTGCAAACGGGATCATCCCTTGCTTTAGCCGGTGCCGCTCTTTCAGCTGTTGAATTTTCAGGTGTAGCCGGTGGACTCGTTTTGGGTCCTTTGAGCGACCGCCTTGGCAGAAAGCCAACTATTGGTGGATCGATGTTTTTGTCAGCTGCAGCTCTGATTATTTTTCTAAACATCTCAGGTTGGTTGGTGATTCCCTTATTGCTTATTTTCGGTTTCTTCAGCCGCTCTACAGGATCACTCTTTCTGGCCTTAGTCCAAGACAATTTCCAGGGGCATAGGGCGACCAGCAATGGGGTCTATATGCTGATCAGTTTTTTATCGAACGCCCTCATGCTTGTTCTGGTTGGTTTTATTGGCGATCAAGCCGGGTTGCGGACAGCTTATCTCTGGTCCGCAGCTGCTGCCATCCTATCTATCTTCGCCATATATTTGCTTCCAAAATCAGCGGATGAACAGGAATAACAAAGCTCCACTGACTTACAGGAATATCCTTAGCACCTGGTGGCCGCTTGCCCTAAGCTGGTTTTTCATGGCACTTGAGCTTCCTGCTATCAGTGCTGTAATTGCTCGAATGGAAAATCCAGAAATCAGCCTTGCTGCCTACGGCGGTATCGTGTTTCCTTTAGCCTTGATCATAGAAGCACCCATCATTATGCTTTTGGCCGCATCTACCGCCCTGAGCAAAGATTACCGGTCCTTTCTCAAAATCAGGAAGTTCATGCACTTATTATCTGGCACGCTGACTCTAATTCACCTCCTGATTGTTTCCACTCCACTATATACTCTGCTTGCTGAGAGAATTATCGGAGCCCCAGCTGAGATTATTGGTCCCGGACGGATCGGTCTTGCTATCATGCTTCCCTGGACCTGGTCCGTTGCTTATCGCAGATTTCATCAAGGAGTTTTAATTCGTTATCAAAAAACAGGGATCGTCAGCGTCGGTACTTTTGTCAGGCTGGGTGTGGATTTGCTTATTCTGCTGGCGGGCTATTACTCCAAAGCCCTGCCCGGGATTGTAATCGCAACAATTGCAATTTCCAGTGGAGTAGCTGCTGAGGCAATATTTATTGGCCTGTTATCTAAACCTGTGATCCAGAACAAACTAGTTTTTGAACCTGAAATTCAACCGGAATTGACCCGGAAAGCTTTTTTAAATTTTTACATTCCACTGGCGCTGACTTCTTTAATCACGCTGCTCTCCCAACCATTAATCAGTTCAGCTTTATCCAGAATGCCAGACCCCTTGAGTTCATTAGCTCTCTGGCCAGTGCTTTCTGGTTTGCTATTTATGCTAAGATCTCCTGGTGTTGCGTACAATGAAGTTGTTGTTTCTTTAATCGAAAAACATAAATCCTTTCCTAAACTTCAAAGATTTGCAGGCGGCCTGGTAATTTCCACAACCTTTGTAACTGGATTGATCGCGTTATCCCCTGTCTCGGATTTTTGGCTGAAAACAGTCTCTGCTCTTCCAGAATATTTGATTGAGCCCGGCAAAACCGCTCTAATGCTGGGTTTGTTAGTCCCTGGTGCGAACAGTCTTCAAAGTTGGTTTCAGGGTTTGATTGTCTACTCAAACCGCACGAGAGGTATCCCCGAAGCTGTGATTGTATTCTTACTGGTCACGATTTCGATTTATGCAGCTGGTATTCTTCTGGAATCCAGCCCAGGTATCATCATTGGTATCATGGGATTTTCCGCGGGGATGATTACCCAGGCTGGCTGGCTTTTCATCCGGAGCAGAGAAGCTGTTCGCGAATTAAAGAATAACTAGCTGATAACAAAAAACACCCCTCGATTGAGAGGTGTTAGAGCTCCCCGGGCGGGATTCGAACCTGCAACCTATCGGTTAACAGCCGACCGCTCTGCCATTGAGCTACCGGGGAATTTTATTGCGGCAAGATTATAAACAGGATAGAGGCTCATGTCAAGATATCCGGCAAAAGGTTAAAAAATAACACTGATAATTATTCAGTACCAAATTCTTTTGCTTGATGATTCTGTAAGGAAGTCTTGTTTGATTTGACGGGAATCAGTGATAATTGTATAATCCGATAGGAATTCAAACCAACCGGGGCATTAATGTCTTTAAAAGGCAATCTAAGAGATTTTTCATTTTCTCAACTTCTCAACCTGATCAGTCTGGCAAAAAAAACAGGCAACCTGGATGTTAGCGGGCCTGAAAAATCTGCCAGCATATTTTTTGATCAAGGAAAATTGAGCTATGCTCAAAACTCTAAATCAGAAAACGGACTGGCAGCAGTCCTTCTTCGATCAGAAAAAATTTCACAAAAACAATTTAAAGTGATCCGAGATAAAGCCGGGGAAATTGGAGACAAAGAATTAGGATTAATGCTGATCAATTCTAACTATGTCACCCAGGGTGAGATACTAGAAAGTTTGAAAAATGAATTTGTTCAAACTACCAACGACTTGTTTACCTGGTCTGAAGGTATGTTTCAATTTGAAAATAATCTGACCCCACCAGCAGACAAAATATCCCTCCGGATCAGTCTGGAAAACATTATTATTGAAGGGACAAGAAGAGTCCAGGAATATGAACGCCTGCAAGACGAAATTCCCAGCCTGGATATGGCTCTAAGATTCACGGAAAATCCAGGAACGAATATCCGAAATGTTAATTTGAGTGTGAAAGAGTGGCGGGTGGTATCATTTATCAATCCCAAAAACTCAATGAAACAAATTGCTAAGACCACAAAAATGGACGATCTTGAGTTCCGGAGAATTGTTTACAGCTTGATTCAAGCGGGCTTGGTAGATATTGTCAGACCGGAAGGAGAGAAACCTCCCAGTCCTAAGGTCCCAACCCTGCCTGTCGACAGCCCTGATGAACAAAAATCACTTGTCAACCGTTTGATTACTAGAATTCGCTCCTTATAGCTCTGCTGCTATAAATAATTACCGCTTAAAGGATATCCGCGCATGCAAACAGTAAAGATGGTCGTCACCGGTCCCTTTAGTTCCGGCAAAACCCAATTTATCCAGACAGTCAGTGAGATCGATGTTGTTGCTACTGAAAGAAAGATTTCCTCAGAATCAGAGCGCATCAAAGAAACCACCACAGTCGCAATGGATTTTGGACGGATCACGGTTGATGACGACCTTGTACTATACCTGTTTGGTACGCCCGGTCAGAAACGTTTTGATTTCATGTGGGAAATTCTCTCCGAGGGAATGCTCGGATTTATAGTAATGGTAGACAGTTCCCGTCCTGAAACATTTCGGGAAGCTCGCAGAATACTAGAGACATTCAGGGCTTACGCCCCGACACCATATGTAGTGACTGCAAACAAACAGGATCTTTCCGATGCCTGGGACCCGGATGACATGCGCATTGCACTGCGCCTATCCCCGGAAGTAAAGCTTCTCCCCTGTATTGCGACAGACAAAGAATCCGTCAAGAACGCTCTCTTAGAACTTCTTTACAGCATACTCGAGCGGATGGAGGAAGGCGGTTAGGTTTAATTTTCCCCCGTATTTTTCAATCCAGCCTTGTTACCTTCTTAAATCCCGGTACTGGTGGAGTATCTCCCAAACTCTCCGGGCTGCTTCTATTTGGATATCCCTTGACATCTTAGAAACCCCTGACTCTCGCTCTGCAAAATAAATGGGGATTTCTTTGATCTGGAATCCAAGCAGATAAGTTAGATATGCCATCTCAATTTGAAAGGCATATCCCTGAGATTTCACCCTCTGGAGGGGCAGGGCAGACAAAGTCTCCCTTCTCCAAGCCCTGAACCCACCTGTAATATCCTTAACCGGTATTCGAAGAATTATTCTGGCGTAAAGATTTCCAAAAGAAGATAATCCTTTCCGCCAGAAAGCCCAATCTTTATCCAGGCTCCCGCCGGGGACGTACCTTGACCCCAACACCATATCAAAATCCCTTAATCCACCAATCAATTCAACAACAGTTTCTGGATCGTGCGAAAAATCTGCATCCATCTGGACTATTTGTTGTGACCCTTTTTGGAGACAATACCTGAAGCCTGCGATATACGCTGTGCCTAAACCTGATTTTCCTTTTCTGTGAATGACTTCCATTCTCCCAGAATGTTTCTTTGCCAGCTCATCAGCTAACTGCCCTGTTCCATCAGGGCTGTTATCATCCACTATCAATAAATCCAAATCCGGTATTCCGAGACTGAATAACGCTCTCACCATCCTGGACAGGTTCTCTACCTCATTATAGGTTGGAATAACTACCGTTGTATTCAATTGTTCTTTTAACTCCATCAAGGTATCGGGGTCTTTAAAATAACGAATTCGCAGACATTGTCACCGGCAGCGCTGCAAGCAACCTCAGTAACACGAAATTCCTTTCCTCCAGAAACCCAGCTCAAGGCTTCTTTTAACAACCCGACCATATAGTAACAAATCGGGGATTTTTCATTCTTGCGTCCCCAACAAATTGGACATCTCTCAATCCGATAAATGTAGTTCTCCTCGGATTCTTCCACGAAGCTGATCTGATCGCTTTTTTCAGTAAAGACCCGTGCCATAGACTTCAGACCTATCTTTATTTTTTTTTGAAGCGGAAGCACCTTAAAGGCAATATCACTCACCCCAGCAACGGCACCATAATCTTTTAGCAACTCGTCAAATGTTGACCTTCCAGCTCGCAGTGCCAATCCCCTTCCCCCTCTTTTTCCGTAAAGTTCTTCCAGGGCCAAATTTATCCTTGAGAAATGAGCGAAATCAAAAGCCATATCAAGATTATCAGGCGGATAATTGGCAATTAATGAAGAAAGGTCAGCGTAATTCAGGATTGCGCTAACCCCGTTTTTTCCAGTTATCTCCTGAATAGATTCAAGTAATATCCTGGCAAATTTATTTGAATTGTAATAACCACTTTCGGGAATATTTTGCATAAATTCAACCTGGTTATCAAACCAGTTGAGCGATATCTTCAACCGCCCTTTTCATATCTAAAAATATCAGCCCCAGCTTGGCATCTTCATTCGCCAGAGCTGTCAATACTGCCATCTCCCCCACGGCCATGAGTATCACATATCCAATCTCCCCTTTGATGAAAACCTGATCAAGATTTCCCCGTCCCAGTTCCAGAGCAATTCTTTCACCCAGGGACAGCATTGCAGCCGACATCGCAGAAACGCGATCTTCTTCAACGGATTTCGGAAGTGCTGAAGCAATAATCAAACCGTCAACACTGACAACAGCTGAGGCCTGGATATCTGGTGAAGATACCTGAAGCTCCTGCAAGCGAGCAACAAGTTGTTTTGATCTTGAGACAGTCAAAGGTTCCGTCCTTTCCGCAAATTTCCAGCTGAGTGGATACCAATTTGAAGCTTAACATATGGAGAAAACCATGTCAAGCAATCCTCGATTACCTGACAAAATCGTCAATTTCTTCGTTTTTAGAACGATTTTTATTTTGAGGTATACTAATGATGCTGTCGCAATTTTTACTCAGCTGTTGTACTCTAAATCAATTTTTAACTACTTTGGAGTTGTTTGAAATGGATCTATTCAACAAATGTGAAAATTTCACTCAAGCGAAAGAGGCTGCATCCGCCGGTCTTTATCCCTATTTTTTACCGTTGTCTGAAAGCGAAGGAACAGTCGCCAAATTTGGGGACCATTCCTTGATCATGTGCGGTTCTAATAACTACCTAGGTTTAACAACTCATCCGCAAATCCAACAAGCAGCGCACGACGCCATTGATCGCTTCGGCAGCAGCTGCACCGGCTCCAGATTTTTGAATGGAAACCTCGAGCTTCACGAAGAGTTAGAAACCGAACTTGCAGACTGGGTTGGCAAAGACAGCGCATTAGTTTTTTCTACAGGAATGCAAGTCAACCTCGGGACTATCAGCTCTCTTGTCAGCCGCAAAGAGTACATTGTTTTGGACAGAGAGGACCACGCCAGCATTGTTGACGGCGCCCGCCTCAGCCATGGTGATATGGTCCGCTATCGACACAACGATGTCGAAGATCTTGAAAATAAACTCTCCCGCTTACCTCAAGAAAACGGTAAACTTCTTGTAGTCGATGGGCTTTACAGTATGGAAGGAGATATTGCCAAGCTGCCGGAGATCATCCCGATCTGCAAAAAATATAACTGCCGGATAATGGTTGACGATGCTCATGCCGTTGGTGTACTCGGGGGAGGCAGAGGCACAGCGGCCCATTTTGGGGTTACCGCAGATGTTGACTTGATAATGGGAACATTCAGTAAAAGCTTCGCCTCGGTCGGCGGATATATCGCCGGGTCCGAAAATGTAATCCACTACATCAAACACCATGCTCGCTCTTTAATCTTTAGCGCCAGCATACCCGGTCCTAACGCCGCATCTGCGCTTGCCGCTTTACGGGTAATGAAAAACGAACCGGAACGAATCTCACGGGTCAATCAAATTGCTGATCGGATGAGAGAAGAATATAAAAACTTAGGTTTTGATATTGGAAATTCTGAGACACCAGTAATCCCGATCATTATCGGAGATGATACACTCACTCTCCAAACCTGGAAGCTTTTATTTGATAAGGGAGTATTTGTAAACCCGGTTCTAAGTCCTGCTACCCCTCCAGGCAGACAGCTGTTGAGAACCAGCTACATGGCTACTCATTCAGACGAGCAAATGGACCGCGTTCTTGAAATCTTTGAACAGGTCGGAAAAGAGCTCAAACTTATCTAACCAATTTCCGTTACATGTCCTACAATGTCAGTTTTGAAGCAGCTAAACCAAGAAAATATAGGACCGAAAATCCAAAGGCCAATTGGCCCGCTTTGGCCAGGGTGCTATTTAATTCTTTGCCCTGGTTGATATTAAGCTCTTTGACCAAATTCACTCCAAACGGTACGCTGAACAACACTGCAAGTGAGCCTACCAAAACAGGTTCCAAAACAACCAATAATAAGACAATTGAATAAGCCAGGATAAGATTCAGCTGAAATTGTGTTTTAGTCAATTTAGGACCTAAACGAACAGCTAAGGTGATTTTTCCAGTCTCCTTATCCCTGTTTAGATCTCGATAATTGTTGATCACTAATATATTGACAATTAACAAACCCACAGGGATCGATGACCCTATCACCAGCCAGTTAATTGTATTCGCCTGCACAAAAAATGTTCCCGCAACACCAATTACCCCAAAATACAGAAATACAAAAACATCTCCCAGACTGTGATATCCAACAGGAAAAGGCCCTCCAGAATAAATAACAGCTGAGAGAATCGCTGTTAGCCCAATCACTATAATCACGGGACTTGAAACGTAAACAAGATACACTCCACAGATTGATGCCATCAAAAATGAGAAAAAGGTTCCGACAGCCACTGCTCTGGGACTCAGCCATCCTTCCTGCGTGGCACGTTTTGGACCGAATCTCTTTCCAGAATCAACTCCTCTTTGATAGTCAAAAAGGTCATTAGCAAGATTTGCTCCGATTTGGAGCCAAAGCGCACCGCCCAATGCTGCCAGAGCCGGAAATATTGTTACTGCCTCCCACCAAAGGGCCAGCGCTGTCCCAATGATCACAGGAGCTGCTGCGGCAGGAAGTGTTTTTGGCCTGGCCGCCCAGACCCATTTCTTCCAGACAGTCAAGCTTTCAGTGTTGTTCTCGTTATTCTTCTTCCGCATCATATCTGAACATCCATTATCATGTTAATATTAGAGCAGGGATATTGTACAGCAGGGAGCGAAAAATCTCCAGCTCCTTTCAATCCATAAACCAATTCAAAGGTAAACAATCAACATGACTGAAAAAATTTACCACCTTGACAGCTATCAAAAAGTTTTCGAAGCACAAGTCACGAAAGTGTCTCCAACCGATCTTACAGTTATCCTGGACCGCACAGCATTTTACCCCGGCGGCGGTGGTCAGCCTTTTGATAAGGGATCTATCTTCTTTAAGAACCAAAATTTTTTTGTCGATAAAGTCAAAAACAAACAGGGAGAAATTATTCACTACCTTGATAGTTCCGCACCCCTTCCAGAATTTGGAAGTCAAGTGCGCGGGGAGATAGACTGGGAAAGACGTTATGCATTAATGAGAACCCACACCGCCATGCATATTCTGTGCGGTGTTATTTTCCGTGATTACGGCGCTTCAGTTACCGGGGGCAATATGGAACCGTATAAAGGAAGAATGGATTTTGAGTTTGCCGGTTTGAAAAAAGACCTGATCACCGAAATCATATTATCCATAAACAAAGAAGTTACCGCCTCCAGAAATGTTTCCTGGCGGATTCTTCCCCGCGAGGAAGCCTTCCAAATCCCAGATTTAATTCGAACAAAAATAAACCTTCTCCCGCCGCATATTCAGGAAGTTCGGGTGGTGGAGATTCACGGACTGGATCTCCAGGCAGATGGAGGAACCCACGTGCATAACACATCCGAAGTAGGCCAGCTAGAGATAACCGACTACAAAAGCAAGGTAAAAGATAATAAACGAATCTATTTATCTCTGACAGGCACCTCATGAAATCTGGTATTGATTCAAATCGGACTCCGACCAAGTTCCAGCGCTGGACTGCTGTCATTATTTTTTTCATGTTTATGCTTCTTCATCAAACTGATCGGCTTTTGATTGGACCTCTAACATCGGATATCATGTCCGATTTCCAACTAACAGAATCCGAGATGGGAAGTATCTTTACAATTTCCTTGATACTCGGATCTGTTTTTTACCCCATCTGGGGCTATCTTTTTGACCGCTTTGCACGCCCGAAAATCCTGGCGATTGCCTCATTTATCTGGGGGATGACTACCTGGCTCAGCGCAGCAGCCCCAACAGCCGGGTTATTTACGGTAGCAAGAGCTTCTACAGGAATCGACGATTCCAGCTACCCCGGCATTGCCAGCTTGATTTCAGACTATTTCCCTCCGGACCGCAGAAGTGGGATATTTGGATTTTTACAGCTTACAATACCACTTGGTTACCTTGCCGGACTGTACCTTGCGATGACTATGCGTATTTCTTTAGGCTGGAGATTCTTATATATCTTGACCGGACTGATTGGAATTCTGATGGCTATCCTGATCCGAATCGGCGTCCAAGAAGTACCACGAGGGGCCAGCGAGCCGGAGCTGAAAGGAGCTGATATTCCTGTCACGAAAATTCCAGGCTGGAATCAGTTCAAGAACCTGCTAAAAATTCCAACCCTCAGAACACTGTTCTTGCAGGGAGCAATTGGTGTTCTTCCCTGGCAGGTGATTACTTTCTGGTCGTTCAGATATCTGGAAATAGACCGGGGCCTTACATCCTCTGAAATTACAGCTGTGATGACTCCAGCAGTGCTGATGATAGCGCTGGGATATTTTTTAGGTGGAGTCCTGGGAGATGCGGCTTACAGAAGAGATCCTCGAGGCAGATTATATATCGCTCTTCTCGGGGTAATTTTCGGGGCTGTTTTACTTTCTCTTACCCTGAATATTTCGCTTGAAAACCCCCGTTTGTTTCAGGTCTTGCTTTCAATGACCTGCTTCTTCATCCCCCTTGCTTCACCTAATATTGCCACATCCGTTTATGATGTAGTGCTCCCTGAAATCCGCAGCTCTGCCACTTCTATTCAGTATTTCCTTGGCAACCTGGGGTCTGCTTTTGCCCCGTTAATCGCAGGGATTATCGCAGAAAGGGCTTCACTCCAGACCGCTATACTAACAATCTCCCTCGTAAGCTGGGGCCTTTCTGCGCTTATATTAGCCTACGGCATCAAGCATCTTCCCTCAGACATGGCAAAATTACGAGCTATATTATCAAATCGAGCGAAAATTTTTACTCCTGGATAGTTTGCATATTTTTATTGTGACCTATTTTTAACAAGAAGAAAAGCACTAAAAATATTGTCACACCAGTCATTATCCCCCCTACACATGCAGTTCTGGATTGGTAATAGACCTCAACTATATGTTTACCCTTTTCAAGAAATACCGCTTGAAAGAGGTAATCTGCCCGCAGAAGTTCAGCTTCCACTCCATCCACTTCTGCCTTCCAGCCAGGGTACCAGGTCTGTTTTATTAACAGCCATCCGGCTTGGGACACTTCCGCGGAAATTCTAAGATCGCTGCCCATTGAATCTAAAACACGAATGTCAAACTCAGTCTCTTCACATTTCTGATTTTGTTTATTAAAAGTTAATCCTTCCAGGATTATTTTAGTCGTTAGATCAATTTCCCCACTGAAAATATCCCTCAATATCTTTTCAGAACTATCTTCAACGACTGCACAGGTGTAAAAATCCAGAAATTCATTTTCCGGACCAGGCAGCTTACTGAAGCTGGCCAATTCATCCTGATCTATTTTCAGCTGCCTTGTTACTCCCATCAGTTTCAGAATTTTGATTTGAGTGTCTGATTCGGATCGGTTTAGTTCATCCATCCAGACCTGAAATCGATTCGGAACAAGTGGGTCAAAATTATTTGCCGAACTCTGATCGAAAATCATCTGGAAATTCGGAAGCATAACTTTTCTGACTTCTTTCCACTCTCTTTCTGGGTTATAACTATCAAAAAGAAAAAATTGATTAAATTTCAAATCATATTCAAGACCATTATTAATAAAATATCTGCCACCTTTGTTTAAGTCAGCAGATTCTGTTCTGTAGAATGTCTTGTCAATTCCCGGATTCAAATTCCATCCAGCCAGAAGCAGATCCATGGTTACTATCAGAACTACGGCAGCCGCCCAGATCTGACTTAACGTCTTCTTTGAACTACCTGGACGTGTCAATGCAAGCAAAGCCGTAAATAACCCCCACATCCCTGCCAGAGCGGTTGCAGGTACAAAAGTGACCTCCAGGTCTTGAACGACAACCAAAGCAATACCTGCCCCTAAGGCTACTGCAAATGCTCCAGCGGCAGCCAACCGGGTCCAGTATAAACCTTTATTCTCGGGCTTTCTCCATTGTTCAACAGCAAAACCCGCGATCATCGATAATGAAATCTGGGCCCATATATTAAATCTTGTTGGAGCCTGGAACATATCAAAAGTTGGAACATAACGATAAAGAAATGGAAAAACCGGCGTGTTATCTCCCAATGCGAAGATAAAACTTATCAGGGTCATGAGTCCAAAAAATGTGACAAAGGACCGTTCTCGTCTGACACCGGGATTTTTTTTATCGATTATGACTTTTGCAATCATGATAAATGCTAAAATCAGAGGAAGCATTCCAATATATAATGCATCCTCCCAATAATTTCCATACCCCCAATAGTTTCCGGAGCCGGGATTCCCAAACAGCCCTGGTACAGCGAGTGTTATGAACCGCCAGGGCCAGAAAGAATATATCATCGCCTGCTGAAATCCGTATTCGTTTGAACGCTGACTCAGGAGTAAATATTCTGCAGTTGGCAGGATTTGTACCGCTGCCAAACCAGCACCCGTTAACCCAGCGACTAGAAACTTCCCGATGATTTTTAATTTTCTACCCTCAACCTCGACCTTTCCCCTTTTCAAAGCCAGGTAAGTTATCCAGATACCACTAAAGAGAGTGATATACCAGGCAGTTTGGGCATGTCCAGCGAGAAAAAGCAACCCAAATACTATCGCAAGCTTAAGTGTAGTTTTTCTATTTTTATTGTTAACTAATCGATGTGACAGCAGCAGCACCCATGGAAACCAGGCCCCTGCTGAGTTGATGCTGAAAAAACCAACCCGGGAAACCAAATAACCACCCATTCCGTAACTCAACCCGGCAATACTCTGGCTTAGCTCCCCCATTCCCAGTTCTTTTGCTAATCGAGCACTTCCTGCTCCCGCCCAGGCTAAATGTGCAATGATTACAAAAGTATGAGCCCAAGCCATCCAGGTAATTCCGCCAGCGAGATAAACCCCAAAATCAATCCAATATGGAGGATAAAAAATTCCGCTCTGATAATTTGCAATTAGCGGCGCTCCCATTCCAACTAATGGATTCCAATATGGAATTTTCCCAGCGAGTATCGTATCCCAGGCATACTTCCACCAAGGAAAAAACTGAAGCGATGGCGTTCCCCAAAAGAGGGCTTCTCCCTTGATTAATATTTTTGAAAACAGTACTGCTGGGCCAAATATTGGACCCGCCAGCGGCCAAAACCTTTTAATTATTTTCCGAATTCTCATTCCGTCATCCTGAAGGTTCTACAAAGCGAAATATCTGGTAATTATTCCAACTGTAAACCTGAACCAAATAATCAGATAGATTCGGATCCCATTCTCCAATTAATCTTTCTTCAGGGCCCCAAAAAATATAATCAATCTTATTGTCTGCCAGATATCCTAGCCGGTAGTTCATCTCCGTTTCACTGTTAAAGAATTGGCTAATTGATGAAAGATATTCTTTTCCTTGATATGATTCAGGGCCATGCCCAACCAAAACCCGAACCGGGACAAAAGCAGGCAGAGAATTACCTGTCTGATAAGCTCCTAATACGATCTGATCTTGATATTCAACATCCTGAAAATATCTGTAAGCCAGGACCTGATCTTTTTTCAAATAGACTGGTTGACCAGCGCTCAAAGCTGTCCTGAATACCCCTCCAATAAGAATTAATGTCGTTGGGATTGTTAACCCCAAAAATAGGTATCCATATCCAAGCTTCTTTTTCTCACTTGCTTCCAGACTAGCAAAAACCAATCCAGATAAAACAATCCAGAATCCTTCTGCAAGCCTCCTCTGTGTTGTCACAGGGGCATATATCAAAAAAGGAAAGCATACACACCAACCGATCAGAAACAGCAGCTTTGGATCAATTGGTTTTTGCAGCTTCATAAAAAACATGAACACAAAAGGAACAGCTGCTCCATAAGCCAGTAAATAATGAACTGCCGGAGGAGAAGTTATCAGATTTTGAGCGGACCACTGCTTGAGAACAGGATCCGTTAAAAATGATACGGCTGTGTATACAATAAATGGAGCAGAGATCAGATAAACAACTCCTGCCTGCTTGAGGTCTTTTAGCTCACCTCTCCGATTATGTATTTGCGCTCCAGGATACTTCCATTGAATTAGAATTCTGAGGGTGATAAACGCCGTCAATACAGTCCACGCTAAAACGACATATATCGGCTGGAGCAAACCCAACCCAAGCCAGAGCAAACCTGTTATGTATCCCCTCTTTTCTTGAATAAAACAAACAAAACCCCATAAGAAAAACGCTCGAGCAAGGGCTAGATGGGGCAGTCCCAACAGTGACAAAAACCCAAATGTTTCCGGGGAGATAAATCCTAGAGGGTAATACCCGGCCAAACTCGCCCTTCCAAACAACAGAACAACCCAACCCAAGCCTCCTCCCAGCACAGCTGAGATCAAAGCCAGCCACCGGATTATTTCAGAATTGATGAATAAACTCAGAAAATCATGTACTGCGAGAATCATAAGGCATCCAGCTATCATACGAAAGCCATGAAACAGCGCTACAAGCTGTTCGTGTAAAGCTGGTGGTTGGGCTAACTTCCCCAAAAGTATGTAAGGTAGAAATGCTATTACCCCCTGCTGTTCTTGAGCAGTATACGGGGTTTCAAATAACCACTTACCATAACTTCCAAGCGCCATTTTTGCGATGTAGGAATTCCCGTCCTCAACCCCAAAAAGGAATCCAGAAAATACTCGCTCCTCTCCCGCGGACCAATATCCAACAAGGTACGGAATGAGCGTTATCAACATGACGATTACCGCATATATTAGTACAAATTTTCTTTCAGTTATGTATCTTTTCATTTTTTGAATATTTCAATATCCAAATTACACATAAAATACCAACTCCAGAAAACAGCAACCCAATGAAAACCAGTTTAGGTCGATATTGGAACTCAACAAGATTACTGCCTGGGTAGATATCTACCGATCTCAACACCCCATAAGCTTGATGGATCTCTTTTCGTGTACCATTGACCTTCACCAACCATCCAGGATAGTCAACCTCGGAAAGAATTAATGTTCCTGGACCCTCAGCTGAGACAACAATTCGATTCGGTGTATCAACTAAAATATTTGCCGGTAAGATTTCTTGCTCATCGCCCTCAAAACCTTGTTCTTCGACCCAGGTCCTGGGCCGTACGCTGGAATTCTGATACAAAAAATTTTCATTGACTTCCTGCACCAGATTTAATTTGGCATCTTCAAGAGGGAAATGAGAAACCAGATATTTCACATTTAATAACCCCAGCAGATCCGGGTTCGGGCTGTAGCTCAAGTTGTCGATCTTTGGTTGGCCTGTTTTGAAGAGAGGCAAACTAACTGAGTAACGTTGGTATGGTACTCCACTTGCTGTTTCAAATAATTCTCGATAGCTGTTGATCTGCATCGGATCCACGCCATCTGCAATTTCCAAACCATTTTTTACCGCACTGATTTGCGTCAGACTATAGGAAGGTGAATAAATTCGATACTCGTCATTTACTAAAGACCTGATATATTTCCCCACCTGATCAGGATAGTCAAGTTTCCAAACGATTGAATTTAGATCGATAAATATGTAATCAATACCAACTATTAAAAATAAAATGATCAAGGATCCTGTCTTCAATCTTTGATAACCACTTCCGATGAATGCTGCCCCGGCAAAGACAAGCATCGATGCTCCCCAAAAAAAAGTCGGCGGTAACACCAGCTCACTAAACAGAAAAAAGACAACTAACGTTGAACCAATAACCAAAACTCCAAATCCCAAATAATTACTGAAGCTTTGTTTGATTTCTTCTCGTTGAACATAATTAATAAATATTCCTATCATTACAGCTGAGGCAAAACCTGTTAAAAATAATGACCTTGCTGGAACCCGCCCCAAAGAAATCAGTGGGATATACTGCATAAACGTAGAACCCGGCAAATTTTCTCCCAATGCCAAAACACATCCAAAAATAAAGATTACAGGCCAATAAAATTGGGAACTGTTCTTCCTTGTTTTTGTAAACACTGCGAGTGCAGCCAAGAACCCGCCAGCACCAATGTAGCCAATAACTTCAGAACTCCCTCCCCAGGACGGCAGGATCAACCCAAATAAACCTGCTGGATCCAATGAACCAGTCAGCGAATCCTGAGAATCCATGATTACTCGCGTGGATCTTCTAATGAATTGGATAAAAGGCATTAAAAATGGAGCAGACAGAAAAACAGCAATCCCTCCAGTGATAATGCTTCTGATTGCTAATTGATAAACTCTGTATCTTTTTGCAATAATCCAATACAGTATCCAGGCCAAACCTGCATACGGTGCCCATCTTGGATCAGCTAAAATAATTAATCCAAAGATCACTCCACTCCAGATAAAAGGCTTATCGGACCAGGCCGCTTTAAGCAGCCAGGGAGTCCAGGCGACAGCATACACAAGCGTTAAGTGTCCAGCTCCATAATGTGCATATGTCTTGGGCAAGAATCCAAAAGCCAATCCCCCTAGTAACGCTCCTTCTTCGCTTATACCCTCTTTCAACAATAAGTGAAATACCCCATATCCACCCAAACCACAATGGAGAGCAGCGAGTAAACTTAAGCTTCCAGGCAGGGGAAGGAGAAGCGCTATCCACTGTGGAGGGTACCATAAACTTGCTAGTGGGTTTCCAGCCAGCGGCATACCGCTATATAAATAATCAGCCCACAATGGAATTTGACCATACTCCAGGAAAGATTTTTTAATATAAAGAGCATACGGAAAATGGCTAATTGAAAAATCACTGTAAACAGCGGAAGAGGAAGGGTAGGGTATTTTTCCGATTATTCCTGGCAAAAATAAGATTATTGGAAATAATAAAGTTACAAATCCCAATTTTTTCCTAAGTTTATTTTGGTATAAGCTCGCGTACCATGGATATTTTTTCAATCGCTTGCTCCGGAATCAATCACTTCGAATACAGAATATTGATCTAGCTCGAAATGCAACTGAATCCTTGAAAGTTGCCCTATATCCCTGATTTGATTCATATCCGATTCTATTAATATGTAGTCCACATGCCAATTATTGACAATATCTAATTTTCTTGATGGGTCAGTATCAGCTGCAAAGAATTCTTGTACAATATCTTTCATCCTGTCGGAATTCACAGTCTCAAATGGATGCCCATAAAGGACACGTCTGCCTGTGTAAGCGGGAATCAAGTTTCCATTTCTTTCATCTGTAAGAATTATTTCATTTTGGCTGGTGTTGTTTTCTACCCACTCGAAAACTTTCTCCAGGTCAGCGGAGTAAACAATGGTGTAATCGTTTCTACTGATTGCATCTACTCCTGACAAAATTACAATCAGGTTGGTTGGCAATGAAAATATAATTAAGACTAAAATCAATAATGATTTATCTCCAAATCTTTGCAACTTCAGGGACCGCAAACCTAAAACAGCCAGCCCAGATAAAGGCACAAACAGACCAGTTAAGAATCTTCTTTGCAGCTGCCAGGGAACTATCGCTAACCCCAGGCCAGTCATAGCCCAGATTACCATTTTGGATAACCTTTTATCCTTCCATGCTTTTAGGGATCCTGGAACAGCCAGTAAAAGCATCGGAGACAGGGACAAAATCATATCCAAAGGTTCTGGTGATGGTGTAATATTTTGGCCGTTCCATTGCTTCAAGATTGGGTCCTTGTGAATTACCAGGTATTGAAAAACTAATACTGGGCCAGCGCCAAACACAATACTCCCCAGTGATAAAAATTCCTTTCGTTTCCAAGCTACAGAATTTTCACTGCGGATTTCTTTTATATATCCCACTAAAAATTCCACCCCTGTTACGGTTATACCAATAACAGCCGCGAATGGTTGAATAACAGCCAGCAGAGCACTGCTTAAAGCTTTCAAATAGTGGTTTTTGATCCCGCCAGGCGCAAGGAGCATCAGAAGAATCGCTAACCCAAGCGGAAAATGGGGATTGGTGTATGCGGAAAGAAAAGGATAAATCTCAGCTACCCAAAAATCACTTGTAAAATAACCAAAGGTGATTGCAATCCAGCCCATTCCGGAGCCAAATAACGATGTGATGAAAGCCCATTTCTGGACCTTGGGGTCCTTTACTACACTTCTAAAATAGAAGTTGAGTGAAACCAGCATCGCTAAGGAGCTAACAATTCGAGCGGTATGGAAAATTATGATATTTTCCATCCCAAGAACTCGCCCAATGTGTCCTAACAGCAGATAAAATAAGAACAAATATCCGCCAGCGCTCTTCTCTGCTGTATACGGCAGCGAAAACTTCCAAAATCCTGTGTTTCCTAATTCAATTTTTGCCAAATAAGAATTACCGTCAAGAGGATTTAATAAGAACCCATTAAATAAAAAATCCCCATCCACAGTTAAAAAACCATAAAGATAGGGTCCTGTAATTAATATCAGAAATAAAAAGCCGGCAATCCAGAAATACCGTGAATCTGACATGTTTGTATTGTATCAGGATTTCATGCTGCCCCTTGCTTTAGACACCTTACACATCTATAATCACAGCATAATAACCGGCCGTCAATTTGGAGACAACTACAACGCTATGAGCCGTTCACGATCTCTGTACCTTCTGCAGCAAATAGACACTGAAATTGACCGGGCTTTTGACCGCCTGGAGGTAATTGAACAAATCCGGGAAGATAATTCCGAGCTCGAACAAGCTCAGTCCACCCTCGAAACACATCAAGAAATCACAGATAAAAAAAGGCGGGTCCTGAAAAAAGCCGAAGATGAGGTTGTAACTCACAATCAAAAAATAAAATCCAATCAGACCAAACTGTACGGTGGCTCGATTACAAATCCCAAAGAACTTGAAGACTTGCAGCTAGAATCAGCTGCCCTGGATCGCTATCTTGAGACTTTGGAAGAGCGTCAACTTGAAGCAATGCTGGCTCTGGATGAAGCCTCCAACCAGCTACAAGAAACTCAGAATAGCCTGGGTCAAATTCAAATTGCTCGTGAGAATCTTTTGAACTCCTTAAAAAAGGAGCAAGCTGAACTAGAGCAGCGCATTCAAGACTTAAAATCAAAACGCTCCAATCTTCTGGAAACTCCTCCAGGTGATGATCTTGAGCTTTACAAAAAACTCCGAGCTAGCTTGGGAGGCATAGCTGTCGTGAAACTTGAAAATCACAGCTGCGGTGGCTGCGGTTCAAATTTACCATCCGCGCTGGAACAGAAAGCAAAATCTCCGAGCTCAATTACGCAGTGCTTAACCTGTAATCGAATTCTTTATCCCGGGTAGCGAATCCAGGGGACAAGTTATGCCAGATTTCATCCCTCGTTTGTATATAGATCTTCCGTCCTTTATTCTGGGATTTGTTGCTGGTTTCGCGTTTCTTTACCTCTATAGACGTTTTTTACCCCGGATATTGAAAGCTACCAAGACAATTCGTGCTCGATTAGCCTCAATCCAGGTTTCTGCAAGTAAAAATATACCGCTTTCTTATGCCCGGCAAGCGCATAAAGCATTTCAAAGCCAGCATTCCTTTAGAGATTTTTTCCCTTTAGAATCCATTTCAATCTCAGCCAGTTTAATTGCCCCTCCTCCTCCAGCAGCCCTTGATCCCGACTCGGATGAGCCGAGCTTACTTCACCGGACAATACCTTACCTCCCGGATACACCGTTTCTGGCGTCAGCCTACTCAACACCGTCCTTGAGCATAGAAGAAGCGGCTTCAAGCGGAAGAAACCTGTGCCTAATAGGTGAAGCAGGAAGCGGCAAGACAACAGCCCTGGTTAACTTTGGCGTACTTTTAATTAAAAAAATATCAAGATTTAAACAGCTGAACAGCCGTGTTCCGTTTTATCTTGACGCCCAACATGTAATCTCCCAATTTCCTAACCGAAATGTACAAGATGTGCTTTCGGCCGCATTCACATCTCAGATAGATTTTGATTCATTACATGGATATTCAGATTACTTGTTAAGCACACTTCAACAAGGATCCGCCATGCTTCTTTTAGATGGTATGGATTGTCTCTCTGCCTCAGAATTTGATCAGGTATTAAATTTTGTCCGTGTATTAACTTCACAATATCCATCAGTTCAAATTATTATCACCTCGGGCACAGATTATCTTGGAAAATCAGTAGAATTCGGATTCATTCCTTTAGGTTTGGAAAGCTGGAATAAACAGTGTAAACATAACTACCTTAAAAAATGGCACACTGCCTGGAATATGCTATCTCAAGAATCACCCCTCACTTCTGAACCGATTGAAACGCTGCAAACTCAAATTCTCTTCAAATGGCTGATCCATCACACAGACCATCTTTCACCATTTGAATTTTCAGCTCTGGTTTTTAATGTTTATTCAAATACAGTATCCGGGTTAACACCATTGGCTATCCTGGAAGGTTTTTTGGCCGCCAGATTCAGATCCCATCCACCACAAATCATGCATGCGCTCGAGCTGTGCGCTGTCTATGTTCTTGATCAACAGAAAACACAATTTTCCAACCACGATTTAGCAGATTGGCTTCAAAATAACAAGGAAATTGGAATTGTTGATACTGCTAAAACCCAAAACGCCCCTTTAGAACGTGCATTTCAAAGCGGAGTTGAAAAGAATCTTCTCAAACAAATCGATCTTCACCGCTATTCATTTAATAATTTAGCCTTCGCAGGTGTGCTAAGCAGCCGCGGTATCACACATTTTAACCCCAGGCTCCTCAACCAAATTGCTGCTCAGCCTTCCTGGCCTATGCAGACTAGCACAATTAAATTTATCTCAGACCCCACCACAGCCGTTAACTTGTTCCGGGAGATTTCAAAATACTTCGGCATACAAAAATCTTTACTTGTCCATTCTCTAAACTGGCTCCGTTACCTTCCTCAAAATTCCTCTTTGAGAGAGGGGCTCTTAAAAATTGCAGCTCGCGAAATCCATTCTAACCATCTCACAGCAGTAAAAACAAGGCTTGCTGCGACTTTAGCGTCTACAGGTATCAAAGAAGCAGAACCTGTAATAAACCGCCTTCTTCAATCCTCATTTGCTCCCGTCAGGCGGGCCGCCGCGCTCGCTGCCGGGTTGCTTGGCCGACCAAAAATGGTTCCTCAATTGATAAAACAACTGAGAGATGTTGAACCGAATAATTTTGCAGCATGCTACGCACTTGGACTGATTGCTTCCCCAACAGCCTTAGAAGCTGTAGCAGACTCCCTGATGCACGGAAGTGAATTACTTCGCCGCTCAGCCGCGGAAGCTCTTTCCCGCCACCCCAGTGAAGGCCACCCTGCTCTGCGCGAAGGCAGCAAAATGGATGATATCCTGGTCAGATACGCTGTAGTCCACGGCCTTAAGCAAATAAAAGCGCCCTGGTCAGCAGAGATTTTAGACTATATGAGAATTGAGGACGATCAGTGGGTTGTTCGAGATGCAGCTCAACACGCTTTTGAAGCCATTTCTGCCCCGTCCACCTTTATCCCACGCCCCCCTGTGAACCTTACTAAAACAACCTGGCTGACGGATTTGGCCTCTGAACACGAGATCAGCAGCCTGAATGATGAAAACTGCTTAGAATTGCTGTTAGCTATCCTCCAAGAAGGAAGTGACGAAAACAAACAAGCTGCTTTGTTAGCCCTGCGCCAGGAAGGATATACAGATATCTTTCCGGCAATTTATATCGCTATGCGCAACGCCTCATCTCAAACTTTAGACGAAGCCGAAACCACATTGTGGTACACGTCCAGGACTGGGAAGGCCATCCCCCTCCCTTCTGAATACAATCTCTCTTGATCCGCCTGATTATTCTGAACGTGTTTTGCTTTCAGTTTTCTGAAAGCTTTTGAACAATTATCTTTTGCACAGTTACAGGGTCAATATCAATAAATGAAAGTAATTTCTCTGACCGATTTTGCCCCGCAATCACTGTAACATTCCCTGATTTAATACCCAGCAGCTCTGCAAAGAAATTTATTACATCCTTTTCCATATCCTGGATATCTGGCCCACATGACAAAACCACGGTGCCGTCTTTCTTTATTTTTGTAATTTTGGATGGGCCCCTTCTTCGAATAAGGCGAACTGCCAGGGCAGCTCCACTCTCCCCGTCATGGAATTGGAAATCTCTTGAACTCACCCGCTCACCTCAACTCGGAAATTTATTTATATTTAGATCAGGATTGATCTCAGGACAGATGCCAAAACCGTGACCAAGATCATGAGTATAACCGGACTGAAGTCAATTCGCCCCAGAGTTGGCACGATCTGACGAATTGGCTTTAACATCGGGTCTACCAATTGATCGATCGATTGCCTGAAAGGGTGAAATGGGTCCATGAAATATGACAATATTACCTTTAACAAAATCAATAATAATATCGCCTGCTCTAGTACAGATATAATTGTCAGTATAAATTGCATCCTATCTTCCCTGTTTTTAACGTTTTCCCACAATTGCAGAACCGATTCTCAAGTAAGTCGCACCTTCCTCAATTGCCACCTGAAAATCTCCACTCATTCCCATTGAAAGCTCATTGATTTCTTGCTGGGGAAATTTTTGATTTATATAATTCAGGAGACTCTTAAGCTTCCTGAAAAAAGGCCTTGCATCTTCAGGCTCAGTGCTGTAAGGAGCCATTGTCATCAAGCCCAATAGTTTTAAATGATCCAGGCCTAAAACCTGTTTGACATTCTCAACGAAAATCGGCCACTCCTTATCATTTACAACATTCCAACCTACCTTTGTGCTTTCTCCACTGACATTACACTCAAGAAATATTGGCATTATTTTTCCATTTTCTTTACAAGACTGATTCAATCTTTCAGCAACCTCGTAATTATCAACAGAGTGCACCATGTCAAAATAATGAGCAACCTCTCTTTCTTTACCTCGTTGGATGTTTCCAATCATATGCCATCGAATGGGATACTCTTTGAGTATTTCAATTTTAAACTCTGCTTCCTTCAGGTAACTTTCCCCCACATCAAGCAATCCAAGTTCTGCAAGATACTTATCTACGACAGCTGATTTTTGCTTTGTGACAACAACCAGATTAATATCTTTTGGATGCTTCCCAACTTTCAAGGCGGCTTCTTGTATTTTCTCAGCCACATCCTGATATCTTTTTTCGATCTCTTCCTGCCTGTTAATCTCTTCCATTTCAACCCTGTTTAAGCATCACCAAAGCACCAAATCTTCCAGTTTTTCCATTTTCAGCTCGATGAGAGTACCAGTCTCCGAGATTGCAGGCCGTGCAAATGCCAGAGATTTCAATCTTCCGAACTCCAGCTTCTTCCAGCGCAAAGCGATTTGCTTCCCACAAATTCAATTTTACACCATCTGGTCCAGAACAAAGCAGCTGCTGTCCCTTTTCCAGAAATATTTTTTTCACCATTTCAATTACGTCTTGACCAACAACGTAATGGTCCGGACCAATTGATGGGCCAATGCCAGCCAGAATATCTCCCGGATTTGAACCAAACTCTTTCTCCATCAAGTGTACCGCTTCTTTTCCAATTTTTTTGACTGTCCCTTTCCAGCCTGCATGATAAACAGCGACAGCTTTTACTACCGGGTCAAAAAGGAATACTGGGACACAATCAGCAAAACGCATCAACATCGCAATTCCAGTCTGATCCGACGCCATACCGTCTGCAAGTATTTTTTTCTTTGAATTCAGAAATTTTTCGTTAACAATAACAACTTGGTTAGAGTGAACCTGGTGAACCTGTGCTGTCCGCTCCTCCAAAATATTGACCGCGGAAAAAATCCGCCTTAAATTTTCATCGACTGCTTCTATACTGTCTCCAACCGTTCCACCAATATTTAGAGATTTCCAGGGACTTGGACTTACACCTCCTGATCTGGTAAATATCGCTTGAATGATTGGAAATTTTCTCAAGGATTCAAATTCAAAATATGATAATCCGTTATTTGCTTCCCTCCGGATCACTTTTATTTTTTTCCTTTCACAACTGCATGCTTTACAGTCATTATTTTTCGTGTATCCGCCATCGATTCTTCAACCAGGGGATAACCGAACCAGGCGGTTGTAAAACCAAACAAAGCGCCGGTCAAGGTCCTCAATAAAGGAGTGCTTTCCCTCACTGGAATTATTTCCCAGGGTAGCTGACTAATTATCTGACTTACGCCGTCCAGTCCAATTGGCACCATCCCCATTATTATCCAGGCTGCGATTGGTAAACTTTTTAACCGTTTACCGCTCAGAGAAAACAGAATTCCAAAGAGCAAAATAGCCAGGTAAATCGCTACATCTCGCTGGCAAAGTGCAACTTTATATCCCAAATCCGGATTGCCTGTTAATTGCTGGGCAGCAGCCAGATCCAAAGGATCCAGTCCAGTTGCTTCCTGATAAGTCATGTAAGAATCAAGGCCGGCAGCAGCCCGCGGGTAAGCTAGCTGTTCTCCATCAATAAACCATGACCTGAAAGCAAGCTGATGGCATAATCTGCTGTATACACTGTACATAAATTTCGCTGGTCTTTGATAGCCATTCATCAGTAATACCGGGGCTAAAAATGCCAATCCGACATAGAGGAATACTGCGAAATTAAACACAAGCATGTATCTCTTAGAAAGCCATAAAAAGAACCTGTCCACAGCAGAAAACCTTTTCCCTCGTTTAAGCCGATCCCTGTGTTCAGGTAAATCAATCTCAGACAATTGAGCCTGCCTTTCTAATGCAGAAGCAAGTGTGATTTCAATTGTTTTCCTGTCAAAAGGGGCCTTGATGCTGTAAGGACCAACTTCTATCACAGGGATCTCCGCAGCATACATTCTAAGATCCTGTTTTGCAACATCCACCAAAACCAGGCGGTGGGGGTATTTTTCCTGTAATACATTTAAGCTTTCTTCAGCCTTAAGGCATAATTCACAACCCGGCCGGGTGTAAAGGGTTACAGTGAGCACAAATTGGTTTCCTTGTTAAAAGTTTACAGTGAAAAGTGTACCAAATCTTTGGAGGTAAATGGTCAATCTTTCAAACCATCCCCAGAGCAGCAAGTTTCCGATGATGATCAGGATCACACCCATTGTTATTTCAAGATAGTGCATTGCCTTACCATATTTTTTAAGAACAGCAGTCACCCATCCAACCCCCAGAGCTGCAATCAGGAAAGGAATAGCCAGGCCCGCAGAGTAAGCAGTCAAGAGAGTCCCTCCAACCAGGGCTGAGCCCCCTCGCAGAGAGAGCGTTAAAATCGCTCCCAGAACTGGCCCAACGCATGGTGACCAGCCTGCTGAAAAGAAAACACCCATCAGCACCGATGAAAGATAACCTTTTTGCCGGGCTGTATTGGCTGTTTTTCTGGTGTCATACTGGAGAAAAGGGATTTTCCAAATACCGGTCATATGGATACCGAACATTATGACAACTAACCCACCGATCTTTTCCAACCAATCACGGGCTCCAGTCAGCAGCGACCCCAAAGCCGAGGTGGCTACGCCAAGCAGGATAAAGACAATACTAAAACCAATCACGAAAGCCAGGCCATGACTGAACGTCGCCCATCTTTCGTTTTTTTCATCTGATTCTCCAAAAGCTGATCTCCCACCCAGATAACCAACATACGCAGGCACTAACGGAAGAACGCAGGGGGAAAGGAATGACGCTAATCCAGCCAAAAAGGCGGATCCGAGAGTGAAAAAACTAACTGCATCCATTTTTATTCCTTTGATAACTGTTAAATATGATATTTTTCACCCGGATTTGGCTAGTATTCAAAAACCTTAACCGGTGTTCCAATTTCTCCCGAAACTGTGATATCCCCTTCCATAAATGGAGTTACCGGATTGGCCCAGCGGAAAATCCATTTAGCATCTTCAGGTGCGGCGTTTACACAGCCATGCGAAGAAGGTTCGCCAAAATTGTTGTGCCAGAAAGTGGAATGGATCGCAACTCCTGAACCAAGGAAAAACGAGGCCCATCCAATTCCTGGGATCATCCAGCCTGCCTGGTTCGTACCACCAGCCATTTGGATTGAGTGTAGTTTTCGCCAAATATTAAATCCCGGGGATCCGTAGGCAGATACGGGGGTTGAATTTGTGCCTTTCCCAGATGAAATCCTGCAAAAATACACTTCGGTATCTCCCTCATAGCAGGATAATGTTTGATGCGAACTCGTGATATCAATCACTATTTGTTTATTTTCAACTTGAGGTCGGATTGGAGCCAGTTCTTCTTCAGTAATTAGCCTAAGCGCTACCCCAGGAACCCACAGCAAATCCCCGGGGTTTCCATATCGCTCATTTACCCTGTACCAAAGATCACCGTCAGACCCAATTTTGATTTGATCTACCCACAGAATTTGGCTGTAATAAAATCGCGGGGGTAAATTTTTACTGGCCTGCAAACTCCACCAGGAAGATCTGGCAGGAGGATTTTCAAGAACTGCATCCATATATGGAACTGTAACTTCTGTCCAAATCCCAGGCTGATTTTCTGGCAGTGCGCTCAAAGGCTCATTTGGTTCATTTTGGACCGGTTGTATTTCTGGGCTCCAGACATAACCATCCGGTGTTTCAATCCAGCGTTGATTATTCCGATAGGGCCAGGAACCGATCGTTTCCCGCAGCCAGGGGATCACCTGATCCTCATAATACACACCCACTGTTTGAGATTCATAATCGGGTCGCATTTTTATATCCACGCGACCGACCGCAACCCGTCCTATCTTTTCTGAATTGGGTACATCAATCTGCCAGAACCGTCCTGTAAGCTGGTTGACCAGTGCAGCCCCGGCAAACGCTCCTGCATTTTTCACAAAACCGCGTCTGGATAACTTGCAAAAATCTTTCACAGTTAAATTTATCCTTTTCTTTGTAACTTTATTTTGCCTGTTGAATAAAAACTTCGACAAGTTCTCTGGCCTGATCATCTGTATACTGAATGGGTGGTGATTTCATAAAATAAGCCGATGGCTCCAGGAGAGGACCTGCGAGTTTTTGATCCAATCCGATTTTCGCGCAGCGAACAGCATCAATCATAACCCCAGCCGAATT
Organism: uncultured Anaerolineales bacterium; assembly: GCA_964618295.1. GTDB lineage: Bacteria > Chloroflexota > Anaerolineae > Anaerolineales > UBA11858 > B10-G9. The sequence goes on along the minus strand of CAZTWV010000010.1, from coordinate 40,715 downwards.
TGGCGAATCCCACACCTCTAATTTTAGTTCAATATTCAAGGGTACATCCCCAAAAGCTCTGCCCTCTAATCGGATATTTGCCCATTTCCGATCGGTCAGCCAGGGAACATAATCACTTGGCCCTACATGAATATCACCTTCATCCAGTTCATATTTCAGCTGACTGCTTACGGCTTGAGTTTTAGAAATCTTCTTAGACTGGAGCCTATCCCGGTCTAACATATTATAAAAATCCATATTTCCCCCAAAGTTTAATTGGTAGGTTCGATCTAAATGAACACCACGGTCCTGCATTAAATTTGCAAGCACCCTGTGTACGATAGTAGCCCCTACCTGGCTCTTGATATCATCACCAATCACAGGCAGGCCCCTGTCAACAAATCTTTTACTCCAATACTCAGAGGAAGCGATAAAAACTGGAATCCCATTTACAAAAGCGCACCCTGCATCCAGAACTTGCTCGACATACCATTTGGTTGCCATTTCAGAACCAACAGGCAGGAAATTTACGACTATATCTGTTTTTGTGTCCTTTAATATTTGGACAATGTCATCAGTTGAGCCAGGCGCTTTTTCCATATGATCAAGTAAATATGTACCCAGGCCATCATGGGTCATCCCACGATGAACAGGCACATCTAGGTCAGGAACTTCGGAAAACTTTGTTGTATTATTTGGTTCTGCCCAAATCGCCTGGCTGAGATCTTTTCCAACTTTTCCTAGCGCAATATCAAATGCAGCAGAAAATTCAATATCTCTGATATGGTAATTCCCCATCACGGGATGCATGATTCCGGGGATGACCTCATCCTGGTTTGCGTCGCTGTAATACTGAACTCCCTGAACCAGCGCGGAGGCACAGTTTCCAATCCCAATTATTGCTACACGAACTTTTTCCTGTCCCATAATAATCCCTAATACCCTTAATTTTTTTCCTGAACCATCTTGGAAACCTTTCTGAATTGTATCAACAATTAATTGGATTTGCACAGATCCATACTGCCCTGATTAAACATGCCACCTGGCCAAGCGCAAGCTGTTTCCAATTACAAAGATATCACTCAAAGCCATAGCTCCAGCAGCGAGCATCGGATTCAAAAAACCGGCTGCAGCAACCGGGATTAAAATTATATTGTAAATAAAAGCCCAAAAAAGATTTTCCCGAATCGTCCGCATTGTTTTACGAGAAAGGCTTATCATCCTGGGTATACCCTGCAAATTCCCACTAATCAGGGTTATGGGGGCTGTTGCGATCGCGATATCCGAACCCGTACCAAGTGAAATCCCCACATCTGCCTGGGCAATAGCAGGCGCATCATTTATTCCATCCCCCACCATTGCAACTGATTTTCCATTTTTCTGCATTTCTTTGACTATATTCGATTTTTGATCTGGCAAGACTTCTGCTTCTACTTTGGTTATTCCAGCTTGACCAGCTACAACGTCAGCGGTTCGCTGGTTATCTCCTGTAACCATGATCACATCGACCCCCAAATTAAGCAGCTCTTTTACAGCAGATTTGGAATTTTCTTTAATCGTATCTGCAATCCCAACCAAAGCCGCTGCCTGCTGATCAATCACCAAAAACACAGCAGTTTTTCCTTCGTCTTCCAGCGCCTCAAATTCTGGTCTGACTTCTTCCCATTGAATCTCGTTTTTTTCTAACAACCGCGCATTTCCTATCAACACATTCAAGCCATCTACCTGGGCTGAAACCCCCATCCCGACCTCAGCCTGAAATCTTTCTAATTCTAGATCGCACTGGATTCCTTTCTCTTCTGCCCCAGCTACGACTGCCTCTCCCAATGGATGCTCAGATGCATTTTCAACAGATGCCGCAATTTGTATTAATCGATTTTCATCAAACAATTCAGGTTTCAAATTGATAAAATCGGTCATTACAGGTTGTCCCCGGGTTATCGTGCCTGTTTTATCAAGAATAACAGTATCGATATTACCAGCAATTTCAAGTGCTTCCCCTGTTCTAAATAGAATCCCGTTTTGGGCCCCTTTTCCTGTCCCCACCATTACAGCAGTCGGAGTTGCCAGCCCCATTGCACAGGGACAGGCAATCAATAAGACCGCTACAGAATTTAGCAAGGCCCTGGTCATTAGACTTTGATCTGAATTGATTCCTGGCGGCATTAATAAGAACCAGACAAGAAACGTCATTACTGCAATAGAAACTACGATCGGCACAAATACCGCAGACACTCTATCAGCAATTTTTTGGATAGGGGCTTTGCTCCCCTGTGCTTCTTCGACAAGTCGAACAATTTGGGCTAAAGCTGTTTCCTTACCAACTTTTACTGCCTCGAACTTAATTCTCCCCATTTTGTTTATGGTCGCACCGATAACCTGATCGCCAGTTTGTTTTTCTACTGGCATAGATTCACCGGTCAGCATAGACTCATCCACTGCAGAGTGACCCTCAACTACCACGCCATCCACCGGGATTTTTTCACCGGGTCTGACAACGACCAGATCCCCTACCTGGACATCTTCCACAGGAATCTCAATTTCTTTTTCAGCTCTAATTACAGATGCTTTTTCAGCTTTCAGTGAAAGGAGTTTTCTAATTGCCTGACTGGTTCTTCCTTTTGCCAGAGCTTCTAAATACTTCCCTGCTTTTATGAGCGTAATAATCATAGCGGAGGTTTCAAAATAAACATGCCCACTAACCAAGCCAAAAAGTATTGGAAGCGAATATACATATGCAGCTGTAGATCCCAGAGCAATCAGGACATCCATATTTGCGAATCTATTTCGAATTGATTGAATAGCCCCGGTATAATACTGCCATCCTACATAAAACTGAACCGGCGTTGCGAGGGCAAACATTAACCAGTTCACCCAGGGAGCCATGGCCCACTGCCCCCATAAGCCCATATCTCTACCCATTGACAACAAGAAGAGTGGGATTGTAAATGCAGCGCCAATTATCAAAAGCCTGCGCTGTTCTTTGATTTCGTTTTTTCTGGCTTTTTCTTCCGCATCCTCAATCTCTTTTCCGAGGGTTTCCAACTCAAATCCAATTCTTTCCAGCCTGCCCCGGATATCCTGTTGGCTGACAATGGTTGGTATGTATTTGATAAACACTTTGCCATTGATCCAGCTTACAGAAAATTCCTTAACCCCTTCTATCTTCTTAAGTTCACTTTCAATCCGCTTACCGTCCTGATCATCGGCAATATTTCTGATAAGGAATTCAGCATCGCCAAGCGCAATTCCATATCCCGCTCTTTCTATTCTTTCTATAACAGAATTTAAATTTGTCCTGTTCGGATCAAATTCAAAAACAGCTCTCTCTGTCGACAGGTTAACGTATGCCTGCGAGATCCCATCTTCTTTTTTGATATTTCGCTCCACTGCAGCCACACAATTTGCGCAGGTCATGCCTGTAACTGGAACAATACTTTGTTTGTTTTCCGCCATATTTTCCTTTGACATGTTTAATTAAGTTCTTTTCGCTACTCGGCCGGATAATTTATTTCTGTTAACAGATCTCGTATGCGTTCCTCTGTGGCAGGTTTTTCAAAACTAACTTTAACCTTTTTAGATTCCTGTTCCACAGTTACATTTTCAACCCCAGCCAGCTCTCCCAGTTCCATCTCAATCGTCCGGACGCAGTGACCGCAAGTTATGTTTTGAACTTCGAATGTAATATTTTTCATCAAGCACCTCCATTCTCCTACAATTTAAACACCGTTTCTTTCCAACCACTGTTCAATTGTTTAATATTTTTCGAATAAAAAGCATAACGATTCCAGGAAGTAACTAGATAAACATCCCTGTTCATTTGGCAGGGATGTTTATCTCCCTACCCAATCCTATTCCAGATACTCGGAAAATGAGTCTCGAAAATCATCAGCGCTAACCGGGCCAAGCCATTGTTCCAGAATATATCCCTCCCCATCAATTAACAAGAAGTGCGGTTGATAGCGGTAGCCCAACTCCTGTTTAAATTGATCGTTGGCTGGATCATCAATATTCAAGTAAACAAATTTTATTTCATCATGAAATTCAACTTCAAGCCCATGCACGATGGGCGCCATGTTCTGGCAAGTCGGTCACCAAAAGGCGAAAAACTCGATCAGTTGAATATCTCCTGAAGCTAAGTTTACTGTTTCGGGATCCGTTCCCTGCAAACCTACCCTGGCAGTGGGTTCCACTCTTTCAGATGTTTCAGTTGAGGAAATACCCTCAGTGGTTGGTTCTATTGTTGGTAAATCAGTTGTTGTAATTTCAGCTTCATTGTCAGGCTCAATTGCATTCGTTGCTTGGGACAACTCTCCAACATCCGCCCCTGTCAAAGGCTCTTCGCTAGAGTTTACCAACAGCAAAAAGCCGCTGATACCCAACACAAGGGATGCGATAACCAGCAAAGCTATTATCCCCCGGTTCCTTGATTTAACTTCCATTTGTTCCTCCTTCCAATAATAAGCTTATTATTTATTATATTGTTCAAATAAATTCGTATAATTAAGATTCTATAAATACTTCCGGATCGAATTTTTTCTCAGCTTGACAGGCTGAATTGATTTGTATACACTCATTACACTGACGGTCTAAACAAATGAAATCATACCCGAATCCAAAATCGTTGATATATCTTGTTTTATTGATATTGTTTGGTTCAGGCTGGATCTGGATCTCAAGACCCGGTCCTGACTTGATGCCAAAATCTGAAATCCTACCCCAGGAAGGTTATCTAGCCCCAGACTTTGATTTAAAATCATTCACCGGAGAAAATGTTTCTCTATCAGATTATCGTGGAAGCCCGGTTGTACTAAATTTTTGGGCTAGCTGGTGTCCCCCTTGTCAGCGCGAAATGCCTGATTTTTCCAAAGCTCAACTTGAGTTCGATGAGCAGGGAGTAACTATTCTCGCCGTAAATGCCCTTCATCGTGATTCTATTTCAGCGCTGAATGCTTTTCTTGCCAAAAACCCCGTATCTTTCCAGGTACTGCTCGATGACTCTGGAGCCATTAATCAAGCCTACCAGGTTCATTCCCTGCCGACTACCTACTTTATTGACGCGAAAGGAGTTATCAGGAAAATTATAATCGGGGGACCAATACCACTCTCCCTGATCCGGATAGAAATCAATCAACTGCTTGAGTACCAACCATGATTCCTGTACTTTCTTTTGGGCCAATCTCACTCCCTGTTCCGGAATTGTTATTAATTTTCGGGATTTATATAGGAATCGTGCTATCTGAGAAGCTGGCTGATAAAACCGGAATACCCCCCAAAGAAATTAGTGATCTTTTAATTTCAATGCTCGTATCCGGCTTGATTGGGGCCCGGCTTTCCTACCTGGCCAGTGACCCTCTCGCATTTCAGGGCAATTTTTTGAGCATATTTTCTCTTAATACCAACTTTTTTGAACCCAGCACTGGGATTGTTATCAGCCTCGCAGTTGGTTATTACTTGATTACAAAGAAATCATTGGGGCTGCTGTCATCCCTAGACGCCCTTATTCCTTTTTTGGGAATCTTGATTACTTTTATTCGTTTGTCGAGCTTCGCTTCAGGAACAAATTTTGGAATGCAGACATCTCTTCCGTGGGGAATCCAGCTCTGGAGTCAAATCCGCCATCCCGTCAATCTCTACTTAGCCCTAGGCAGCTTAATTGCATTAGGGATTGGAATTTGGGCTCTAAACCAGTCTGATTTACAGCCAGGTTGTGCGTTTGCGTTATTCGGTTTATCTACAGCGGTTTCTAGTTTAGTTTTGACTCGGTATCAAGCGCCAACTGATTTGATTGGGAATTCGATTAGACTAAACCAAATCTTATGGCTGGCAGCAGCGATTTTATTTTATCTGATCTGTTTGAGATTATCGCCAGGAGTTAGGGATGGATCTTCAAAATAAAACAATACTGATCACCGGAGCAGCCAGACGTCTTGGCAAAGAAATGGCTCTTGCTGCGGCCAAAGCAGGGTCGGACATCATTATTCACCACAATAATTCCCCGACTGAAGCCGAACTAACAAAATCAGAAATTACAGCTTTGGGGCGCAAGGCTCGAATCATCCAATCCGATTTTTCTGACCCCAACCAGGTCCAAGAGCTGATCTCAAAAGCTTTCCAAAACGGTCCGATCTTTGGCCTTATCAACAGCGCTTCGATCTTTTCTGATCTCACCTGGGAAAACACAAGCCTGGATGATTGGGAGGCTCACCTCTCAATAAACCTTACCGCCCCTTTCTTATTGAGTCAGGCTTTTGCGCAAAAACAACCCCCAGGACTTTCAGCAAGGATAATTAACATCCTCGACTGGCGGGCTTTGAGGCCCGGAACCGATCATTTTCCTTATACCGTTACAAAATCAGGACTGCTTGCGATGACCAAATCCTTGGCTGCTGCTCTGGCGCCTGAGATCGTTGTTAATGGAGTCGCTTTTGGAGCAATTCTACCTCCAAGCGATGGGGGAGATGTTTCTGAAGTTCTTGACAATGTTCCCGCAAATCGCTGGGCAGAGATGGATGAAGTACAAAAAACAATCCTCTTTTTACTTACCGGTCCTGCTTATATTACAGGCGAGATCATTCATCTTGATGGAGGAAGGCATCTGATCTAAAATGAAAAATATTGAGCAATTCAGCCAGGAGACGTTTATGGATAAAGTCATTATCAAAGATCTTATTGCGCGGGGAATTATCGGGATCAATGATTGGGAAAGGAAAAAGCCTCAAGAAATAAAAATAAACATCACACTTTCCGGGGATTTATCAAAAGCGGGGGAAACAGACGATATCGATGATAGTATCAATTACCGGACAGTAGCAAAAAAAGCTCAAAAACTTGCTGAGAACTGTCATCGCTTGACTGTAGAAGCTCTCGCCGCCGACATCGCTGCTGAATGTCTCGCAGTTAATGGAGTTCAAAAAGTCAAAGTTTGTGTTGAAAAACCCGGAGCTGTTCGTTTTGCAAAATCAGTTGGAGTTGAAATTGAACGTTCCAACTGATAGTGACACCAATCAATTTTTACTCAGCCTCGGCAGTAACATCAACCCGACTGAAAACATCATCAAGGCAGTAAAACTTCTCGCTCCAGAGGTTAGCATATTACACGTCTCATCAGTTTGGAAATCAGAAGCTGTTGGAAGTGATGGGCCAGATTTTCTGAATGCAGCTCTTTTAATTCAATCAAAACTAGCACCTGCTGATTTAAAAATGAATGTTCTCAGCAAGGTTGAAAATCAACTTGGACGACGCAGGATAGAAGACAAGAATTCTCCTCGAACAATTGATATTGATATCTTGATCGAAAATGAAAAAATCCTTGACCTTGAAATTTGGACCCAGGCCCACTTAGCCGTCCCCGCATCAGAAATAATTCCACACCTCTCCCAGCTCGAGACTGGCATGATTTTAAGTGACCAGGCAAAAAAACTAGCTGCCAGAACAAAGATCTTTCCAGCAGCCAATATGGATCTAAGCCGTTTTTTAGACTAATTAATCATAATTAAATTTGCAGCGGTGTAGCACCCCGGGCTATGATATCCAAGAATTCCTGCCTGGTCGATAGACTCTTTCGGAACCCACCCAACATGGACGAGGTAGTCATTCTTGCATCATGTTTCTTTACTCCCCTCATTACCGAGCAAAGATGCATACCTTCCACTACGACTGCAACACCTTTAGGGTGCAGCAGTTCTTCTATCAACTCTGCAATTTGCCGGGTCATCCTTTCCTGAACCTGCAGTCTTCGAGCAAACATATCAACAATTCTTGGAATTTTTGACAATCCAATTACTTTACCATTCGGTAAGTATGCCACATGAGCCCTGCCGAGGAACGGCAGCATATGGTGTTCGCACATCGAATAATACTCGATATCCCGAACTACAACCATCTCATCATATGTTACGTCAAATATTGCTTCATTTAATAGTTCTATCGGGTCAGTCCTGTAGCCAGCTAAGAGTTCATGATACGCATTGGCAACACGGACAGGTGTCCTTTCTAGACCCTCTCTATTCACATCTTCTCCTATTGCAGCAAGTATTCTTTCTACAGCTCCTACAATAGTTTGATGGTCTATCTCACCCGAAAACAAATCGGCGACCCGTTCTAAAATTTCCGTATTTTCATGCATCGTGAATTCCTTATTTGAACTGAAAGTAATTATTGCCTTTTAGTCTAGAACTACCCCCTCTGATTGTCAAGGACGAGTTGTTAACCAACCCAGTTCGTTTTATTAATACAAACCAGAAAGCAGCTACGTCAAACTGCTTTCTGGTTTTTTCTAAATCTCAGACTATGTCAGGAGCGATCAAACCATAAGTATCATCTTTCCTTCGATACAGAACATTGATCCCATCAGTCTCAGCATTATAAAACACAAAAAAATCATTGTGTCCCAACAGCTCCATTTGTTCAATTGCTTCCAATTCTCCCATCGGTCTGAGAGCAAAACGCTTTCTTCTGGCAATGACTGGATCCGGGTATTCCTCTTCCTCCAGGAATTGCGTCGGATCCAGTTCAACCCCCTTCTTCCAGCGTTCATTCCGTTTCCCTTTGTAGCGTTTGATTCTTCTTTGAATTGTGTCAACCGCCATGTTCAAAGCTGCGACGATATCACCAGCCCTTTCTTCCGCTCTTAGTAAGAACCCTTTGCCATGAACAGTAATCTGAACAACCTCTCGTTCATCTGCATTTCTAGCATTTGTTGATTTTAGATCTACTCTTGCCTCTACAATGTCATCTAAAAACCGGTCCAAATCTCCCACTTTTCTGTATACCTGATCCTCCAAGTTCTGAGAAACTTCCAAGTTACGGCTAAATATTTTTACTTCCATTACCATTTATACCTCCATTATTTTGTTATTTAGTTTTCACTAAACTCAAATCGCACGCGCAAGAGAAACCCCATAAACAGCACCAGCACCTGCCTCATGAAAGGCTTTTGCACAGGCATTCATTGTTGAACCAGATGTAATCACGTCATCAACAATCAGAATATTTTTTCCAGCAATACAACCACTATCTTTTGCCCTAAATGCATCTTGGAGATTTTGTTCTCTCTCGGCTAATGATAACCCCACTTGTGGTTTTGTATCTCTATGTCGTACTAGTAGATTCTCCTGAACTGGTATTTCCATTTTCCAGCCTAAAGGCCTTGCCAAGACCCGGGCTTGATTGTATCCATGTTCTCGAATTCTGGCTTTTGACAATGGAACAGGGACAATTAAATCAATTTGCCAATTTGATTTTTTCAGAACATCCATCAAATCCCCGGCAAATATTTCCCCTAGACCGAGGTTTCGCTTGTATTTAAATTGTTGAATCGCTGATTTTAAAGGATCTTGATAGACTGCATAGGATTTAAGTTGTTGAAAGTATGTAACCCCTGTTGAGCATCTCAAACAAATTTCTCGTCCTTCAGTTTTCAGAGGTTCACCACATTTAGAGCAAGTATTCCTCTCGACCAAAACAAGACTTTTCTTGCAATCATCGCACCACCTGATGCCGTTTTCTCCACAACCCGCACACTGAGGCGGATAAAACAAGTCAATTATTTTCCAGGTCCACTTAAATAAACGAGACTTCATAACCTTCCAGATCTAAGCCATAAACTGTCTCGATTTATAAAATTTGCAATTACCCCCCGAACATACTGCCGAGCGCCGAGTCCTTAAGCTGCAGCCCAGCCGGTCCTAACAAGATAATTAACAATGATGGGAAAATTAGCAAAGCCATTGGAAAAAGCATTTTTACTGGGGCCTGTTGGGCTTTTTCTTCTGCAATTTGTCTTCGCCGGGTGCGCATCTGGTCTGATTGGATTCTCAGCACTTTTGCCATACTTACACCAAGCTGCTCACTCTGAATAATGGCTGCCACAAAACTAGTCATTTCAGCAATCCCGATTCTTTCCGACATATTTCTTAATGCATCTCTCCGGATGCTGCCCAACTGCACTTCTCTAAGCACACGCCCAAATTCATCTGCAAGTGCATCTTCCCATTTTTCAGCAACTTTTGCCATTGCTGCATCAAAGCCCAAACCAGCCTGGACACAAATTGTCAAAAGGTCCAGAGCATCCGGCATTGATTTTCTAATCTCGTCCTGCCTGCTGTTTATTTTGCTTTGAAGCAATAGCTGGGGTAAAAAGAAACCAACGACTACAAAAAGGCCTGTCAGAAGCAATTTCCGCCCCCAGGACCATTGGACTGTACCCATTGAAAACACAAATAATAACAACCCGCCGACACCGATCGATGCAATAAATCTGGACGCCCAAAAGATAGTCGGATCTAATCCTGGTGGATTTCCCGCCAATTCAAGTTTTCTTTCAGTTTGTTCAATCGCATTTTGTGGGGTAAATTTTTCTGTCAGCTCTCCAATTTTTTCAGCCAAAGGTACCAGGATTCTTTCAGTAATTGGCTGGGAGAGCTCAATTTCTTCCAGTGTAATTTCCTCCCCCCTTGAAATATATTCATTTAATCTTTCCTCAAAGGGGGTTTCATCCTTTCTCTGGCGCATACCGACCAGGACAAGCACAACCGAAAGTATCACAACAACTAGAAGTACAACCCATATAAGTGTGCTCATGAATCCTCCATCCTCTTATATTTCAATATCCGCCAATCTAGTCATCACAATGTAACCAGCTAACACCATTACTCCGGCAATCCCTAACATAATTCCCCCGCAGAGTAAATTTCCTGGTTCAAAAAAGGTCATCAAATATTCACGGTTCGCAAACCATAACAACCCCATCAGGATCAACGGCAGCATAGCCAGGAATTTTCCCGAATACATCACCTGGGAAACCAGCACTCGAATCTCTCCAGCGATCTTGATTCTCTCCCGGATCGTGTAGGATATCGTATCCAAAATTTCCGCTAAATTACCTCCAACCTCTCGCTGAACATTTATTGCAGTGATAATCAGATCTAAATCATCACTGGGAATTCTTCTGAGCAGGTTGCTTAATGCAACTTCCATTGATATACCTAGCTGCATCTCCTGAACAACACGCCTAAATTCATCCGAAATTGGCGGGGGGAGTTCCCTGCTGACAGCTTCCAAGGCTTGCATTGTAGAATATCCAGCTCGGAGCCCATTTACAACAAGATTGAGCATATCAGGAAGCTGGTTTCCAAATGTCGTCAAGCGTGTATTTTGAGACCTTCTGACATATGCCCTTGGACCCATTGCGCCAACTACAGCACCGATCATTGCAGATATTATTGACTGTCCACCAATCATCCAGGCGACAAATGCTAATCCGATTGAGGCTATAACTGTTGCAGCAACATATTCAGCCGGCCGGAGCTTTAAGTCCGCCTGAGCTAGATTCGCAGCAATTTTATCTCCGAAGTTAGAACCTTCCAGCTGTCGATCCAGCCATTCCGCAAGCGGTGAAGCTTTCTGTTCTTTAGCCATTTCAACAGCTTCATCGAATTCTTCTTCCACATAATGTGAAAAACGGTCATCCAGAACAGATTGCTCTTCTTGAATAGATATTACGATTCCGATCACCAATAGAACCGCTGAAATTCCTCCACCTACAATCAATACTATGTTCATAATCTAAACCCTGAATCGCCTGACTAAGTTTATCTGGCTCCCTGTTTTCTGGAGAATATTGATGGCGCAAGATGAATACCAGCGCCTTCAATTTTGTCCATATACTTCGGCCTTAAGCCAGTTGGCCGCAACTCACCATAAACCACGCCATCTTCGATTGCGGTTTGCTCAAACCGGAATATGTCCTGCATGGTTATGACGTCCCCCTCCATTCCTATCACCTCGGACACATAAACTACTTTTCTGGATCCATCCTGCATTCTGCTCTGATGAACAATCAGATCAATTGCCGAAGAGATTTGCTCTCGAATTGCTCTCACCGGTAAATCCATACCAGCCATTAGAGCCATAGTTTCAATTCTGGACAGCGTATCGCGGGGAGAGTTGGAGTGAGCAGTTGTCAGCGAGCCGTCATGACCCGTGTTCATTGCCTGCAGCATATCCAGTGATTCCTCACCTCGGATCTCACCCACAATTATTCGATCCGGTCTCATCCGGAGGGTATTAATCACAAGCTGACGAATCGTTACCTCTCCTCTCCCCTCAATATTTGGGGGTCTCGATTCAAGGGTCACTACATGATCCTGCCTGAGCTGAAGTTCTGCAGCATTCTCAACAGTGATAATCCGATCATCATTCGGAATAAATTGAGACAGAACATTCAACAAGGTGGTTTTTCCGGAACCTGTACCTCCAGAAATGATCACGTTAAATCTTGATTTAACCGCAGCTTCTAGAAACTGAACTACCCCTGGTGTCAAAGTGCCAAAATCGATCAGCTGCTCTACAGTAAAGGGATCTTTAGAAAATTTACGGATTGTCAAGCATGGCCCAACAAGTGAAATTGGGGGAATTACTGCATTAACACGAGACCCATCTGGAAGACGGGCATCAACATACGGGCTTGACTCATCAATCCGCCTGCCGAGCGGTGCCACAATGCGGTCGATGATCCTCATCACGTGTTCATCACTTTCAAATGTGATTGGGGCGCGGTGTATTTTCCCTGCTTTCTCAAAATATACACTTTTCGCACCATTTACCATCACTTCGGTAATATCATTATCCTCCAAAAGCGGCTGAAGAGGACCAAAGCCGAGTATCTCGGCAGCAATCTGTTCAAAAAGGCGATGTTTTTCCTGTCTGGAAAGGACTATACTTTCTTCAGATAGAATTTGCTCAAAGAGATCTCGGATCATCCCCTTGACCTTATCGACCTCCGAAACATCAATTGCTGGATCAAGCTCAGCAAGCAGCCGATTCTGAACTCTAGTTTTTAAATCCGAGTAGGTTTCATCTTGAGCATCTTTTCGGGGAGGAGAAACGCGTCTAGCTTCTAAGCTCCCAAGACGAGATTGTGATGATGAGCTCCCAGTACTTTTATCTAACTCACCAGTTTTTTTTCCCTCTTCAATTCTTTTCAGTAAAGACATTTTGAGCCCCTTATTAGAAATTGTTTCTACTACGGATTACGGTTCCAGCATTTGAGCTTGTTCTAATTCCTTCAATATTTCCCGGATTTTTCCGGTTAGTTCTAACATACTTTTCCCGATCTCTTTTGACTGACCATCTGACATCATAAAAGGAATCCCCCGATTGACCGCGGGGATTACAACTTCCTTGTCTTCCGGGATAACTACACCTATCTTGTGTCCTAAATTTTTACTAATCTTTTCCGGGGTTATTGCAATTTGCTTATCAAACCTATTCATAACCAAGAATATCTTCTTGTTGGAAACGTTCAAAGCTTGAAGCAAAGATAACATCATCCTGGTGTTAATTATAGCTGGAATATCTTGCGAAGAAACCAATAGTATTAAATCACTTGCATCTAAAGTGTCCAGTACTACATCTGATAAACCAGAATCCGTGTCAACAATCACATAGGAATACATCCTTCTCAGGAACTCTAAGACCTTTATGACTTGAGGGCCCGAGACTTTTTCTGCGTCTTCCGGGTGAGACGGTGCAGATAAAATGTCAATCCCTGATTTTTTATGATGAATAACCACGTCATCAACAAGTTCTGGATCAAGCTGATCTGCAATTGGTGTTAAATCCACGATAGTGTTTCGGCTGCGTTCATTTAGAAAAACTGCAACATCTCCGAACTGCAAGCTTATATCCACTATTATGACCGGAGTTTCATCACTGTGCAGCGCCACAGCAAGATTAGTTGCTACGGTCGTTTTTCCTACCCCGCCTTTTGGGCTGTAGACTGTAATCAGTTTTCCTACTGATGATAATTGGATCGTGGTCCCTCGCGGGTCTTTTAATGACCCGGTTCCCCGACCAACAAAAACAGCCTCCTGCCGCCTTTCTTTTGCTTTTTGCCCAGCTCTTCTGATCACATTTACCAGCTCATCCCCCTTAACTGGTTTTGTAATAAAATCACGCGCTCCCGCAAGCATTGCGCTTCGCATGTAATTTGTATCGCCCTGGACAGACAAAATAACAATTTGGGAGATAGGTGCTTTTTCCTGGATTCTTTCCGTTGCCTGAATCCCATCCATATCAGGCATATTGATATCCATCAAGACAACATCAGGATCCAGGTTGATAGTTTGCTGGATCGCCTCCTGACCATTTTGAGCAGTCCCAACCACATTAATATCGCCCTCAAACTGCAGGAGTTTGCTGATGTTGCGTCGAGTTTCCTGGTGATCGTCTACAATTAATACCGAATACGTATTTTCTGACATTATTTTCCCCAAAAAAGTTTAGATCGAAGCAATTGTTGCTTACGGAACGGCTTCAGGTGTGTCCCCTCCGTTCTGATTTGTTATACTGCTACCCCCTACTGCGTAGGGTAATTTTGCCGGCAGAGGGATAGCGTATTCGTCAAGGAAAAACTGAAGGGTTGTTGTAGACGTGTCTATAACTGTTGAGTCTCCTGCTGATCTCAAAGCCAGGCTCAAATCAACCCCACTGTCAAGCAAGTAAGTAAGTGTAACAGCCTCCTGTGGAGTAACAATCAGCGTGATGTTATCTGGCGCTTTTGCCGCCGGAGGTGGTGGAGCTTCCTCACCTTCTGGAACAGGGGTTGGCGTTGGCGCTTGAGAAGCGCTGCTGTCATCAAAATCAAAATCTCCCACTTTCAAAACGATAGCGCTTGGGATGATTGTTTGTGCTGCCAGTCTTGGTCGCTGGGTTTCCGAGGGAATTTCATAAAAAGTTTCCTCAGGAAGTTCTTCATCAGTAAATGTTTTCCCAACTGGAGATCCACTTTCTGAGCTTGTAATTTCTGATGTTAACCTCGCTGCTCCTCCCTCTGCCCCAGGAACTGCCAGCGACCCCAGTACAACTGCGCTTTGATTTGGAAGCAGGGTTTGAAAATCCGGATCCAGATCGACAAAATTCATGGATGCAATCACAATTACTCTGTCTCCCGGCCTCAACGCATAAGAAACACTTGCCAGTTTACTAATCGGTATAGATTTTGCCACCATACCTTCTGGAATTGATAAAGCCGCAACTGAACCGGCATCTGATAGTTGGGATGCACTATCCACAAGCATGTTTGCCGTTAGCGGAATACCGCTGTCCAGATCAAATTTTGCCTGGCGACCGACAACTTGTGCCAGATCTGTAAACATCCCCCCAATAACAAGGTCACGGGGGAGTGGAATTAATCCCAGTACAGTCTCATTAAGCACTGTTCCCCGAGGAGCTTTTTGAGTAACCACTACGACATCCACAGTGTCTACCGGAGCTACTTCTTGGGCCGGGTCTGAAGCAGCAGGTGCTGGTTGTAGAAAATTTTGATATACCAGGTACCCCCCCACCAACAATAATACCAAAATCAAGCCCAGGTAAAGAAAAACCCGTCCCCGTCGCATGTCATCCTCCTAATTTAGTTTCATTATTGCTTTATATTATTTTACCGTATTATAGAACAATTGATTCAGTTTCTTCAAACTCAAGATAAATTATATGATAACTTAATTACCCCCGAATCAAATTATCAATCCTGTATACTTTGATTTTTCTCGCAAGTTCTACTTCCATAGATAACAAAACCCTGCTCGAAAGCAGGGTTTTGAAACTGTGACATAAGGAGGCGGTCACACGCCTGTAGATCCGAAGATCAGTTTAGATACCCGAAACGATATTGCTGAAGACATCGCCAATCGCGGGGCCAAGCAGGGAGAGAATAACAATCACGACAACTGCTACCAGAACGAGAATGAGTGCATACTCTACCAAGCCCTGTCCCTTTTCTTTCGGTGCAAATAACATTTTATACCTCCTAGTATAAATAAAAAAAATTAGTTTTTCCATCAAGGTGTATGCGTACCTTTCAGGCTAGTTGGAATTATATAGAATATAGTGGATGTTTGCAATATCTCCGGCCTTACAATTATGCAAAGACCCCCTGCCCTTCTGTACCCGCAGGTATGCTGAACGAAACCCGGGTCCCCTGTCCCATCGCTGTATCAAGATTAAATTCCCCCTGAAGGATCTCTACCCGATCCTTGATCACTTTTAACCCCATGCTTCCATCCATAGCTTTTTCAGCATCAAACCCGTTACCATTATCCTCTACATTTACTGAAATTGATTCTTCGCCTGTATCAACATGGATTTTTATTGAACTGGCCTCACTGTGCCGGGTAGCATTGCTTAATAATTCCTGGACAGCTCTAAAAATCATTATTTCCAAATAACCATCCAGCCGTCTTTCAGTTCCGGTAGCTGTAAAGTTTACATCGAAATTATTCTGATCTTTAAATGATTCCATGTAATGGCGAAGAGTTGGTACCAAACCTAAGTCATCCAACATCATTGGCCGCAGCTCGAAAATAAAATCCCGTACTTTCACAAATGTTGAGCTTGCTGTAGCTTTCAGTTCATCTAGTTCATCTCTGGCTTGATCAAGATCCATGTCAAACAACCGCTGGGCTATTTCGGCTTGAAGGATAAAGTTTGAAAGTGCCTGGGCAGGACCATCGTGCATCTTCCGGGAAAGTTTATGTCTTTCTGCCTCCTGAGCCTGGATCACTGATTCAATCAATTCCGCTGCATTTAATTCCTCATCCCCTTCTTCCAGCATCGGCGTCCGTAAAAAATAATCTCCAATTTCCTGCATCTGGTTGATAAAATCTTGCAGATGGACCTGTTCCCCTTTGAGCTTGTCCATTTGCCCTCGCATCACAAATAAGCGCTGTTGATCTTCAAGTGCCTGGTTGTATACTTCCCTGATCTGGTCCTTACTAAACCCGACTGGGTCATCCTTAATTTTACGAATGCTGTTGGAATTGGTGACATTTTTTTGTGCTAGTTTGTCTACTTCCTGCTGGCTCTGCATTAATTTTTTTGTAATATTTTCCAGTTTCAGCTTCGCCTGGTTTATTTTGGACTCAATACTCTCCTGCAGCTGTTCAGTATTTTTCTTTTTTTCTTCAAAGTCTTTCAAAACCATGGTATTCCGCTCCTGGAAAAATTCTTGTCAATTGAGAGTATAGCACAGTAAATATCCCCCAGCAAACCTCCCTTTCCCGCTTTTTGTCGGAAAATTATTCTCCTTTTAACTGCCAGCTGTAAATTGTCATATTTTCAGCTCCAAATTGGGGAGCGAATTTACCTTTAGATCTATAAACTATAGGAAGCCCGTCATTTAACTGCTGATACCAATCGGGAAAAGTCATCAGATAATCTGCTTTTTTCAGATCCAAATAAGCCGATAACGCCGCTTCATTCCTGATAATTGGAATCACGTCCGGAGTTATCAAACCTGCCAAATCAATGATTTCCCGGTTCCCAAAATATCCCAAGGCGCCTATATCATGTGCGGCAATCACGGCATTTTCTTCTAAGTTTTGATTGATCCACAAAGCAGTTTCCACCATTTCAGCCTCGATCACTGCCACATCTCGGGCATAGGCATCCGCACCCTTAATCCAGAACACCAGGCTGACTGCCGCCACGCTTGTCCAGAACAAACGTCCAAGTATTCTGCGCCAGGCTATTTCAGAATTCCAACTAAATATCTCTGCGCTTCCTGCCAGCCCGAGTCCAAGATAAATGGGTACCACAGGTATCACATACCTTCCGTGCTGATAATCCACCGGCAGCTTTAACACATATATCCCTAAATACCCAAACAACCAACATGCGGCTCCAAGGACTTGCCAATTTTTGGATTTGACGGCAATCCTTACTTTCTCAATTAAACCGGGAAACAGAAGAATTCCAACCCCAACCAGAAGTTGGTTAAATACGGTCCAGAATCTATTGAAAAATGGAAGCTTTAGCAGTTCAGCGTATTCAGCCTGCTTTGCAAAAAAAGTATTTGGCCAGAAATCTCCAACCACAAAATAATTAAACAAAAAATAAGGAATTATCGGGGTAAGAAAACCCGTGATCGCATAAGAAATATTTTTAATTTTTTGATCAAGATCTGAAAACACCATTACAAACAAGACCGGTCCGATCAGAGTTAATCCTCCTGGCCGAACCCAGACACTGAGCCCAGCCAGAAACCCAATTAAGAATACGCTGCGATCAGGTTTCCCGGTCAAATAAATCACAGAAATAGCTATCAAGCTAAACAATAACGTCTCCATCCCAGAACCTGCTGACCAGACCAGATGCCACTCAAATATTACAATCCCCCCAATAAATATTCTATGTATTTTCAAATCAGGTTTAAACTCTAGAACCAAGTTTAATGTAAAAACTGTTGTCCAGATCAGTAAGAACCAACCCAGAACAGCCGTTCCGGCAATTTCCGGCAGTCTAACAAGATGAAGCACTGCCAATAAAAATCCCCAAATTGGGCCTGTGGACCCACCTGAAGTTTGACCAGGCGAATAAACCCATTGACCTGTTTGTGCAAAATTTCTTGCGTAAGTCTGGTGGATCCAGGCGTCATCAAGCGGATATCCTATTCTGTAGACCTGTGAGCTCCAAAAGAAATACCCACCCAGAGCTAACAGGGCGAATAAAGAAAACAGAATAAATTCTTTCTTGACTCTTCGCGACTTATCCACTATCCTCCCCAGGGAAAATCTTGAAAAAATGATTACCGTTAGAGGAGAACAGAAATTTCAATCTCTCATCCTCATTATTCGCGGGCAGGGAGTATAAATCATCCAACCCATCCGGATGGTTTTTTTCCAGAATCAAATATTGAGCGTTATAATCTTCTGCTGCTTGAAGCAAATCATCTATACCCCCGTCAGGGATAACAATACTCCACTGATTTGCCGCAAAATACAATCCCGGGGGATTGTTAATCAAAACGAGATCCGTTTTTTCAAGTCCAATCTTTTCCAGTTCAGACCCAATCAGTAAAAAGTTTTCATAATCTTGATCCCACCGCGTGGTTTGCCCTCCTGCAACTCCTAACTTGTCAAAAGCAGTATAGGCACTGACCGCCGCTAAAATTACAATCAGTCCCGCGCCAAAGACATCAAAAGCTTTGGGATCTTTCCAGTTTAATGCTTGTTTTCCTCTTTTAATTATGTCGGAAAAACCACAAGCACTCAAAACCCAAATAAAGATTTGCCAACCTGCCCCTGAATGAAAATACCCGCCCCTTTTGCCCGCATACGGAAACAAAATGCTCATCACCGCGAATGAAGTTCCCAATCCAATCAAGGCAGCCTGAACAGTTGTATTATTCCGGTTCTTGATTAAACCTGCAATAACAAAAGGCACAAGTAAAATCTGACCCTGAACAAAAAGCAATGTTTTAAAATTGGCCCAGGTGGAAGATGCCCGGTCCAACAGGATAGATCGAAACCCGGATTCCACCCAGGAGTTAAAATTTATCAAATCCACCTGGTATGAAAAAATTTCATTGTAGGATGTTAACCAAAGGGTTTTCAGTCCCTCAACTGCTCCACTATTCCCAAGCACCAACTGGTTCCATAGGGTCCATGGCAGCCAGACTGATAAAGCTCCAAACCCGAGAAATAAGAAGTTTTGAAACTTTTTCTTTCCTTTTAAGAGAATTCCAAGCCCGCTAATTCCCAACCAGATCAACCCTTCTGCTCTTGTTAACCCCATTAATCCACTAACCACACCAATCAATATCACTTCCAATCCGGAATAATCTCGGTTAAGAAGATAGAATATCACCCCTCCTCCCAGAATGTACAAAGCAAAAGAATCCGTTGTGGTCAAAAATGGAAGATAAAATGCGGGGAAACAAGCAAATATACCCCCAATAAAAGCTATCTTTCTCTCGCCGCTAAATTGATACGCGAAAATTGCTGTCAGAACCGGCGAAAATGATGCCGCTAGAATCAACAAGCCTCTTCCTGCATTAAATGACAGTGATTGGAACAGATGCATACTTAAGGCTGCCGCCAGGGACGGCAGAGGTTTCCAGTATTGAAACGCGGGCATGGGTAATTCCGGCTTCCCACCTAAATAATTCCAAACAAATGGTTCTGTGATTCCGTCCCCGCCAGCAATTCTTCTGGCAATGGATGCGTAGTATTCCGCATCCATGTAACCAGGTGAGTTTTGAAAACTAGCCGCAACAATCAATACAGCCATCCCAAGCACATACAGGATAATCAAATCTTTACTTTTCATAAATCCCGGCCCAGGATTGAGCGGGTAGGCAGCAAAACCCACCACTTAATCCAATACAAACCAATCAAACCCATCACGGGCACAACAAAAAACATTATCTCTTTTTGCATTGGAAAATATACTTCCTGCCCAGAAATCAAAAAAACCAACCAAACAATAACAAAAGCTGACACCCACAACATGACCACTATCCAATCACCTGCATTAGACCACCTTGAATAAATCCCCCGCATTATAAGCATTAAACCAGGTATAAGTAAGATGTAAGATGTTGAATTCTTTCCAGGAATTAAAAAACTTCCAATCACGGCAGTTACCATCACGCACCACAAAAAACCGTCAAACTGAGCCCTTTTGAATGAATACCATTCATGCAGCAGCAGTCCTCCAAAACCCATTAGAAGTATTAACCTAAGCTGGGAAAAAATACCGGGGGTGATCTGCGCGATTTTTCCTGCAAGTGCTTGTCCTGGATTGAAATGACCTCCTACAAAAAGAACCCGAATATAGTTTAGGAGCCATCCGGGAAAAACGAAATAACTCACAACGAACAATACTCCAAAAGCACCTAAGAAAGTAAAAATTATCCGGAAGCGTTTCTGGAAAACACCAAAAAACAAAGTAAAAATTATCACGCCAGCGCTTGTTGCTGGTGTAATAAGCATGGAAGCCAAGATCAATCCAGTTAGTTCATCCTGTCCCGTTTTGATGCACTTCAGCATCAAGCCAAGCAGTAAGGTAACAAGTATGAATAAGCCGCCTTCAATTATTCCTTGAATTGTATGGTAAAAGGCTATAGCAACAAACAGTAATACCCCTTTTACCCAGGCGGATGGCGACCATTCGTATACGTCAAGAACTACAAAAACTAATCCAATCACCGCAATTTCCTGGAGCATCATCCAGATTGCCTGAGCATGGACAGGATTTTTCAAAAAAATTAAGGGCGCATAAACGAAAAGTGAATAAAGGGGTATCTCTAAAACAAACTTCTCACCCCCAATCCCAGAATAAATTTGATACTGCTGCTGATAAAACCACTGCAAAAGCTCCCCTGAATAAGGGTTAAGACCACTTTTTAACAATGCCTTTGCACCTGAATACCGGATTATGAACCCACCCTTTCCTACAGCTGAGTTAGCAAATTGATAGTTTACCCACAATAAACCTACGAAAAATAGCGCCATTATTATCAGGAGCAGTGCAAACCAGCGAAGTTGATATTTCTGCTGATTCAATCCACACCCCCGGCAATTGCAGGATCTTCTATGGTCTGCTGGTAGAATATCATCCCCAACAAGATCAGCACCAGAGTTCGAACAGGGATCAACCAGTACAAATCCTCAAAACGCCCCCTGGAAAGCAGGAGAGGCCATTCAGCAAGATTGATTAGAATCAGTGCCGCAGAGAACAAAACTGACTGCTTTGCGGGTACAGCTAGAATTATTACGGGAAGCAAATACTGCACCCACTGAGGACTGTAACCGGGACTCCACAAGAACATAATCACAAATGTAAGCCCGGAGAACGCAAGGTATTCCTTTCTAGTATTGATTTTGGATTGAATCAGAAGAATCAATCCAGCTCCGCCGAACACGATCAATGTTATCCAGGAAGGTATCAAACTGGGGTTATTTGAACTCAAATTAACTGAACCAGGGTCCAATCGATTGACCTCATTTGGAAAATTTCCTGTGTTGAGGTTGCCGTCCAACAACGCCCAAACAGTTTCCCATGAACCTTTTACCGCCTGGGATTGGATTGAAGCCGAAGTCATTTCTGGATTAATTAAGAAAAGCCCAGCCCATACTAATATGGCAATCCCGATTCCCGTTATTGAAATCTTCAGCGAAGTTCGCCAATTTTTTGTTTTCCAAATACCTGGGATCAAAGCCAGGGGAAACCATTTTGTCAAAACGCCACCAGCTATTAATATACCAACCTTGTGGGGTTTGTCGTCAAAGAGAAAATAAATACTTGCCAGCAAAGCCGCAACTGCAATTACATCAAAATATGCCCAGGTGTAAAAAAGGCCAATTGTCAATCCGCTGTAAACAGCCCCCCCAATCAGCTTCTGACTTTGGCTTCTCCCAATCTGGTCAGAAATTTTTAACAATAAGAACAAATTCAATGCCTGAAGGAAAGAGAAGAATAGGATATTCAGGTAATCAAAGCGATGTTGTGACCCTCCAGCAATTTGATATAACAATCTTGATATCCAGGGGTAGATTGGTGGAAACTCTGTCCAATAGTTAATGAATGGTAATCCGAGTTCAGCCTGAGAAAAAAAATTCCACAAATCCCCGTAGGACTTAATACCATCCAGGGGCAAGGACAAGATTAGGATTAATCTGGCTGCGAAATAGATCCAAGCAGCTTTGATTTCCAGGGATTCAATCCTGAAGAGTTTTGATTGCCTCATTATTTACCTTGTATCCGGATTCCTGTAAATTTCAACTTGGTCATTGAAGTAAACTAACGGCCACTGCTCGATTTCAGCTGTCATGCTTGCTACTTCTTCCATATTTGGCACAGCCCAATTTTTCCAGACAGGATCAATCGCAATATAGGTTGCAGATTTGTAATCTAAAGAATAATCAAAACGATCTTTCGGGATGTCTGGTGGAAAATGCTTGGTTTCAATTCCGTTGTACGCCAGGGTCAATTGAAAGTCAGTCGTGCGAGAGTCAATCCCCCAAGCGATGGTAGGGGAGGTAACTACTAAATCCCCAGGCTCTATTACTGAATTAATATAACTCTGGGCTAATCTCCCTTTAATTGGATCTAGAAGAATTGGCTCATATTCACTTTTTAAACTCGAGCTCACCTGGGAAAGATCCATTGTAAGAGTTATCACAGGAACAGAAAAT
This sequence comes from uncultured Anaerolineales bacterium, assembly GCA_964618295.1. Taxonomy (GTDB): domain Bacteria; phylum Chloroflexota; class Anaerolineae; order Anaerolineales; family UBA11858; genus B10-G9. Next base: position 17,754 of record CAZTWV010000010.1, on the reverse strand, counting down.
GCGATGGTGAATATTATGATCGAGGAGGTAATAAATATCACAAACTTTCTAAATTTGTATTTCTTCCGATTTTCCTTTTGCCACTCAAGAGTATCGAGATATTTATCCAAACTTTGATTGATAAATCTTAAGACCTCAGGTATCCCGAAGACGAATAAACTCCCAACTCCTATCGATACCAAAGGTAAAAGAGGGATCAGGTAATACAAGCCCAGCCCGGGATAACAAGTTGTTCTACCCAAAGAGAGAAGGGGAAATAAAAACAGCAGCAATAGAATCTTTTTTAAGCGTTCATTTCTGATTATAAAGAAACCTACAACGGCAAGGGCCCACCAATATTCAGTATCGATCAAAGTGACGAAATAATTTATAGAACAGGGATATTGAGCTAAAATCGGAACCTGCCTCAAACGGAAAAAAGTAAACCCGGCATCAAATAAATATGCCTCAGGGCTATTTATTACACCAGCAATACCATATACACTTATTGGAACAAACGCTGCCAAACCAGATATAAGTGTATTTTTTATTCCCCTGCTTAAAACAATCAAGATGACTGGAATCACAAAAGAGAGCATTATCAAATCTGATAAACTGCCAATTCCAATCATCAATCCTGCCAGGACAGCTAATCCCCATTTTGGGTTTTCAAGGTATTTCCAGCTGATCCAGATAATTATGATTATTATCGGCGCCAGCAGGTTGTAGGAGAACCCGATCCGACTAAACAGTACTGCCTGGGGAAAAATTGCATAAAAAAATGCAGCAGCCAGGGCTAAATAATTGCTGGATCTAAACTCCATGTTCCGGATAGTGAAGTACAACAAAGCAGTTGCTAGCACCCCAAGCCCTGCCGAAAAATATCTCAGTGTCTGTATTTCCTGCGGAAAAATCTTAAAAATCAATGACAGCAGCCACGGGAATAAAGGAAGTCGTGCAGCGATCAAAGTTGAAGAATTTAAACCCAGGTAGGACGCATTACCAGTCAGGAGATTTTGTGCAATTTCAACCAGTGTACCCTCATCGCTGTACCAACCGGGGTTGCTGGAAATATTCTTAAATCGCAAGAAACCTGCCAACAAAAGCACAGTTCCAAACGCTATCAAAAAAATTATCTTTTCAACGGATTCATTTGACCGAAATTTTGAGTTCATTTTTGACAACCAGTTAAGCAATTAATTTCACTGACCTACGAAGAGGATAAGGTTTTAGCAGCTATCATTCATTTTGGGTTTTATCTTTCCAATCTTCTAATTCAACTAATCTACTTTCCCAGGTTTCAGTAATCGGGAATGTTTTTCCAAAAGGAACCAAATCCTCTTTATATGCACTGCTGCGAAAAAATCTCATCCCATAGTCTGTATACCCAATTCCCCCCGCGCCCACAGAGGATTGTGCTTGCCAGTTATCCACAGCTTCAGATCCCATTGATACAGCTTTCGTTAAATCGCCCTGAGCTGCGGCCAAATCAGCCTCTAACCATTTCATTTCCACCGCCAAACTTTTTGTTTTTCCAAGCTGCATTCTCAACTGATTCCAGGTGAAATAAGCCAACTCTATTTCATTGTTGTCAATTAATTCTTCAATATATCTGATTTTATCTCTAATATTAAGTCCCTGAGATTGGCTTTCTGTTTCCTCGGGCGAATCGTTCGCACTCACTTGCTCTATCCATTGTTGTTTCTGATAATTATAGAAAATTCTTTGCCTAAATTGCGTCTCTTTCCAAAATGATGAATCTATCCAGGCTCTTTTATCCAGCAGCCACCCATAATATTCCTTTGCAGCTGAGAGCTTACCAACCTCTTCAGCCACAACTCCGGAATTCAGCACAAACATTACTGATTCCGGGGCAAGTACAGTGGAAATGGCTAAATGATCCAATGCCTTTTCCGGTCTACCATATTCCCAATACATGATTCCAAGGTTAGCATGATGTCCACCAAAATTTGGTTCCAAGCTAGCTGCTTTATCAAATCCCTGAATTGAAGCTAATAAATAATCATTCCTCAGAATAGGATCACTTTCTTGATCAGCCAGGTAGCTAAAGAAAATCCCCGACTGCTGCTGAACAAGGGCATTTTTATTTGCGTAGAGAAGGATATTTGACATCTGCTCTGCACCTTTTTCAAAATCACCGCTCTCAAAAGAATTCAGCGCCCGCCCGTATAGATTCTTATGAATTCCAAGAAACAAACCTACTCCGAGAATCCCACAAAAAAATAGATTAACCGCTCCTTTCCCAATAGAATTAATTTTTGCTCCTTTTGGAGCTGTAATTCCAAAAATCAATAAGCAGGTGAACAAAATAAAAGGCTCGATATACAATGTGTCCACCAACCCGTGCCCAAAGATGACCGCTATCATTCCCAGGGACCCTAGAGCCATCGGTGCCGAATGATTAATGTATTCCCGTAAATATTGATAAACTGAATATCCGGTAAAGCCAAGGAATATTGAGAAACCCAGCAAACCAACTTCACTGAGCAAATTTAAGAAAAGATTATGGGCATGTGTGTGAAGTTGGACTGGAGGAACAGACCGAATACTGAGAATCTCAGCCCCAATTGTGTTTATTCCAGAACCAAACCATGGGTTTTTAATCCAATTTTGAACTGCCACTACCCAAAACTCAAACCGATCCGCCAAACCAACCCGCCCGCTTTTCATGGAAAAGTAAAATATCACTCCCAATCCAAGTAAACCCATCATCAAGATCATTGCGGTTAATATATTTTTTCGTTTTTTTTGTTTTTCGCCGAACCGAACAAAATACCGGATTAAAAAAACAGCACTCAACCCTACCACACAGCCAATCAATCCTCCACGCGAACCTGAGATCATTATTACTGCTAAAGCAGAGGCGGATGTGTAATAATAAATCCATTTAGTTCTGTTCTCGTTATTCACTAAGATTTGTGTCAAGGCAATAATGAATATAATATTTGCAAATGCAGACGAAATGTTTGGGGAAACTCCTCGATATTTAAATAAGTATTGGTATTGTCCTGGAAGATAGCGGGCCCAATCAATCATCCAGTGCAAAAAACCAGCAATTTTCCCAGTGTGAAATACTGAGCTTAGTACCAGGATTGGATCTAATAACTCGATCTGCTTCCAGCTCCCGCGCAAAAATTGGAAAAACAACATAGCAAACAAAGCTGCACCCCAGACAAATAAATCCGTTATTGATTTCCACAAACTATCATTGAGCAGGGTTGAAAAAAATCCAAAAACGATAAATGCCATAAATATATAGATCGGTCTACTGTCAATAAGCTCGACTCTGGGTAGTGACATCTTCTGAAACCAAATCAGAACAAAAATAAACAGCAGAATCAGATCGATCCAAAAAATTGCAAGTTCTCTCGCAATTAATTCCCCTCGGCTGCCTGCTAACAGCAAGTAGATCAATAACAGGTAATAAAATGAATTCTTGAAAACAAAACGCCAATCTATTTTTTGTATTCGAGATAATTGATTTTCAGAGGGCATAGATTTTTATCTCAACTTAATGCTTCGTGAAAATTACTGCTGACTCATCTTTATAAACATTAATCCAATCCGTACTGTCAATTTCGGCGATAAGCGGTTGGTCTACCTCTAGAATAAGCAGTTTAATATTTTTGCTCTCAAGCGTTTTCTCCCATCCCTGATTGCCTCTCACCACATCCAGCCATTCTCGTAAAATCTCGTCGCCATATAAATCTGTTCTACCATCCACAAAGACTGGATATTCAGGCAGGTGCCAGATCAAATACCCTCCCCAATTATATGAATTTAGCATCAGCCCATCTGGCTGATTTTCCTTAATCCATTCAACCGCACTGACCGGATAATACCTGGCCAAAGCGTCCTGAACAAATTCCGGCTCTGTAGCCTTGATCAGTTTTGCCGCTGAAGCAAATACCAAGGCTGCTATTACCAGCCAATTTATGGTGGTTTGTAATTTTGGATTGATTTCTCTTTTTGATTTTTCCTGATAATTCAAAATTTTCTCAAACCAGTTCAAACGTTCTTTTGCCCGCTCGGACAGGTTTTGTAAAATGTCCTGCCCATGTCTGCAAATCACAGGTGCTGTAACGAGAGCGAAAGGGCCAAAGTTTCTTCTTGCAATCAGCGCTGCAGCTCCAAAGACGAAGACGGCCATAAACTCTTGACCTCTGAGCTTCTTTCTCGAAAAACCAATCACTCCGAAAGCCAGAAACATTAGCACTAAAAATAACTGCTGCAGTGGCTGATGGAAATCAGGAGAAGCCCATTCTCCAATCAACTGCTGGAGGGTCTCAACTCCTACAGTCTGAAATGGAATCTTCCACATCCCGATCCCATTCGGATTGATCAATACCGCAATCCAGCTAACAAGTCCCCACAAGGAAAGTTCCCAGGTTTTTTTGCTGTAAAAAGTTAACTCTCGACTATTTCCTATTACAAAGTCAATCATCGCCCCAATTAAATAAACCCCCAGCAACATAAACCCAAGAGCATATCCCCCATGAAGATTTGACCAAATAACAAAAAGCGGAATTAGAAAGTAGGGCTTTTTGACTTGATTTCTTAGATATTGAGCAAGCAAATAGTTCAATAAAGCAAACAGGAATAGAGAAAACATTTGCGGCCGAGGGGTCCAGACTGTGCTTGATACAGCTGCCGCCAGCAACAGCACAAAAATTTTTATTAGTGGTCCGCCTTCTGACTGAAGATAAACAATCGAAAATGTTAACACAACTGTTATTCCGACCCAGAGTGATATTCCCCGAAGACCTCCCAGTTTGTAGATCCAATACATGACCACCTGAGCCATCCAACTGTGGTTTATCCATCTCGCCCCCAGGCGAGTGTGCGAGAGATCATCAACCATGTAAGGCGCTGCTTCAGTGACTGTTTTCTCTCCTGCTCGTAGATGCCACCACATATCGCTGTCGATTGGTGTCCGCAAAGCCATTATAAAGATCAAGAGAAGCATGACCGATACGTAAAATTTTGGACCTTTCATACTATTTTTCCTTGCTTTGCTAGATATTTCCTGATCATTTATTTATGGATTTGTTGTTATTCCCAGTCCAATATCCTTCGGCCTGACGGTTTGACTCAAATCATATATAACTAGATACTCACCAATTCTACGCTCTTTCCAACTGATATCTCGTGAACGCAATGAGTCCTCAAGGTAATCCTCAAGCTCAGGGAAATCCGGAATTATATACGATAGGCTGTTTGATTTTTCAACAACATGGCTGTAGGGGGTATACCTGTTATCCCTTTCAGTATATCGAAAATCAGGATGGTACGGCAGTTTGGGAAGATAGACCAAGTCTTCGCCTGAATGAAACGCCAGCGGATATGCAACCCAGTAATTTGTATAACCAGCAGCCAGATCATTATCCGTTAAAAACTCTATAAGCTCTCCAATCGGTCTGTGGTCAATTTGAGCTGCTTGATCAAACTGAGTGGTCAATCCTGGAGGATACTGATTCAAGCATTGAATTGTCCCCCCCAGGTTATAAATAATTACAACTCCCAAGAGCACTGGTTTCCAAGCCGCTCTTGAAAAGTCCAGTTTTGAAATAAAGGTCCCGGCGAAGATGGATAGAGGGACAACAAAGGGAACAAAATACCTCCCAGATGGATCGGACCCAAACGGCGTAAAAACATATGTCAAGACTAAAATCAGTATCGGCCCAAGCAGTAACAAATAGATTTGTCTTCTGTGTATCTCCTTCTTTAGTAAATTGTGACCTTTATAGGCCACAGAAAACCAGAAGACAAGAATTCCTGGTATCAATGGAAGCATAAGCCAGGCCACATCCCAGGGGGGACGCATTCCTAAAATCACAGTTCCCCCCAAAAGCAGAAAATTCGAAAACCTCTGAACAGGAGCGAGCATTTTAGGAAATCGACTTACAGATACCGCACTCCCAAACATCTCTGAAACAAATTCGGAAACCCCTGAGTTGATTGCTGTTATCCACCAGGGTGATGAACCGGCTGCAAACGCTAGGCTTATTATCATTAAACTCATAATCATCTGTTTGGAATTTTTTTTCTCAGCTAGTTGCCAGAAAATAAGTACCGCTCCAGGAACAGCATATATCAATGTCAAACCCATCACCCAGAAACCAATTCCTGCAAGCCCCCCCCAGAGGATTAACAGGCCGGAAAAGCCGGGGTCACTAATTGCCGCCCTTGATTCCCGCCGACCAATCAGGAGAGCTAATAAAAGCAGTGAATTACCAATCAGGAGAGCCTCGCCGTACCCCCCAAGACTAACAGTTGTATAAAGAGTGACGTTTACAACCGGTATCGCTGCAAGAATTCCAGCGTACAAACCAACCTTGTGAGAAGAAAATAACTGTCTGGCCAGCATAACAGTTATCAAAACAGTACCGAGATACAAGATACTCTGAATAAAACGAATGACCCAGACCTCTTCGCCAAATATATAAAATCCAAGCGCTGCCAGGAAGGCATCCAGGCTGCCCATGTATGATTGCCCATAAAAAAAGACCGGAAACTCGCCCTGAAGAATATGGCGAGCCATCAAGGCAACAATAGCTTCATCAGAATTGAATGGGATTCTATCGATCCAAATCAATACAAGTTTATATACAAAAGAGACAAGAACAGGGATTCCTATAGAAACAACAGCTTTTTTATCCTTAGAATTCATAGCAAAATTCCATTAATAGCTTAAGCCGAAAACCTCAGCAATCCTTTATAATCGATTACGAGGAATCCAAAACCCAGTCCAGGAACCCGTATGCCTGAGTTTATAAAGTCAAATTGGATCTTTTTTTTGGTCATCACATTTCTATCTATACTTTATCTTTCCGGTTATCAATCTGTTCCATTCCATCCAGACGAAAGTACCCATATATACATGAGCAGCGATTTTAATTTTCTGATAAGTGATCCGCTCTCCATGTCCTACACACCCATGAACAAGGATTCGAATCGTACTTTCTTAAGATCGCTTGGTGCCCCTCTCACCAAATACCTGCTGGGATTGACTTTAGCAGCTTCAGGCCTAGAGGCACCGAACAAAGACTGGGACTGGTCACAATCCTGGACCGAAAATATTAGAGCGGGAGCCCTTCCTGAATCAAAAGTTATTAATATGTCGCGATTGACGACAACTATTATGACCCTTGCAGCCCATCTTTTTCTTTACTATTGTGTTAAGAATGTCTGGGGCAAGCCAACAGCTTTATTATCAGTACTATTGATGGGCTTGAATCCACTAATTCTTTTGCACGGTCGAAGAGCAATGAATGAAGCTTCTGCCCTATTGGGTGTTTCAGCGTTCATCTGGTTGCTGACGCTCGACAATATCACACCCCTCTTGACCGGATTAGTATCAGCCAGCTCATTTAATGCAAAACAAATTCTACTTTTATTATTCCCTGTCGGAATTATAGCAGTATACTGCTCTAAAAATGGCGAAAACAAGCCCATGACCCGAATCCATAAAATTATCTCTTACGCAGGAGTATTTTTCATTGTTACCTGGTTGTTTAACCCGTATTATTGGACCCATCCAATAGATTCTTTTCAACACAGTCTAAAGACTATCCAAGAGCTTCAGTCAAGTCAGCTCAACGATTTCTATCGAGCAAAAAACAAAAATATCCTCCAAACAACTCCCTACAGGGTTCTTGCTATAACTGGAAACCTGTATTTTTCCCCACTTGGCTACTCGGATGTAGGCAATTACGATCAAAATATCGCAGGGCAGATTCAACGGTATGAAGATTTTTCATTGAACACACTCGGCCGAAACCAGGTTATTGCGAGTTTGTTGATTACCATTTCATCAGGCGGATTTATCTATGGATTTTTCCAGCTTTCAAGAAAGAAAAATAGGGTAAAAAAGAAGATATTTACCCTTCTATTGACATCTATTTTATTGTTTTTAGGCGTGTTGTTCCTCCAACCTGTCCCCTGGCAGCGCTATGTGATTACCCTAATACCCCTTACTACAATCTGGACCGCAGTAGGACTTCAGCCATTTATTCAGAACATGAATATTTGTGAGGTCATTCAGAGCTCCAGACAGGAATTATAGCCTTTCAGCAGGCATTTTGATGTAAAGTAGAAATATATCCCGACCCAGTCCAACTCTGAGAGGTATTTATTATCAAGGAATCTTTTCAAATTTTTTAAGAATTTGATAAAATACTTGCGTATACCAAGGAAATAAGGCATACTAAAGTTAGCAACTTCAGTAAGCAAAGGCGCCTGGTTCATTTCTTCTGTGCTTGATATCCCCTGGAGAGTTTTATTAGATGAGCAGCATCTCGCTTCGAGCATATGTACGTGAAATTGAGTCAATAATTGACCAGGGGCGTATAGAGGAAGCAATCGCGCATTGCAAACAAATTCTCTCTCGTTTCCCAAAACACATCGAAACCTACCGTTTGCTGGGAAAGACCTATCTGGAAATTAATCAGAACAGCAATGCATCCGATATTTTCCAGCGAGTGCTCTCTGCAATCCCTGAAGATTTTGTGTCACATGTCGGTATGAGTTTGATCAGAGAAGAAGAGGGAAATCTGATCTCTGCTGTGGAACATATGGAGAGAGCCTTTGAAAGGCAGCCTTACAACAATGCCATTCAAGAGGAACTCCGGCGCTTATACGGAAAACGGGATGGCATTGAACCCTCCAAGGTTCGCCTTACACAGGGAGCCCTTGCCAGAATCTATCTAAAAGGAGATCTGGTAAACCAGGGAATTGCTGAATTGCATAATGCCATTGCAGAAAACCCGGAAAGATATGATTTAAAAACAATTCTGGCAGAAGCTTATGCTAACTCCGGAGAGATGGCTAAAGCAATTGACACAGCCAGTGATATATTAAAAAAATACCCATATAATATCTCTGCAAATAGAATTCTTGCCAACGCGTTGAAAACAACAGACCATCCAAAAGAGATGGCAATCTGCAGAAAGCGTTTATTTGCTCTCTCACCTTATGAAGCCTATATCTCCAAACATGCTCCATCTCTGGATCAAGTTCCAGATCGAGCGATTACCTTAGAAAAAATCAATTGGACTGGTGATCCACAAAGTTTCCGTACTAGGACCAGGGAGGATTTACCTTCCTGGTCCAAAATCTCCGAATCCAGTTCAACTGAAACTATTCAGTCAAACAGCAAAGAGATTCCAGATTGGCTCAAATCAAACCTGCAGGAAGAAGAGGCTCCTATGCCCGAAGAAAATCAAATCAATCCCAACTCTGATGATCACGAAAAGAGGAATCAGCCATCCAACCAGGACGAGAACATACCAGATTGGATGAAAGATGCCGGCTGGGAACCCTCAGATGGTACAGTGGATGAATCCAAACCTGCCTTTGATGATCTGGAGGATTTGGATGATCTTGATGATCAGGGCAAACTTGCCCCCGCAGATATCCCGGCATGGCTGGAGGAAGCAGCGCCAACAGGTGTGTTTGATACTATCCCGGACGAGGCGAAAGAACAGGAACCTCCTCCTGACTTTTTGGAAGGTGATTTGGATGATGGCTTCCAGATCCACACAGCTGATCTCCAATCACTACCTGAATCAGACCCAGAAGACCAGGGACTTTCTCCCACGATTGAGGAACCCAGTGATCAACATGAAACTTCTCAAAATTCCGAAAGCGAGGAAATACCCTCCTGGTTAAAAAACCTGGAACTTGATGAGGATTCCCAGGAAACAGCCATCGCCTGGCTTGAAAATATGCCGGAAGAGTTGCTCGATGATTCTGGTGAAGAAACATCTGATCCGCTTGATAAAGAAACTTCTCCCCCGACAGCTATCCCGACGGACAGCGGGACGGAAGATAAATTTGATTTCCTTTCTGAACTACCTGATGAGGCAGCTGATCAAGCAGTTGTAGAAGATATTCCCGCATCAAAATTAATACCGGAAGAAGAGGAAGAATTGATCTATGATCAAGCAGAGATTTCATCCTCTGAGTCCCAGCTTCCTTCCTGGTTAGATGAGCTGGATGAAGACGAAGCTGATTACTCCGATCCTGATTCTGAAAAGAGATTTGCGACACAGGATGAAATCCAGGACGTTGAGGAAGTATCTCATCCAACAGCAGAACCTTCTGAGGTAGAAAAAGAAGATATTCCTGATTGGCTGGCAAGCTTTGAAGACCAATCAGAACCCTCCGATGAGTCTGAAGCTATACCTGCGGATGAGGACATATCTTTAACACCTGATGATCTCACAGATCAAATATCTCCAGCCAAAGAGGACGCAGATCAAGATCAAATACCAGATTGGCTGGAAGGTCTGGGCCAGGACTCCGATGTCGGCGAACCGGATACGCCTGATTTTACAACCTCCGAGGGAGGACTCGACTGGTTAGACAGCCTGGGTGCAGACCAGGTCCAGGAAGAAACTCCAACCGAAATCAGCACTACGGAAGAAGGCACAGCGGAGAGCGAAGCGGTCCCCCAGGATGATTTTTCAGAACCATCCAAACCGGATGCTCTCCCGGATTGGCTTTCTAGTCTTGATGACTCTGAATCATCAAAGTCCCCACCTGAACCAGATGCATCTACCTCTTCCGAGGAGGAATTTAATCTTTCCGGTACTGAGGATGAAACACTTAACACAGTAGTTCCAGATTGGCTAGCTGGCCTGGGCGAAGAGGTTGAGGAAGAAGAACCAAGCGTAAACCAACCCGAGCTTGGTGACACAGCATCGCCTTCAACACTGGATGACGGCTGGCTAGATCGGATCCAGGAGCAACCCCTGGATGATTACCCTGAAGACGAAGTCATTCAGGAAGAACCCATGGACATCGCTGATGACGGACAAGAGGTAAAAAGTCCTGTTTGGTCCGAAGAAACCGACGAAGATCAGCTTGGCCCAGAATCAAGTTCTACCACCGCAGCGGAGCTAGATGAAATCAGCGAGGTTCAACAGCAGGATTCTCAAGGCGTGGGTGAGGACGACATGCCGTCCTGGCTATCAGAACTTGGCGACACAGGCGAAGGAGAATCTCTTGCAGACGCCATCGAGCAATCAGACCATGATTTGTCCGATGAAGAATTGGATTATCTTGAAAAATCAAAACCAGCCGCAGAAGCGGATTGGCTTTCAGAGCTAGAAATCACGGACCCTCAAGAAATTGCTTCAGAAGAACAGCTGCTCGATTCAGATCTTCCCACTCCAGAAGACACTCCTGTATCAGAGGAAGTCAGCAGCAGCATGCTTGAAAGGTTTAAATCGGATCAACTAACGCCAAAAGAAGATGAACCAGCTGAAATAAGCCCTGAAGTTCCTCAATGGCTGGAAAACTTAAAAAGAGAGGAAGACCCCCAGGAAACAGCAATTCTCTGGCTGCAGCAGTTTGTTCGAGATGGAGACAAAGCAAATCTCCAGCAGCAAATTAAACGCTATACGGATGAACTAGACACTGGTGATTCTATCCCAGACTGGATGGAAGACTTAAAGCGTGAGGAAGATCCCCAAACAACAGCCATGCTGTGGCTTGAAAAATTAGAAAATGAACGTGACCACACCAGGGTGCCAAGACCTGCCTCAAAAGAACCGGATGATTCTGGATGGCTGGCTGAGCTTGAAAAAGAAGAGGCCTTAAGGGAAGATCAGCTTTCGGAAGTAGACGGTGATCAAATGTTTGATGACGAAGCGAGCTGGTTATCCGACCTGGATGATGAATCTGAAAGCTCCCCTGAGGAAGAAATCCCATCCTGGGCAAAATCTGACTCGCCGGAGGAGGAAGGAGTCTACGAAGAAACAGCAGATACTCCACCCTGGATGAAAGCGACATCCCCCCTTGAAGGAGATTTCTTTACAGATGAGCTGGATGCCGGCTCAGAAAACGATGTGGAAATCCCAGAGTGGTTGGCTGGATACACAGCTGAAGAATTGGCTGAACAAGAACAGGTTTCCAAAGAAGAACAAGAAGATCAGATTGCCTCAGAAAAAAAGCCGGTTTCTGACGAATACGGTTGGTTTTCTACTGGCAAGAGTGGGCCGCAGATAAGCTCTGAGCCAATTGATATCAATAAAGCTGCTATCTCTCAATTAGAGTCAATTATCGGCATCAGTTACCAGGTTGCAAAAGGCATTGTAACCTATCGTGAAAAACATGGTCCATACCGTGAGCTCGAAGATCTAATGTCCGTTCCTGAAATTTCGGACAGACAAACGATTGACATTCTTAAACCTGAGATCCGAATTGACCCCTTTGACACAGCTGACCTGGATCCAGGGACAGTGTCTGACACCGAAAAACAAGATCTGACTTCTGAAGTTGAACCTCCCCCCCAGGAAGACATAAGTGATCGGAAAAGAAGGGAGAGAAAAGAGGCTCCTGAAGAGCCGACTAAGAAAGAGGAGACCGTTAAGAAAACCACTGATGACCCTTTGTCTTCAGCCAGAAATTTCAGTACAGAAGGAGATATTGAGTCTGCTCTTGAGGCTTACGAAAAAGCACTTTCAAAGAAAGAAAATACACAAGATGTCATCCGAGATCTATCAGACTTGAGTAAAGAGCACCCGCTTAACATCTTAGTGATTAAAGCTTTAGGGGATGCCTACATGAAAGCAGATCTGCTTCAAGAAGCTCTCGATGCTTATTCCAGGGCAGAGGAGCTTCTTCAGTAGGAGAAGTCGGATTTTATTTATATCTGTCAAAAAGACCGGCCTTCCAGCCGGTCTTTTTTTTACCTATTCTCATCCCGGTCAGAAGGATGTATACTTAGTCCTGAATAAATAATTAATGATGGAGGTTTTTGTGGAAAGAACATTGGTACTAGTAAAACCGGATGGTGTCCAGAGAGGAATCATCGGCGAAGTAATTCAAAGACTTGAAAAGCGCGGCCTGCGTTTGATTGGCGGAAAATTTCTTCAGGTATCCCAGGAGCTTGCCGAAAGTCATTATGGGATTCACAAAGGAAAACCATTTTACGAATATCTGCTGGACTATATCACCGCATCACCTGTAATGGCAATGGCCTGGGAAGGCAAAAATGCAGTTGCAGCTGTGCGGCAAACAATGGGCGCAACCAATCCCTTGGAAGCATCACCTGGAACCATCCGCCATGATTTTGGCTTAGAAATCGGCAGAAATCTCACCCATGCCTCAGATTCTCCAGAAAACGGGATCAAAGAAGTTGATTTATGGTTCAAAGAAGATGAATTATTCTCCTGGGAACGGGAACTTGATAAATGGATCTTTGAAGACTAAGCTTATCAAATTTTTCAAAGGCCCGGAAAGCTAAAATATCCGGGTCTTTTTTTTATTAATTCCCCTCTGGTATAATCCATCCGCAGCTTATCGGTACAGTGAAAAACAACTATGAAACCTGAAATCATCCAGAAAAAAATTGACCATATATTACCCTCCGTCCGTCAACCCGGAAGATACACGGGAGGGGAACTAAATCAAATAGTTAAGGATTGGTCTGCTGTAAGCGTGAAGTCTGCGCTTTTTTTTCCAGAAGTTTATGATCTAGGGATGTCAAATCTCGGGATTATGATTTTGTACGACTTGATCAACGAGCGCTCAAATTTTCTGGCAGAAAGAGTATACCTACCCTGGGTTGATATGCAATCCGCTCTCAAGGAAAACATAATCCCCCTGTACTCCCTTGAAACCAAACACGCTTTACGAGATTTTGATCTGATTGGTGTTTCCCTGCCTTACGAAAGCCTATACACGAACCTGTTAACTGGATTGGATCTAGCCGAGATAACACTCCGCCAAAAGGATCGGACAGACCAAGATCCTTTAATTGTGGCGGGCGGTCACGGTGTTTTTAATCCCGAACCGATGGCTCCTTTTCTGGATGCCGTTCTGATAGGAGAGGGGGAGGAAGTCTTTCTTGAAATACTTGAAGTTTTAGAACACGGAACATCCTCAGGCTATAATCGCTCTTCTAAGTTGGAAGCAATTGGGAAAATTTCAGGTGTATATATCCCATCCTGGTACAAGGTCAGTTATTATCCGTCAGGAGAGCTTTCCAATTTCGAAAGGATCCAACCCGAAGCTCCAGAAATAATTCAAAAACGCATTGTACCCAAATTACCTCCCGCGCCAACAAACTTAATTGTTCCTTATATTGATATTGTCCACAACCGGGCTCCAATTGAAATAATGAGGGGCTGCACCCGGGGCTGCAGGTTTTGTCATGCCGGTATGATTAACCGTCCGGTCAGGGAGCGTTCCGTATCTGAAATCATCAAAGCAATGGAAGAGATTATTCCAGCCACCGGGTATTCAGAAATTGGTTTACTCTCACTCTCATCATCTGACTATACGAATATTGTTAAGCTTGTTGAAGAGGTAAATCAGAGGTTTCAAGCAAGTGGACTTTTTATCTCTCTCCCCTCCCTGCGGATAGAGTCTGTTTCAGTGGATTTAATGGACGCGCTATCTGATCAGCGCCGCTCTGGATTCACCCTGGCTCCAGAGGCTGCTACTCCTAAAATGCGCAGCATTATCAATAAGCCAATCTCAGATCAGCAGCTTTTTGAGACTGCCCAAGAAATTTACCAGCGTGGTTGGCACACAATCAAACTCTATTTCATGATCGGTTTACCAGGAGAAGATCTGAAAGATGTGGAGGGCATTGCAGAACTCAGTAAAAAAGTGCTGAAAATTGGCGAATCATCTATTGGAAACCGCGCCCAGGTTCATGTCAGTGTGAGCACTTTTGTACCCAAACCTTTTACCCCTTTCCAATGGGTAAAAACTGCTTCAATCCCAGAGATACAAGAAAAAATCGAATTACTTCAAAAGATCCTCCGGGGACGCGGTCTAAAACTAAATTGGAACAATCCCGAAAATACGGTCTTTGAATCCTGGTTGAGCCGCGGAGATCGCCGTCTGGCCGACGTAATACAGACAGCCTGGGAAAACGGAGCTAATTTTGATGCCTGGCGGGAACATTTTGACTTCCAGGTCTGGCTTGATGCTTTTGAAGCCTGCAATCTCAATCCTGATTTCTACGCCCATCGGTCCCGAAAAGATCAAGAACTGCTCCCCTGGGACCATATTGACAGTGGTGTGAATAAAACAATTCTCTGGGAAGATTATCAATGGAGCATGGAAGGCAAACTCCGCCCTGACTGCCGGGAAGGCTGTTTCGGCTGCGGGATTCTTCCAACCTACAGCGATTTACGGAAAGCTAATCCCGGCCCCCAATGGCTTTGCCCGGAAGTAAATTAGCAATGAAAGTTCAACGCCTGCGATTTGATTTTTCAAAGAATGAAGCCATGCGTTTCACAGGACATCTTGATTTGCGTCTGACCTGGGAGCGAACAATTCGCCGGTCTGGTTTGCCATTGGCTTACAGCGAAGGGTACTCGCCAAAACCCCTATTTAATTTCGCCCTACCACTTCCACTCGGTTTCATCAGCCGGGCTGAAATTGGTGATTTCTGGTTCTCAGAGACTATCGACAAAGTCAAAGCATTAACATCTATACGAAATTCCCTTCCTCCAGGGCTCAGTCTGGAGAAGATTTCGCTGGTCCCCGATCTGCACGGAAACAAGCTTCCCGGTCTTGTTGATCAGGTAGATTACCAGGTCCCCCTCCAGAACTATTCTGAAAGCCTCTCAACTAAAATTGAGCAGCTTCTTGAGACCACTGATATCATTCGGATCCGGAGGAAAAAAGAATACAATTTACGACCCTTGATAAAAGATCTGCAATCTGTGCCCTCAAAACAAGACCAGCATAGCGTCTTAAAAATGACGTTAACAGCCCTCCCTGGGGCCACTGGCAGGCCGGATGAAGTTCTTTCAGCTTTGAATCTCGATCCTCTTAACTACCTGATCTGTAGAACCAGGATCCACCTGAGAAATCCGAAGTGATCGAATTGACGGCGATTGGTGTTTCAATAATTGCTGGTTTTGGTCCTATGCTGTTTTACTCCTTTCTGCTTTACCGCCTTGATCGTTACGAGAAAGAACCATTTATCACTCTTGCAGCAGTTTATTGCTGGGGAGCTGTAATCGCTGCCGGTGGAGCATTTCTTATCAACACCATTAGCAGTCTAGGTTTGTCTTTTGTATTCCAATCGGAATCAACAGCCATGTTTACTACCTTGACTCTAGTGGCCCCTGTGGTTGAAGAAGCCCTGAAAGGCTTTGCAGTATTACTGGTCTACCTGTTCTTCCAGGAAGAATTTGACTCCCGTCTGGATGGAATTTTATTTGCGTGTGTCACAGCTCTTGGTTTCGCGGCGACAGAGAACGCCTGGTATATTTACAGCCTCGGTTATCTTCCAGGAGGCTGGAAAGGCTTTCTGGATCTATTCATAATCAGAACCCTCTGGGTTGGCTGGCAGCACCCATTTTACACTGCATTTATTGGACTTGGCCTGGCGCATTTCCGCCTCAGCCCCGGCCTCCGGAACCGCTGGATCTTTCCAGTCCTGGGTTTTTCAGCCGCAATTTTTCTTCACACCCTCCATAATTTGCTAGCCGTTTTCCTATCCGAGCCTCCCGGCTACCTGTTCAGCAGAGCCTGGGATTGGACTGGTTATCTTGGATTACTGATCTTCATCTTTGGTGTCAATCAGCGTGAGAAGCGCTGGATCAAAAAATATCTTGCTGAGGAAGTCGAAAAAAACACGCTGACCAAATCACAACTTAGCAGCCTGATGCGGACCCGCACCCAGCTTGCTGAAATCAGAAAACAGCCTTCGCGTGAAACCAGGATACAAGTCAAAAGGTTCTTCCACCTGGCAGGGGAATTGATGCACAAGAAGCGTCAGAAAGCTGAAAGGATCAAAAATAAAAACAAGGAAGCAAACATCGACTACCTCCAATCTGAAGTCAGGAAACTTTCAAGGAAGATAAGCATGTCTGATATTCCCAAGTCTCTCCCCACCCGTATCATAAAGGAGCACCCAGATGAGCAGCCGGCTGGAAGAATTTCACTCGCACCGGGAAAAGATGAACAACCGGATCTTCGAAATTGATCACCTCGGACTGAAAAGGTTTTTCAATCTTGACAGCGCAACTTACCGGGATGGAAACCTCCCCGGAAAAACCAAAGAACTGCTTGGACTTACAGCCTCGATGGTATTGCGCTGTAATGATTGTATTGACTACCACCTGGACCAGTGCTTTAAAGCAGGTTGGAGCGAAGATGAAATTTATGACGCTTTGAATGTTGCCCTGGTAGTTGGCGGCAGCATTGTCATTCCCCATCTGCGCCATGCTGTGGAAACCATAGATTTAATATTAGGTAATCAAGAAAACATAAATTCATAAAATCCAATTTGTTCTAAATCAAAACCCAAACAATTCGTCTCTTGATAATCCAGGAATATTTTGCTTTTTCGAAAGCAGAAAACCCATTACGCTTTATCTTCATTTGCTTGCCACCAGAAAACTGTTCTGATAAAATGTCTCTATGCGCCCGTAGCTCAATGGATAGAGCGTCTGGTTCCGGACCAGAAGGTTGGGGGTTCGATCCCCTCCGGGCGTGCTGAAATATTTTGCAATTTTTCTACTTTACTTAAAAGCTGTATTAGACAGCAATCTAAATTCTCTGCAGATCAATTTTTTCTCTGAAGACACCATGACCACAACGCTGTGGTCTTTTTCATTTCCATCTAAAATAGAATTGAAGTAAAATATAATCAAACTACTCTAGGATCCAATTTAAACATGAGCAAAACCAAAGGCCAGCTTGAGGCTGAACTGACCAAAAGAATTAATAGTATACAGAAGTCTTGACATTTGAACAAAAGTGGGCATAAGATACACC
>CAZTWV010000009.1:0-71083 GCA_964618295.1 uncultured Anaerolineales bacterium | reverse complement strand
CTTGGTTACCGAACTTCCGACTCGGCTGAACTCATTTCCCTCAAGAATACGGAGAGCAGCCAGCTCATCTTCCGCCTGAACCACCGCAAATGTATTTTTTTCGGTTTCCGGATCAACCCGCAGCCTCGGAAGATGGAAATTGAGCATTTCTGCAATTCCAGTAGCGGGTGTGATCGGATACCAGGCGGCAAACTGGATTCCGCCAAAGGCCGCTCCAAGTGCAGCTGCCTCATTCCCGCTGATCAAGGTCATTCCCTCAGTCGCATCCAGGCGCTCCACACGGTACGGGTCAGATTTTTCCATATTTTCCGCACAATACGCCATGGTTACTTCTACGATTTGATTGTTCAAGTTCAGCGGTTTTTCCTTGCCGTTAAAATGATAGTTCAATGCCCCGTAGATTTCTTGAGGGTCAATTCCAAGCAGCCAGGCCGCCGCTCCAACATAGACCATGTTGGAAACGTAGGAACGCAAAGTATGCGGAACATCCTGCTCTTTCACCAGGGATTTGACCGGCAGGGGATAAAGATAAATATCATCCCGCTTGACCTCTTTCCGGATATCCTGGTTATAGATCAAGACTCCATCCGGCGGCAGCAAAGCAACGTCATCTTCAAAACTTTCTTCACACATAGCAATCACAATATCCGGGTGGGGTTTTCGGGCCAGATCTCCCTCCCCGTTGACCCGAATTACAAACCAGGTGGGCATCCCTTGAATATTAGAAGGGTAGAGATTCTTTCCAGATACAGGAATCCCCATCTTAAATAAAGCCCGGATCAACGTCAGGTTGGAAGTTGTTGATCCGGAGCCGTTTTCTGTCCCAATTGTCAGTGTGAAATTGTTTAGATATTTGTTTTCCCCCGGATCAATCTTATTCATTAATCCTCCTCCGTTGATATTTCATACTCCCCGTTAATTCAACGGGATACCAGCCGATCCATCAGCAAATCAAAATGCTCATTTAACAGCTGCTGACTGAGTTGAACATTTCCAGCTTCAATTGCCGCAATTAAACGCTGGTGATATCCCCAAACTTCTTCAAGATATTCCAGATCTGCGTAAACATTCAGTCCTACTGCTTCATAAGCATCCCAGTAAGCTACTAAAAGACCCGTGACAAAGGGATTTTCAAGACGATGGTAAATCAAAAGGTGAAGTTGGCGATGTTCCTGGTGCGGAATCCGAACTGGTTTTCCGCGGAGTTTTTCCCAGGCACTGGCAATCAGGGCTGAAAACTTGCTAAAATCCTCTTTTTGTAACGTCTCAATGCTTTGGGGAAGGTAGGCAGACTCTAGATTTCGACGCAAATCCAAAAAATCTTCAAAGTATGGAGGATGCTTCTGGAGAGCAAAACTCAGGCTGAGATTAACGGCTGGAGAAAAATTATAAGGTCGGGTCTGAATCCCGTGGCGGGGCCTGACATCTACCAGACCGATCGCCTTAGCTACTTCCAGCTGTTCCCGGAGCAGAGAAACTCCAACCCCCAGCTTTTTACTGAGCTGCTTGAGAGGAGGCAGCCGCTGCGGTTCAGAACCATTGATCTGAATCAAGTAATCCAGGAACTCAGACAACTCCATGGGACCTCTCAAACACAATTAACATGATTTATCCGATTAATCACATCGGCAGTATAGCACCGGATTCAGCATGGGTCAAGCAGGATTACCCCTATTTTTTATTAACAATTTTCAGGTGGTTTTTAACTGGAATTCCCAAATCACCATCCATCTTTATCCCCCTAACAACGCATCCACGGCACCGCTCAGCAGCGAGGCACCATAAATCATCGCCTGCTCGTCAAAATTAAAGATAGGTTGATGATGTTTACCGGTCAAATTCAAGTCCGGATTTGCAGATCCCACCAGGCAGTAACAGCTGGGAATCTCCTGCATCATTAAAGACATATCCTCAGAGACCATGGTTCGGTACTGGCTGTCAAGATCATGATCTGCAAATAACTCTCGAACTACCTTCCGCACTACTTCAGCTATTACAGGGCTGTTCATCACCGCAGGAGAAGTATCAGAAACAGAAATATCCGCCTTGCACCGCATCGCTTCAGCAATCCCGGGTACCAGTTCATTCAGCCTCTTTAATATTTGAGATCGAATCTGAGGGGTGAAAGTCCGGATTGTTCCTGTTAGAACCGCTTCACCTGGAATTACATTATGGGCTGTTCCCGCTTGAAAAGTAGCAATAGAAATCACCGCAGATTCCAGCGGATTGAGCTCCCTTGCTGCCAGGGTTTGAACAGCACTGACAATCTGAGCTCCAGCTGTGATTGGGTCCACTGCCTCATCAGGTTTTGCGCCGTGACCTCCCAGACCGGTAATCTGGATTTCAAAGGTATCAGAAGCCGCCATGAGCGGACCATCCGTGATTCCGAACCAGCCAAGTGGTTTCTCATTCCAGAGGTGGAGTGCCAGATTGATATCAGGAACAGGGTTCAACAGAACCCCTTCTTCAATCATTTTCTGCGCCCCTCCCAGTCCTTCCTCTGCAGGCTGAAAGACAAATTTAACGGTTCCGGAAAATTGATTTCGCTGGTCATGGAGCAGTTTTGCCGCAGTCAGTCCAATCGCCAGATGCCCATCATGGCCGCAGGCATGCATAACCCCAGGATTTTCGGAAATATAGTCCACCCCCGTGTTTTCCTGAACAGGTAAAGCATCCATATCAAACCGGAGCAGGACGATTTTACCCGGTTTTGCCCCCTTCATTACCCCCACAACTCCGGTCCCGGCTACTCCCCGCTGGACATCTATTCCTTCCAGCTTGCCAAGTTCACGGGCTACAATCTCAGAGGTCCTGTGCTCCTGGAATCCAAGTTCAGGATATTTGTGAAAATCTCTCCGGAGATTCCGGGTGTATGGAAATAAATCTCTGGCAGCCTGAAGATACGCCTTCATTTCCTTTCTACATCTTCACTGCTGAATTCCTGGACTCCTGCTTGGCCCAGGTCAACAAAAACAAGCTGCTTAAGGGTATTTAAGCGAACGACCTTACCTTCTCCCTGGGGGGTGATTACATTTTTCCCACGCTTAGGAAGATCTTTTTTGGCATTGACATAAAAATCATGTTCATACTTTAAGCAGCACCGCAGCCTTCCACACATGCCTGTGATCTCCGAAGGTGCTAAAGATACCCCCTGCTGCTTCGCCATCCGGATCGATATTGGAGAAAAGTCAGTCATGAACTCAGTGCAGCAGCGGACACCTTTTCCACAAACCCCCAGCCCCCCGATAATTTTTGCTGCATCTCTGGGTCCGATACGTTTCAACTCAACATTAGTGTCAGAATATTCTCTTTTCAGATCGCCAGTAAGTTTTCTAAGATCCGGATCGCCCTTCCCTTCATAACAATAGAGATAGGTCAGGTTCTCCCCTTCCAGACTGAACTCAGAGGAGACAAATTTCACCTCATCCAGCTGATATTTATGGACCAACTCCTGGCTGAAATCAAGAGCTTCTTGCTCTTTTTCCTCCCAGGTCTGACGCAGCACTAAATCACGGGGAGTGGCTTTGCGCAGAATGGATTTCCAGTTGCGATCTCCAGAAGATTCATCGTCTCCTAAAAAAGAGACTACCTGCCCGAGCTGCATACCCCGGCTGGTCTCAACAATTACAAAATCATCTGTCTGGATATCCGGACAGGTAGAAGCATCAAAATGATAGGTTTTCCCACCCCGCTGAAACCGTATACCAACAATTAGTGACATCATGGGCCTATTTTACCGCAAGTAAACCAGATGGCTAGATGCGATTCCTCCTCCTGCTCTCTCTGAGCGTCTGATTTAATAAAAAACAGCGGATGGATTCACCATCCGCTTGTATTTGCTTCTTAAGTATCAAATTTACTGGTCTTCTGCTAAAGCTCTAATGCTGACCTGAGCAGCCACTCGCTCAGCCACATTAACCAGAGCTTTGGAAACTGCAGAATCGGGATGGCTGATCACAACTGGAGAGCCTTGATCTCCCCCAATCCGAACCTGGGGATCAATAGGAATTGAACCAATATAAGGAACTTTAACCAGATCGGCCAGCTTCTCGCCTCCCCCGGAACCAAATATGTCCACTTTTTCTCCTCCCTCGGTTTCGAAGTAGCTCATATTCTCAACCACACCAATGATGGGAATATCCAGCTCGTTGAACATATTGATTCCCCGCAGCGCATCATCCAGGGAAACCTGCTGGGGCAAGGTGACAATCACGCCCCCCTGCAATTCAAGTGTTTGGGCCAAACTCAACTGGACATCACCGGTTCCAGGCGGCAAATCGACAATCAGATAATCCAGCTCGCCCCAATCCACATCAGAAATGAACTGCTTAATAGCGGAATGCAGCATTGGTCCTCGCCAAATTAATGCCTGTTCCGGTTTCACCAGAAAAGCCATGGACATCACTTTGACGCCATGTCCCTCACCAGGAATAATTTTTTCGTCTTTAGCCCCCTTCAGATTCGATACTCCCATCATGGTAGGGATGTTAGGTCCGTAAATATCTGCATCCAGCAGCCCAACAGAGGCACCTTTCTCTGCCAGGGCGACTGCGATGTTAACAGCCACTGTGCTTTTCCCAACACCACCTTTCCCGGAAGCGACCGCAACAACATTGCGGATGTTAGATCGTTCAGATTTTTTCTGACCATGGGGAACCTTGGCACCCATTTCCACTTCAACAGCGGTCACGCCCACAACAGCCTCGACTGCCTCTGTCGCGCTTTGTTTAATCTCACTTGCCATCGGGCAGGCCGGTGTGGTGAGATTTACTGTAAACTTGACTTTGCTGCCGTCAATCTCAACATTATCAATCATCCCTAAACTGACCAGGTCCCTGCCAATCTCTGGATCTAAAACCCGGCCCAGGGCCTCCATAACTGCATCGCGGGTAACTTCTTGTGCGGACATAATTTATCCTTTTTTCATTACAATTTAT
Source organism: uncultured Anaerolineales bacterium (assembly GCA_964618295.1). Classification (GTDB taxonomy): domain Bacteria; phylum Chloroflexota; class Anaerolineae; order Anaerolineales; family UBA11858; genus B10-G9. Next base: position 66,146 of record CAZTWV010000009.1, on the reverse strand, counting down.
ATTCCGTACCAATTGTAGCACGAAGCTTTCAAAGAGGATCTCAATATTACATAAGAACATAAATCTCAACATTTTTTTCATTTAAACACTGACATCCAATCAAAGATACAATATAATTGACCCAGGTAGAATCGGTGTTGCCCCCCGGGGCTGAAGATAGGTTTCTGGCATTATTATTTTGCACACATTATTATGGCAAGCAGCAAAGAAAACATCCCTGAGCAGAGAAAAGTTATTCTGGAAGAACATAATCCAGAATGGTTAATCCTCGCAGAGCAGGAAAAGAAAAAGCTTCTTTCCCAGCTTCCAATTGAAATCATTGAAATCTACCACATTGGCAGCACATCTATTCCCGGAATCAAAGCCAAACCAATCCTGGATTTTGTGGTGGAAGTCGGCCAGATGAAAGATCTGCTGGAGAGTCAAGATATACTCATTCGACTGGGTTACACTCCAAAAGGTGAATCAGGAATACCCGGCAGACAGTTTTTCACCAAGGACACAAACGGATCCCGCAGCCACCATCTGCATGCCTTTGAAACTGGTCATCCGGATATTATCCGTCACATTGCATTCCGGGATTATCTCCGCTCCAATCCAGAAGCTGCCAGGGAATATGAAGAATTGAAAGAAGAACTGGCCCAAAAATATCCTAAAAAAAGCGGTGATTACACGGAAGCCAAATCAGATTTCATTTTGACCATGGATCAAGTTGCCAGATCCTGGTATGAAGAATACCATTCCTGAATTACAATTTTCTTTGGGATTTTAGCCATTCCCATTCCCCAGATATCATTCATGAAAAATTTCGATGACTTAATCGGGTGCATGCATAAGATTATTGGAGATCAGCTGGACAGCTATCTTATTCCCCCTCCCGCATTCACCTCCATGGGGGGAGAATTTCTTGATTTCGACCCAGATACAAAAGTTTTACGGTCCCGATTTCCAATCCGTGACGATTACTTGAATCCCTACGGTTTTATGCAAGGGGGGTTTACCGCAGCCGCAATTGATAACACGATCGGGCCCTTGAGTATGCTGGTCGCACCTCCCAACGTCACCCGGCGGCTAACGATTACCTACAGTGAGCCTGTCCATCCTCAGATTGGCTCAATCACGATCAGCGCTAAGCTGACCGAACTGCAACATCCCCGAATCTCATTCAGGGCGGATGTCCGATCCCCTGCTGGAAAGCGTTTAGCACGCGCAAAAGCAGAGCACTGGATCCTGGCTGAAAACCAGGGATCCAAAATTCAATCCTGATGCTCCCTATCCCTGAAAGTTTTGCTGTCCATATCCTCCAGATCTTCGGATCCAAGGGGGAGATCTGGCTTAAACAGCTGCCGGATTTACTCCAGAAGGCAGCAAACGAATGGTCCCTCCGGCTCACCCGCACCCTGCCTTCCTTGAACTATAATTACCTGGCTGCAGGAACCCGCAGCGGCGGACAACCAATCATCCTCAAAGCCGGCATCCCAACCCGTGAGCTGCAGACGGAAATCCGGGCTCTCCGACACTATCAGGGATTCGGTGCGGTGTAGCTTCTGGAGTCCAACTCAAAGAATGGGCTTCTTCTACTTGAGCGTGTTATCCCGGGTCGTCAGCTTAAAAATCTCACTGATAACCTTTGGGAGGTCAAGGCAGCAGCGGAAGTCATCCGCAAGCTTCATCAAAAACCCTGCGATCAACCAGAGGCGTATCCTTCTCTGCAGAATTGGTGTCAGGGCTTTGAGCGAGTCAAAGCGATCGTTGATCCGGAACAGGACGCCAGGCTAGCGGACCAAATCCTGAAGGCTGAAACACTCAGTCAAAAATTCCTGTCAGAAAAAAGCCGGAATTACCTACTGCACGGCGATCTGCACCATGAAAACATCCTGTTCAGCGATACCGGCAGCTGGACAGCGGTTGATCCAAAAGGAGTAATCGGGGAAGCTACAGCGGAGCCGGGCGCTTTCCTGGTCAATCCCTACCCGAATCTGACCTCGGAGGTTGATCTATCCGCACTTACCAGTGCCAGGATTGCTAGTTTTTCAAAACTGCTGCAACTTGATCCGGATCGCGTCCGGAGCTGGGGATATTTACGGGCTGTGCTATCCGCCGTCTGGAGCTGGGAAGAGCGCCGACCGGAGTCCGTCAGTTATTTTCTGACCTGCGCGGATGCTTTCAATATCTAAAATTCAGTCCTGATCCCCCAGAATTAATCACTCCACGGTCACAGATTTTGCCAGGTTGCGGGGTTGGTCGACACCTAAACCTCGCAGGGCCGCAATATGATAAGCCAGAAGCTGGAGTGGGATGACTGTTGTCACCGGGCTTAACATCCAGGGGGTATCCGGAACCCAGAGCACATCATCGGTAATCGGCGGGATCAAATCATCCCCCTTTGTCGCAACAGCGACAACCCTTCCCCCTCTGGCTTTTGCCTGCTCGATCTGGCTTAACATCTTTTGATACCAGGGATCCTTCGGTGCAATCACAATCACCGGGAGTTCATTATCGATCAGCGCGATTGGACCGTGTTTCATCTCCCCTGCCGGGTAGCCTTCAGCATGAATGTAAGAGATTTCCTTCAGCTTTAAAGCCCCTTCATAGGCAGTAGGCATATTAACACCGCGCCCTAGGTAAAGTGCGTTTTCAGCGTAGATCAATTTTTCCGCGATTTGCTTAATTTCCTGCTCTTGATCGAGGCATTGACCCGCCAGGTCAGGGATCAAGCGCAGATCATCCACCAGCTTTTTTCGGTGCTGGTCATCCAGTAGACCGCGGTGATCGGCCAGCATCACAGCCAGCAGATAGAGATCAACCAGCGGTGCTGTATAAGCCTTGGTAGAGGCAACTCCAATTTCCGGACCCACCTGCATTGAGATGTATCCATCTGCCATACGCATGGCCTGAGACCCTATGGCATTAACAATCGACCATAACACAGCGCCTTTCTCGCGCCCCTCTTCCATGGCGGCCAGCGTATCGGCTGTTTCCCCTGATTGACTGATCGCCAGCACCACAGAATTCGAATCGACAATTGGATCCCGATAGCGGAATTCAGAGCCGATTTCAACCTCCACCGGGATCCGCGCCAGACGTTCAATTAACACTTTCCCCACCATCCCGGCATACGCAGCTGTTCCACAGGCCGTGATAAAGATTTTACTGATCTTCCTGGTAAACTCCGGATTGGCCTGTAAACTGGGCAGCTGGATGGTATTGGTTTCAAAGTCCACCCTGCCGGCAATCGTGTCTGTCAAAGACCGGACCTGTTCATGGATTTCTTTATGCATGAAATGGCGGTATTCCCCTTTCTCAGCAGAAACGGGGTCCCAGGGCACATTCTGGACAGCTGGTTGAACAATTTCACCCTCAGTGGTCATTACCTGACAACCGTTCTGGGAAATCACCGCCATCTGGCGGGATTCGAGGAAAACTACTTTTCGGGTATGTTTCAAAATTGCCGGGAGATCAGAGGCAACGTACATCTCTTTTTCACCGTATCCAATTACTACTCCCCCGGCATTACCAATCCGGGCCGCGATCATTTTGTCAGGCTCATTCTTACTGAAAGCAACCAAACCATGAGCCCCTTTTAAGTGCCGCAGAGTTTCCTGAACTGCAGCAGTCAATGAAAAATCCGGATTGTAGAACTTTTCGATCAGATGAACAATCACTTCTGTATCGGTTTCAGATTTAAACTTCACCCCATCGGAGATCAGTTGATCCCTGAGTTCTGAAAAGTTTTCAACAATCCCATTGTGAACCAGTACAATATCCCCGGTCATACTGAGATGCGGGTGGGCATTAGTAGTATTCGGCTCACCATGCGTAGCCCAGCGGGTATGACCAATCCCCATTTTTCCTGACACTGGGGATTCTGTCACCAGCTGGTTCAATCGTTCCAATTTCCCGGCATCCCGCCGGATTTCAATCTGGCCGTTTTCAAGGACAGCAATCCCCGCAGAATCATAACCGCGGTATTCCAACCGTTTTAAACCATTTAATATAATCGGGGTAGCATTCCCCGGACCAATGTATCCAACAATTCCACACATCTTGAGCACCCTCCAAATTTATCCTGAACTGATCCTTTCTCAGCAGGGAAAAAATTCCTGCCGATAAGCATTCCAGAAGCGTGATTCAATGTTTGTTCTTCAGCTGTCACAGGTGTTGTTTTTGTCACTCCGGTCACCCGGGTTTTTATCAATCACCCATTTCTGGAGGGAAAAACGGAGTGTGACTATCTCCGGAGGGCTTCCGCTGATTGATCGATTTTCCTGACCTTTATCCCCCGGTCAGTTAGCCTCCCTGGGGAGGAACCCTCATCCTCGTCAGCTCCAGATCCTCAAATTCACTCTGGAGCCCATGCGCTGGTTTCCCGTCCTTACCTACTCTTTTTCCTTTAAACCTCCTCCATTAAGTGACATCCGCAAAAGGAAACTGCTCAAAAATTACCTTCGCGGATGTAATCTTACTCGATTCGCTGTGGTCCTGCAAGTATACTTTTACTCCGCTATTCTGACGCTTTCCATACGATCACCCTGTTTAATTAAATCAACAACATCCTCACCGCGGACAACTTTTCCAAAAACGGTATGTTTTCCGTTCAGGTGCGGCTGGGGTGAATGGGTAATAAAAAATTGGCTTCCATTGGTGTTCGGTCCAGCATTAGCCATTGAGATCACTTTGCTCTCATGGCGAAGAGGGTTGCCTGCCAGTTCATCTTCAAACCGGTACCCAGGGCCGCCCCGGCCGGTTCCTGTTGGATCACCACCCTGGATCATAAAATTATCAATTACCCGGTGAAAAGTGACCCCATCATAAAAATTTTGCTGAGTTAAAAAAATGAAATTATTGACAGTTTTCGGGGCATGTTCAGGATAAAGCTCAAGGACAATCTGCCCTTTATCGGTGTTAATTTCAACCTGATAAGTCTCCTGGGGGTCGATACCCATCTCTGGGGGTGTGTTCCACTGTTTTGTCATCGGATCTCCTCACTATAGTTTACATGAAAGATACGGGCTGGATTATATCATCAGCCGGGGAGAGATGATAGTCAGCCTTAAATTCAACGAACCAGGGCCTAGATGGCCCTGGTTCGGAATTAGTATGGATCTATTTCAGATTGCATTCTAGAGAGCAGGGACTTCAAGCGGGGCTGCGTCCGGGGAAAAACCTGGGGATTGACGATCAGGTCTGGATTGACCGGCAACCAGAATTCGGGCCATTAACTTACCATCCTGCTCAACTGCTCCTACCCCTGCCCTGGCTCCTACTTCGAGATCCTGCAGGCCGCTGATTTTTCCTTGATAGCGGGTGTTCTCATCCGTAAAAAACGTGGTTACTGTTCCGTCCCCGCTCTCAATCCGAAATTTACCTGCCGCGGGGTCAATCTGGGTCACAGTACCCTGCATCCTGGTTACTTCCGGGCGCTTCCCGGCAATCACCATGACCGCGGTCAGTTTCCCATCTTCACTTTCTCTGGCAGCTACGACAGCTTTCCAGCCCGTTTCAAGATCCCCGAGACCAGTCAGCTGCCCCTGATAGCGGGTAGACTCATCAACAAAAAAGGTTTCAACATTTCCCGCTTGATTCTGAATCCGGAATTTTCCAGCTCCGGCGTCCACTTCTGTGACTTCACCCTGAACTTTGTACAAATCGGGGGCATTCCCGGCTAAAACCAGAGCGGCTGTATTTTTCCCATCAATTTCCTGATAGGCTATACCGGCCAACCAGCCAAGCTCCAGATCTTCCAAAGCGGATATTTGACCCCCATAACGAGTATCCTGATCGGCAAAAAAGGTTAAAGTATTTCCATCTCGATCCTCAATTCGAAATTTCCCGGAAGCAGCATCCAGTTCTATAACCTTCCCGCGAGCAGTGCTGAAATTCTCTAGATCACCTGCCACCACCACGGCTGCCTCAAATTTACCCTCCTCCTCGCTTCCCAGAACCCAGACTTTCCATCCAATCTGCATTTCATCCAGGCTCTGCAGTTTTCCGCCAAAACGGGTATCCTCAGCGGTAAACACTGTTTCAACTGTGCCCTCCTGTGTTTCCAGCCGGAATTTACCCGCTTCGGGGTCCACCTGGACCACCTCCCCTCGCAAACGCTGCTGATCACCAGGATCTTCCTCTGCGGCAAAGGCAGCACCAAATGACCCGACCGCCAAAACAACAGCTGCTGTCAATGATAAGAAAATTTTTTTCATGAGATTCCTCCTGCTAGGTTTATGTGATATTGATTTACACCTAGAGGATACAGGATCATTGTAAAAAACAATCAAAGCGAATGTAATGAAGATGTAAAATTTCCAATCAATAAAAAAACCTGCTGAAATCTATCTTCAGCAGGTTCAAATCTTGAGCAGGATGAATATCTAGCTGCTGTTAGGGAAAACAACTTCTTCTTTCCCGGTTAGCTTGTTATGGATCCGGTTAACTACAATATCCAAATGTCCGGGTTTATGGACAAAATCAAGGTCATCCGATTGAATCGTAAGAACAGGACAGAGCTCAAAGGTTTTCAGCCAATCATCATAAAAACGATCAAGCAAGCTCAGGTATTCCAGGCTGATTCCAGATTCCATTTCTCGCCCCCGTTCTGCAATCCTCTCCAACAGCACTTCAGGGGGCGCTTTGAGGTAAATCAATAAATCAGGCTCGGGTAGATGGTAAGCAATCATCTCAAAAACACGCTTGTACGCCAGATAATCCCGCTCCGGAAGGCTCCCCTGGTGGTGGAGGGCCCGGGCAAATATCTTCACATCTTCATAAATACTGCGGTCCGCAATTGCTGAGCGGGGATCCTCCGCCAAATCCAGGTGCTGCTGAGCCCGGTGTCCAAGAAAATACACTTGCAGATGAAATGACCAGGCATCCATATCCTTGTAAAAATCCGCCAGATAAGGATTATCAATCACCGATTCATAGGCAGTTTTCCATCCCAACCTTTCTCCTAACCGTTCAGTTAAAGATGTCTTTCCTGTCCCAATATTTCCCGCTACAAGAACCAGTTTTCCAGCCATATCTCACTCCAAAACAAAATTAACAATCAGAAATCTTAGCTGATTATACATCGCTTTCCAATTTGATTGGCCCGGGAATACCCAAAACATAAAGAAACCCCATCGACGATGGGGTTTCATGTCTACCATATGGCTTCTATTAGAAATCAGGATCCTTTTTCCACTGCCACGGCACAAACTTTGTAATCAGGGATTTTTGCTTGAGGATCCCGGGCATCCAGGGTGAGAACATTGGCTGCTGCCTCGGCAAAATGGAAGGGCACAAAAACTGTCCCTCGAGGTGATCGTTCCGTGATCAGGCTGCGGACTTCAATTTCTCCCCGGCGAGAACGAACCTTAATCCAGTCGCCGTGTTGAATATCCAGGTCCCGGGCATCGCTGGGATGGATTTCCACTGTCGGATCCGGGTAAATATCGTCCAATTTCGATCGCCGGGTCATCGTCCCCCCATGCCAGTGGTACAGCACTCTCCCCGTTGAGAGGATAAATGGATATTCCTGATCTGGAAGCTCAGCTGATTCTCTGTGTTCAAGCGGTGTGAGCACGCCTTTTCCGCGCGGGAAAGAATCTGCAAATAAATATGGGGTTCCGGGATGTTCCGGCGTGGGACAGGGCCAATGCACACCACTTTCCTTCGAGACCCGGTCGTGGGTAATCCCCTGGAAATCCGGGGTCAGTTCTGCCATTTCATCCCAAATTTCAGCCGGGCCCTGGAAATCAAACCCGGCGCTGGTCTTGCGCCCGAGGCGGGATTCAACCCGGAGAGCCAGATCCTGCAGGATTTCCCAGTCTGGCCTTGATTCTCCGGGCGGGTCAACAGCCGGTCGAACCAGCTGCACCCGACGGTCGCTGTTAGTAAAGGTACCGTCTTTTTCAGCAAAGCTGACAGCCGGGAGAATGACATCAGCATATTCCCCTGTCTCATTCATAAAAATGTCCTGGTAGAGCACAAATTCCATCCCCTCCATCACATGGCGGGCATGAAGCAAATCCGGCTCACTCATCATCGGGTTTTCCCCCATAATGAAATACCCTTTGATGATACCCTGTTCCGCCGCATCAACCATTTCCATTGTAGTCAATCCGGGTTCCGGGTCCAATTCAGCTCCCCATTTCGCTTCAAATTTTGCCCGAATTTCAGGATCAGCCACATTCTGATAACCGGGAAAAACATTAGGCAGACCGCCAGAATCAGAACAGCCCTGAACGTTGTTCTGGCCCCGAAGAGGGTTTAGACCCGTTCCAGGTTTCCCGATATTTCCGGTCAGGAGTGCTAAATTGGCAAGAGAAAGGGCATTATCCGTACCATGCACACTCTGGCTGATCCCCATACCCCAGTAAATTGCCGCCCGGTCTGCTTCTCCATAAATCCGGGCTGCTTTGCGGATCAAGGCAGCCGGTACTCCGGTAATCCCTTCAGCGTGTTCTGGTGTAAATTCCTCAAGAGTCGCAGCATACTCTTCAAAACCTTCCACTCTGGCTTCAATAAACTCCCGGTCGTAGAGTTCTTCTTTGACGATCACCTGGGCTATGGCCTGAAACAAGACCACATCCGTACCTGGACGCTGCTGGAGGTATACCTCAGCAAAATCACTCATTTCAATCTGGCGGGGATCAGCAACAATCAGGCGGGCCCCATTTTTTACAACTGCTTCCCGTAAAAACGTGCTGATTACTGGATGGGTCTCCGAAGTGTTTGAGCCGGTGACAATAAAAGCTTCCAGATCTTCCATTTCAGCAATCGAATTCGACATTGCCGAAGAGCCAATTGCGATTTGGAGACCCGCGACAGAAGCTGCATGACAGAGCCGGGAGCAGTGATCCACATTATTTGTGCCTAAAACCGCCCGGACAAATTTTTGAAAGAGGTAGTTATCCTCGTTGGTTGCCTTGGCGGAGCAAAATGTCCCCAATGAGTTACCGCCGTGCTTCTGAACGAGTTCTGCAATCCGGTCCGCAGCCAAATCCAGAGCCTCATCCCAGGTTGCCCGACGGAAACCGCCCAGGCCGATCGGCTTCCTCGGCAGTTCCCCCAGATCCTTGCGGATCATCGGGTATGTCAATCGGGAGGGATGGTGAACGAAATCCAGTCCATATCGGCCCTTTGAACACAGCCTTCCATAATTGGGAGCGACCTCAAAAGGAGCATCCACCCGGAAGATGTGATTTTCCCGGATTTGCATGGTTACCTGACAGCCCACTCCACAAAAAGGACAGGTGCTTTGATAAGATTTTTGAGCCTGTACCATTCCTTACTCCTTATTCTGCTTTCGTTCCTGACGGCGGCGGGCCCGAATTTCATTATGCTGGAGCCCTTTATCGAGCAGATATTCAGTTTTATCCTGGAGGGCGTTCGTCGGACAAACCCCGACGCAGTTTCCGCAGAAGACACAGGTTGTGTCCGGCATCGGTAAGTCAAAAAATGTTGATATCTTGCTGTCATGACCCCGCCCGCCAACGGACAAGGCGTAGGTGTATTGAATATCATCCGCACAGGCCTGAACACAGCGCCAGCACATCACGCACTGCGAATAATCCCGGACGTAAAACGGGTTGTCGTCCAGAACATCAAAATCCCGCTGCTTGGCACCCGGAAAACGGTCCGGATCTGCTTGATAGGTTTCCATCTGCTGCTGCAGTTCTGGAGCCTGGGATAAGTCCACACTGGCATTCAACATCTCCAGAATTGTTCTCCGGGCCTGCTGGACTCGTTCGCTATTCGTGGACACATCAAGTCCCTCGCTGGCCGGCGTAATACAGGCCGGTGCCAGATTTCTCCATCCCTCAACTTCCACCACACACTGCCTGCAGATCCCTTCCGGTGTAGTTGCTTCGTGATAACAAATCACCGGGATTTTTTGTCCTGCCTGCTCGGCAGCTTCCATCAAGGTTGTTCCTTCCGGAACAGCTACCTCCCGGCCGTCGATCTTCAATTGGATCAATTGACTCTCACTCATAACTATCCTCCTTGACGGCAAATAGATCCGGCCAGAGATCAACCGCACTTAACACTGCGGATGAGGCAGTTTGCCCCAAGCCGCAGATCGAAGCTTCTGTCATCGTCATTCCAACATCTTCTAACCGGGAAATATCATCCGGCAGGGGCTGCTCCCGCAGAAGCCGGTCCAGGATTTCAGCCTGCCGCTGGGTTCCCAGCTGACAGGGGTAGCATTTTCCACAGCTTTCATGGGCAAAGAAATGTCCCAAACCATGCAGCACAAATTTCATATTCACGTGGTCATCAAAAACTACCACAGCGCCCGAACCGAGAGACTGGCCGACCCCTTTTGTACCTTCATTGGTAAGTTCAAAATCCAGCTGATCAGGAGCGACAAACTTCCCGGCGGCTCCACCCAGCAAGACTGCCCGCAAATTTCGATCCTCTTCAATCCCGCCGGCCTGCTCATAAATCAATTCCCGCAGGGTGGTTGGTCGGGTAATTTCATAAATCCCGGGCCGTTTAACATTTCCAGAAACACTGAATAATCGAGGTCCGGGTGATTTCTCCGTCCCGAATTCTCGATAAGCTACAGCTCCCTGCTGGAGGATGTAGGAAACATTCGCCAGGGTTTCAACATTGTTGATCACTGTAGGCTGGTTGAATAGTCCGTGGGTGGTCGGATAAGGTGGTTTGATCCTCGGAAAACCGCGTTTACCTTCAATCGATTCAAACAGAGCGGTTTCTTCCCCGCAGATGTATGCCCCCGCACCGCTCCGCAGTTCAATCTCAAATGAGAAATCCGACCCCTGTAAATTTTCACCGAGGAAGCCGTGCTCTTCAGCTGCCTGGAGGGCTTTTCGGATTACCTCATGGGACTTGGTATATTCTCCCCGGATGTATAAATAACCTTTCTCAGCCCCAACGGCATAGGCTGCAATGATCATCCCCTCAATTATTGTGAAAGGATCTCCTTCAATCAAAGCCCGATCCTTGAACGTTCCCGGTTCGGACTCATCCTCGTTGCATACCAGGTATTTGGGAAAACGTTCCTCAGCAGCACATCCTTCCCATTTGACCCCGGTTGGGAAGCCTGCTCCACCCCGGCCGGTTAGACCGGAGTCTTTTACAACCTGGATAACCTCTTCAGGGGACATCGCCAGCGCATTTTTCAATCCGCTGAATCCTGCGTGATTCTGGTACTCCGAGACACTGAGAGGGTCAATATTCCCTGATCGAGCAGTGAGAATTCTTTGATCACCATAAATCATACTCTTCGGGTGTTCGCAGGGCTCGAAAATTGTATCTATCTCAGCCTGGCCAACCATCTGATGGCCGACAAGAGCACCCGGAGCATGGTCACATAAGCCGAGGCATTCCACTTCCTCAATGATATACCTGCCGTCAACCGTAGATTCTCCAATTTCAACCCCGAGATGCTGTTTCAGCTCTTCCACTAATTCGCCGGCTCCCTGGGATGCGCAGGACGGTGTGGTGCAAATCCTGATCACTGTTTCAGCAGTAGGATGATCGGAAAGCATTGAATAAAATTCAATCACCCCGCTGATTTCCGCCAGGGGAACATCAAGGGCCTCACTGATTTCCCGCCCAGCCTCTTCTGGAACATGTTCGTAGATTCGCTGGGCTAAGAGCAAAGCCGGGAGAAGCATCTCCTGACCCCTGGATCCATTTTCCCTTAAAAAGGCGGACAAGTCGGATGAAGTCGGTGATTCTCCGGCCATGAAAGCTCCTTCTAACAATTCCTGATTGTATTCTTCTGGTAATGGTTGATCTACAGATATTCTAAAGTAGCGTTCTCCAGCTTAGATTATAATCAGATTAATCCCCATCTGAAAAGCCCTGGGTTTTCCCCACTCCAAATAAACTCTTTAAAAAGCAAATCAAAACAAAAAGGCTGTGATCAGATCACAGCCTTGATGAATACTTCAATATTTTCGATTTTCCAGGGTCAGTTTTCCATCTCAGAAAGCAGATCAGATAGATCAGATTCTCCACTGCTGTCTCCCATTGCCTTCCTCATCGCAAATTCAAAAGCGGTCGGGGTGGGTTCTGCAGGATCATCGCTCAGATCCAAATCCATCTCACTTACCGGGGCCTCCTCAAGCGCTTTCATGCTGAGCTTGATTTGTTTTTTCCGGCGGTTCACCTTAAGGATTTTGACCTTGATTGAATCACCTTTTTTGACAAGGTCATTAGGTGTCCGGACGTAGCCGTGGGCCATTTCGCTGATATGAACCAAACCAGGTCGTTCGGCACCGATATCGACAAAAACACCGTACTTTTCAATCCGGGTCACAAGTCCAGCCATATCCATCCCGGATTTGATTTCATTCCAATCCAGGCCCAGTGGTTCAAGCATGGTTAATTCGATTTTGTTCTGATCCGGATCAGTCCTCTGAACCCAGACCTCAATATCTTCGCCTTCCTTAACCACATCAGAAACTCTGGTCACCGTTCCCTTTTTTAATTTTGAAATATGAATCACTCCAGGAACACCGACACCCACATCTACAATCGCACCGGCAAGAGAAGTTTTAATTACCTTCCCACTGATTTTCATCTTCGGCTCTAGATCATCAATTGTCTCTGGAGTCTTTAGGTCATCGTTCGCCATAAAACACTCTCCATAGTACGCTTCATTTCCAACAAGCGTCAATTATACCTTTCACCCTATCAATTGTCAAAGAACGTCCTCTGAATAAGATCGGAAATACCTAATCCTTTTGGGTGAAATCTGTCATGATCCCCAAAAGCCTTTCAGCCCAATCTGGAGCGCTGAGATCAAAACTCAGCCAGATTGTTGATTCGCCAAAACGGGTTGGTTCTGTGGTCATCCAGGGTTGAGGAAGTGGGCTCTCTTCTGGAAAATTTAATAAAATCTGCCCCTTCTGCTGATTGATACTATCCATGCCCAGTTTCCCAGCCAGATTTTTAATTCTTAATATCAGAAACAGATGTTCCACAGTGAGCGGCAGCGGTCCAAAGCGGTCCTCAAATTCCTCCCGCAGCGCATTGATCTCAGGCTCGCTTTCAAGATTTGCCATCCGGCGGTACAGGCTGAGCCGCACATTCTGGTCCCCAATGTAATCAGTGGGAATTCCAGCTGTAAGCGGTAAATCAACCCGCACAAGCGGTTGTTCCATCCCGGAGGAAAAGTCCAATTCCTGCTTGATCTTCTCAGGTTTGCTGGTTTTTTTCACAGCCTGAGACAGCAAACGGGTGTATAAATGAAATCCCACAGCTGCGATGTTTCCTGACTGCCGGGTGCCGAGAATATCTCCAGCTCCGCGAATTTCCAGGTCGCGCATTGCTACAGAATAACCAGCGCCAAGTTCTGTATGTTCTGCGATCGTTTCTAGTCGAAGCCGGCCCTCCGCGGTCGGAGATCCCTGCCGCTGTTTCAAAAAATAAGCGTAAGCTCGCTGTGCTCCGCGCCCAACCCGGCCCCGCAGCTGATAAAGCTGGGCCAGCCCGAACATATCTGCCTGATCGATAATAATCGTATTTGCATTTGGAATATCAAGACCTGATTCAATGATAGAGGTCGTTAGCAGAACATCAATCTCTCCTGCAGTAAATTCACGCATGCGTTCCGCAAGTACATTTTCAGCCATTTGGCCATGAGCAACCCCAATTTTTGCTCCAGGAACAATGTGGTTGAGATGAGATTTCATAGCGTCTATCGTCCGAACACGGTTGTGGACAAAAAACACCTGTCCTCCCCGCTCCATCTCCCGCCAGATCGCTTTTTGAATTAAATCCTGATCATAGGGTCCAACCCGGGTCACTACAGGCAATCGTTCTTCCGGAGGGGTGTTGATCCGGGAAATATCCCGAATTCCTGTCAGTGCCATGTACATGGTCCGGGGGATAGGGGTCGCGGTCATGGTCAGCACATCAATATTGGTGCGCATTTTTTTTATTTTTTCTTTGTGGGACACACCAAAACGCTGTTCCTCATCAATAATCAGCAAACCCAGATCCGAAAACCGAATGTCTCTAGAGAGCAGTCGGTGGGTACCAATCACCACATCCACTGCTCCTGCTTTTAATCCAGCCAACACACTTCTCTGTTCGGCCGGTGTCCGAAAACGAGACAGCATCCGAATCTCCACCGGAAAAGCACTCATCCTCTCCTGAAAAGTTTCATAATGCTGCTGGGCCAAGACTGTCGTAGGAACGAGAATCGCAACCTGTTTCCCATCCATCACAGCCTTAAAAGCAGCCCGGACCGCAATTTCTGTTTTCCCATATCCAACATCGCCGCAGATCAAACGGTCCATCGGGCGGGGTGATTCCATATCCTGTTTAACCTCAGATAATACCTGGAGCTGATCCTCTGTTTCGATGTATGGAAAACTGGCTTCCAATTCCTGCTGCCAGGCTGTATCCGGGCTGAATGCGTACCCCTGGGCTGTCTGACGGCTTGCATAGAGTTTAAGCAGATCTTCCGCCACCTCAAATACTTCTTGTTCAACTTTGCGTTTGGTCCGGCTCCAGCGGCTACTCCCCAATCTTGTGATCTGGGGATCATGATGATCCGGTCCTACATAGCGGGTGACCCGATCAGCCTGGGAAACAGGGACATAAAGGCGGTCACCTTCTGCATACTCAAGTGCGAGATACTCACTCTCTGCCCCACCCAGTTCACGGTCCACCAAACCAGCATATCTGCCGATCCCGTGATCAACATGAACAACCCAGTCTCCAATCTGGAAATCAGTGTATTTTAACTCAGGGGCTTTTGCCCGCCGCACTGGCTGCTGCCGGGGTTGAATGCTGCCCCAGCCGAAAATTTCTCCATCAGAGTAAAGCATCGTTGTCTTTTGATCTGGTGCATCCAGTCGAAAACCATTTTCCAGACTTCCCTTTAAGAACTGGGGAGATACTGTACTTGCAGAACGTTCTGACCAGATTTCTTCCAGACGAGCAGCCTGACGGGAAACCACCACAGTTTTGCATCCCTCCTGCACGGTCTCAGTCAAATGAGCAGTAAATGATTTAAGCTCACCACCGAAACGGGGGTTTGCTGAGAAATGGCCAGCCAATCCTCCAGATGTACTGGTATGCAGCGGTCCTAAACGAACCGCATTCTGCCAGGCTGGCAGATCATCTAATACATCCCGAGAAAGATAAGGAAATGGGGCATCTGCCATCAAAGATCCTTCCCGGATATATCCCGCTCGCATACTGCCAGCCTGGATATCAATCTCACGGATCGTGTTCTCTACGGCCTCAATATCATCAATCAGCACCAAACAATCCCCCGGGAGGTAATTCAAGAGCGTTGCCTGCTCTTGGTAGAGAGCCGGGATATCAGCTTCGAGATACTCATTCTCAACGCCAGTCTCTGGAAGTATGAACTCCCTGGCCGGGGTGATTAGAACCTCTGATCGTTTTCCAATTGTCCGCTGGGTCCGGGGATCAAATTCCCGGATCATATCAATTTCATCGCCAAAAAATTCAAACCGCACTGGAAACTGCTCTGCAGGGGGCCAGATATCCAGAATTCCTCCCCGCCTGGCAAACTGACCGGGTGAGACTACAACAGAGGCTGGCTCGTAGCCAATCTGGTACCAGCTGGCTGCCAGAGAAGCAAGCACCTGCTTTTCCCCCTTCCTGAGCACCCGGGAATGCTTTAAAAATTCCCGCCGGGGTATAGTCCGCGTGATCAGAGATCGAATCGGAGCAACCACAGCCAGTCCTGAAGCACTATCAATTCCCGGATAAGCAGGGATCATTTCCGCAGCAAAATTTGCCAGCACATCAATCCGATCCTGGCGGGTTCTACGGCTCCAGGGTATTCGCTCATAATACAGAGGATCAGGTTCAGGGAAATACAAACGATCCAAATCCGGCTGCCAGAACCCCCATTCCTGATCCAGCTGCAGGGAACGGTCAGATCGATCTGTGATCAGCAGGACTGGCATTTGAAAATATTTCTGGACAGCAGCCAGGACCGGGATCCGAGCTGCCCGTGGGAGACTTAGATTTTCCACCGGCTGCTTTTCTCGAATCCTCTCAACCAGCCGCTGAAAAACAGGCAGAGATTGAATTTGATGCAACATGGAAGCCTGCATGGAATTCAATTCTCCAAATCTGGAGTTTGATTAAAGATTGTCATAGTTTGCTGGATCCCCTGATAGAGAAACATCATCACCGCATCCGCTGCCCGGCCCAGGACAAAATCAAGAATTTCCTCTTCAGGCTGGGAAAAATCTTGCAGGACATAGTCTGCTACTTCCATTCGTCCCGGGGGACGGCCAATTCCAACCCGCAGCCGGGGAAAATCTTGAGTGCCCAGGGTATTAATGATTGATTTCAGCCCTTTTTGCCCCCCGGCCCCTCCTCCGGTCCGGGCCCGCAGAGTTTCAAAAGGCAAATCAACATCATCGTAAATCACCAGCAGGTTTTCGACAGGAATCTTATAATATTTCAGGACAGCATGGACCGCTCGACCCGAGGCATTCATGTACGTCTGGGGCTTGACAAGAAAGATCCTCTTTTGATCTTTCCGGACATCTCCAATAAATGCATTCATGCGAAGTTTTGAAAACCCCACATTCAAATCTTGAGCAAGATGATCCAGTACCATAAAACCAACATTATGGCGGTTCTTGCTGTATTCTCGCCCGGGATTTCCAAGCCCTGCAATTAAATAACGATTTTTAGAAGTCATTATCAATTATCATTTTTTGTATCGGTTCTTTTTGAGCCGATTGACAAGAAAATAAATTCCACCCAAGAAAAAAAGGCCAGCTGCTGAGGAAATTCCAACGATCAGGGACCGCTGGAAATCTTCCACCTCAATAGAAGCCGGGTTTTGCGGGAGAGTGGAACCGCCTGACACCGCTGGGGTTTCAGGCAAAACCGGGGTGGGGGTTTCCGGTGGGCCCTGGGTATTATCAGGTGCCGGAGTGCTGGTTTCAATCACCGTGTAATTCCGGATTCTCAGGTTTCTCACCCGTTCGGATATAGACACCTGATCTTCAAAAACAGCAATCAGCCGGAGGTCATACTCTCCATCCGTGATCTGAGATGTATCCCATTCCACTAGAAATGGATGATTCGACCCGCCGTCATCCGCAGGCTGCAGATCTGCCAGAAAAAACCAGGTCGGGTTTTCGACTCCGGAATAGGCAAAATGAAGGGTTCCGGCCCGATACCCATCTCCCCGGACCCGGCCTTCAATCATTTCAATTCCCTGGAGCGGTTGTCCTTCCCGTGGATTCTGGATCAGAATATTCTGGATTTGGGTTGGGGCAGCCGTGATCTCCCCCGGAGTTGTCGAAAATGCCGCCCCGAGAAGAACCAGCACAGATATCATTATCCCCAGCAAAACCTTTTTCACGATTTTCTAGTGTAGCACGTCGATCTGGCCTGGTCAACGTAAAGGAGCATACAGACCAGAATCAGCAGTAGGAAGATGGCTTTTTCCTGAAGCCTGATCCGGATTTTGAGCCGCTTGATCCTTCCCGGGTCAAAGAAAACACATTCAATCCTCAATTCCCATTTTCGGTTCCCAGTCTTTAATGAAGATATGGTAAACTCTGAGTAACAAGTGATCGAATTCGCTTTGATGAAGGAGCACTGGATATGGCAGGCTCAAGAGCTGAAGAAATGGTTAAACGCCTGCGCGAAATGCAGGCCGCAACACCGGAAATTGAAGCTTCTGCCGTTGTTTCTGTGGATGGATTGACTATTGCTTCTGCCCTGCCTGATAATGTGGAAGAGGATCGGGTGTCCGCGATGTCTGCTGCCATGCTCAGCCTGGGAGACCGGATTGCTGCTGAGTTAAACCGCGGTTCCCTGGATCAGGTCTACATACACGGGGATGATGGTTATGTTATCCTCTCCGCAATCGGTGAGGAAGCGGTATTAACTGCGCTGGCAAGAGAACAAGCAAAACTTGGTTTGATCTTTCTGGAAATGCGGCGGGCCGCAGAGGACCTCGGAAAATTTATCAGCTGATGAAGAAAACCACAAACAACCCAAACAATACTGGGGAGGTCTGGAACACCAGGTCCTCCCCTCTTCTTTTAAAATCACCCAATCAAAGATTCCAAAGAAATGATCCAGACCAGCAATAAGCAGGAAAAATTATGAAAACGAAATATATCTTTCTGACAGGTGGTGTATTAAGCTCGGTAGGCAAAGGTGTGACAGCTGCTGCCCTAGGACGACTGCTGAAAGAACGGGGATTCAAGATCGCTATCCAAAAGCTGGATCCATATATCAATGTCGACCCCGGAACCATGAGTCCCTACCAGCATGGAGAGGTCTATGTATTGGACGATGGATCAGAAACAGACCTCGATCTCGGTCATTACGAACGATTCGTTGATACCAGCTTGAATAAAGTATGCAACGTTACCACCGGGCAGGTTTATGAGAAAGTGATCTCGAAAGAGCGCAGAGGGGATTATCTGGGAGGAACCATTCAGGTCATCCCCCATATCACGAATGAAATTAAACGCTGCATAGGGCAGGTATCGAAGACAACCGGAGCAGATATCGTGCTGGTCGAAGTGGGGGGAACGGTAGGCGATATTGAGTCACTTCCCTTCCTGGAATCACTGCGGCAAATGCGGGGGGATGTAGGGAAAAAGCACAGTTTTTACATTCATGTAACCTGGCTACCGTTCATCGGTGCCACAAAAGAATTAAAAACCAAACCTACCCAGCACTCAGTCCAGGAACTGCGCTCGATCGGGATTGCTCCGACATGATCATCGCCCGGGCAGATCATCCGGTAGATAAGGAACTTCTGGAAAAAATCGCCTTGTTCTGCGACGTAGACCAGCGAGCTGTTGTTCCAATGGTGACAACCGACAACCTGTATAACATTCCTTTAATGCTTGAGGATGCGGATGTGGGTGACTTCATCAGTCACAAAATGAAAATTAAACAGCGGCAAAAACCCAACCTGAAAACCTGGCGAAAAATGGTCCAGACCATGCGGGAAGAGAAACCTCCAGTCACCATTGCCCTGGTTGGAAAATACATTGAGCTGCATGATGCCTACATGAGTGTTCGGGAAGCTCTTCAGCACGCTGGACTAGCAAATCGCGTCGATGTCGATATCCGCTGGATTCACTCCTCATCATTTGAGAAATCAAAAAATCTGGATCAGCTCAAAGATATTCACGGCATTCTGGTACCGGGAGGATTTGGAGAGCGGGGTACAGAAGGAAAAATTGAAGCCATTCGCTACGCCCGCGAAAACCGGATTCCATACCTCGGGTTGTGTCTGGGAATGCAGCTGATGGTTGTTGAATTCGCGAGGGCCTTATTCGAGGATGATTCCCCGAACTCAACCGAATTTGACCCATCTACTCCCCATCCGGTAATTGACCTGATGCCGGATCAAAGGGACATCACCGACATGGGAGGTACGATGCGTCTCGGGCTGTACCCCTGCAGACTGAAATCTGGAACAATTGCAGCCCGGGCCTATAAGAAAAAAGAAGTCCAGGAACGCCACCGGCATCGTTTTGAATTCAACAATGATTACCGGGAGAAACTGGAGGAAGCCGGCATGGTGTATTCAGGGCTCTCCCCTGACGAACGCCTGGTAGAAATTGCGGAAATCAGGGAGCACCCCTTCATGCTGGGAACTCAATTCCACCCTGAGTTTTTATCAAGACCCTACCGACCGCATCCACTGTTTACATCCTTTACCAAAGCCGCGAAGGAATACGATAAGAAACAGGGATGAGATTAGAAGCAGGGTATTTATTAATTGCTGTTGATCGGCTACAATAACGGCGAAAACAAACTTTACGGAGTAAACTATGAAAACTAAAATTGAATGTATCAATGGACGACAAATCCTGGATTCCCGCGGCAACCCGACCGTGGAAGTCGATGTAATCCTGGCAGATGGTAGTTTCGGCCGGGCTGCAGTCCCATCCGGAGCTTCCACCGGAATTCATGAAGCCCTCGAACTGCGGGACGGTGATAAGAAACGGTATCTTGGAAAAAGTGTCACAAAAGCAGTCAAGAATGTCAATTCAGCTATCTTTGATGAATTAATCGGCACTGATGCCACCCAGCAGAAGAAACTGGATAATTTGCTTCTGGAGCTGGATGGGACCAGCAATAAATCAAAACTGGGCGCAAATGCGATTTTAGGCACCAGCCTGGCAATCGCCAAAGCCGCTGCTGCCTCTCTGGGAATTCCCCTTTACCAATATATCGGTGGTGTTTATGCCCATGTGCTGCCTTCACCGATGATGAATATCCTCAACGGTGGAGAACATACAGACTGGCAGTCAACCGATGCCCAGGAATTTATGATAATGCCGCTCGGGGCACCAACCTTCTCGGAAGGTTTGCGCTGGGGCAGTGAAATTTACCACACCCTGAAAAGTGTGCTCAAGGATCACGGATACACCGCTCTTGTCGGTGATGAAGGTGGCTATGCGCCAGCTCTTGGATCGAACGCAGAGGCCGTGGAAATCATTCTGGAAGCCGTTGAGAAATCAGGATACAAACCCGGCGAGGATATTGCCATTGCTCTTGACCCGGCTGCCTCCGAGTTTTACGAGGAAGATGAAGGTCTTTACAACCTGAGGACAGAAGGCAAAAAACTGAGCAGTGAAGAAATGGTAGCTTTCTGGAAAGTTTGGGTTGAAAAATATCCCATTGTCTCCATTGAAGACGGCCTGGCGCAGGACGACTGGGAAGGTTGGAAATTGATGACCGCCGAACTCGGTGATAAACTGCAAATTGTCGGTGATGACCTGCTGGTGACCAATCCTGAACGCGTCCGGCGCGGGATCCAGGAAAAAGCCTGCAACTCACTGCTGGTCAAAGTCAACCAGATCGGCAGTCTGACCGAGACAATTGAATCCGTCCAGGCCTGCCACCGGGCCGGTTGGACAGCCGTGACCTCGCACCGCTCCGGGGAAACTGAAGACAGCACTATCGCGGATCTTGCAGTGGCCCTCAATACCGGGCAGATCAAGACCGGTGCTCCAGCCCGCTCGGATCGGGTAGCAAAATACAATCAGCTGCTGCGGATTGAAGAACAGCTTGGTGATATGGCAGAATATGCCGGATGGACCCCGTTTAAATAAAGCGAAAACAATCCAAAATAAAAAAGCCTTCACTTCGCGTGAAGGCTTTTTTGGTCTCTCTCAAATTTGAGAATTGTTTACAAATCATCCAGGTCCAGATCAAGATCCAGTTCATTTCCAATTTCATCAGGTGAAAGATCAGATTCTAAACTCTGATCGAGATCAAAATCCGGCTCATCATCATCTTCCAGCTGAAGTGATTTGACAGCCTCATTCACCGAGAGGTCTTCCCGGCGTTTCCCGGGTTCAGGGGTCCCGCAGTAAGGGCACAACCCCCAAGGTAGCTTCATCAATTTCCCACAGTTTCGGCAGCTTTTCTTCAGCTTTGTGTGACAGTTAGGACATATTTTCCAATCACTCTCAACATGCCTTCCACAGCCAGGACAAACCTCACTTTCCTCAATTGATTGAAGCAAAGCTTCTTCTTCCAGCATGTATTGATATTCATCTTCGAGGGTTCTGGATGGACGCAGAATCCAGTAAACTACCACTCCCGGAAGGAACAAGACAGCCACAACAAGCACAGAAAGGATCCGAACTAATCGATCCTTGGTTCTGGAGCGGATGTCACGGTAGGTCCAGACTAAAAGTGAAAGCCAGAGGGCGGCCAGGAATGCCCCTCCCCAGGCAGCAGCGATCAACAAATAATTACTGATTGCAGATGGATCAAAACTCATTTTTTTCTCCTTCGGAAAAATTATACCCTATTTAAATTTCTGCTATTTCGGACTCAGATTTATTTTTCATCCCCATTTATCCGGAAGAATACTCCTCAATGTCGGGTGATCCGGTTCAAATACCTCTTCGCTTCGATCATCTTGTCTCCGGATCAATTTTCCGTTATAAACAAATTTAGAGGGGGATAATCAAAGGAGGAAGTATGGAAAGGGGAGGACCTACATACCGCATCAAAGATCTTAAAAGCAGCGAAAGACCCCGGGAACGTTTAGCTCAGCTGGGAGCCCAGGTCTTGAGTACCGCGGAACTTCTTGCGGTTTTGCTGCGGGTCGGCGTCCGCGGGGAAAATGCAATTCAATTGGGTCAGCGTCTGCTGCAGGATTTCAATGGGCTTTCCGGGCTTCAGCGAGCATCCTATGCTGAGCTTAAATCCCAGCATGGTGTGGGAGATGCCAAAGCGGCTCAAATTAAAGCAGCTATTGACCTCGGCCGGAGACTTACAGCCCAAACTCCGGAAGATAAGCCTATCATTCACAGCCCGGAAGACGCGGCTGATCTGGTTCAATATGAAATGAGTGCCCTGGAACAGGAACAGCTCCGGGTTATGCTGCTGAATACCCGGAATCATGTTCTGGATATCAAAACAAACTACCAGGGTTCTTTGAATTCATCCCAGGTTCGGGTTGGGGAGCTGTTTCGTCCAGCGGTGCGGCAAAACTCAGCAGCGGTAATTATCGTTCACAATCATCCCAGCGGTGCGCCAAGAAGCGCATTTGTTTAGTGTCGCATTAAGCGACTTGATAAGGAGTCTATCAATGGCTACGGAGACATATTTGAAGATGCGAGACCTCTGAAAATATGAAGCTCTCCTGACAACGTGGATAAAGGGTTCCCTATAAACCCTGAGGTCTGCTAGCCAGAGACTTGCTATGGTTACGAAAAGAAATCACCGTTTGAAGCGTCACAGGTTGGAACACCCTTTAATGATAGGGCAGGGTGTAGTTATCGGATACCAGTACTCGCTAGGTATTGGTAAACCTCGGATGGGCAGGAATGCGGGGCTCCAAAGAATATACCTCATTCCCCGATAACGAGCTCGGCAAAGAACCGGGCATTGGCGTACAGGTGGAACCTACGGCAAGTTGAAGACGAAACAAATGTGAACTTGGGAACTGCTTTTAGCTCTCCTGAAAACAGGAGTAGGTGTCTGCGACCAATGCTATCGGCAGGGCGGAATCTCCGTAGTAGTCTGAGGTGGAGAAAACCCACTACATGGCGAAGGGAGATAGTCAAGTCACAGTGCAAATGGCAGAAGCTGAATACATATGAGGAGGACGTGTGAACCTACAATGATTACGGAAAAGCAAGCTAAATTAGCCAAAAGAGCAGTTGAGTATCCAGAACATAGATTCAAGAATCTATACCAGCTATTGCACTGGCAGGTCTGGATAGAATACGCTGCAAACCAAGTCCTGGCACGCTCTGGTAGTTTAACGGCAG
The DNA here is from genome assembly GCA_964618295.1 of uncultured Anaerolineales bacterium. GTDB lineage: Bacteria > Chloroflexota > Anaerolineae > Anaerolineales > UBA11858 > B10-G9. Next base: position 42,909 of record CAZTWV010000009.1, on the reverse strand, counting down.
GAGTGGATAGAACGACACGGCACAACTTTAAGGAAGACTATGAGGGGCATATCGCCAATATCATCAGTCTTCTCAAAAGCAAAACGTACAATCCACAGCCTGTACGAAGGACATTCATTCCAAAAGGAAATGGGAAGAAACGACCGCTAGGAATCCCAGTTCTCTATGACCGAATTGTCCAAGAAGCCCTGAGAATGATACTGGACCCGATTTTTGAATCAGACTTCCAGCACCACTCCTATGGATTTCGAAAAGGGCGGCGCACTATGGACGCGATAGCAGTGATAATGCCTCTCTTCAACACTAGAGCGAAACATTACTACGTGATTGAAGGAGACATCAAAAGCTACTTCGACAATGTTCACCACGAGAAACTGATGTCTCTTATCAGGAAGCGAATTGCTGATAAAGCGGTATTAACACTGATCTGGAAATTCCTTAAAGCTGGTGTCATGGAAGGACAACTGTTTGCTAAAACAGAAACAGGCGTACCCCAAGGTGGTGTCATCTCACCCTTACTGGCGAATATCTATCTCAACGAATTCGATAAGTTAGCGGAAAAGAAATGGCACAGCCGGACACCATACGAACGGCAGTACTATGTGAGGAAACAAGGCAAAGGTAACTATTGCATGGTTCGATATGCTGATGACTTTGTAATAGTTGGCAATGGCCCCATCTCCGAAGTGCGCCAGATTAAGGAAGAAGTCAAGAATTATCTTGCTGAAGAACTTCATCTGGAACTATCAGATGAAAAGACAAAGATTACCCATGTCAATGATGGGTTTGACTTTCTGGGTTTCTATATTCAGAGAGTAAGACCGGAAGGAAGATGGGTTGTGCATCTACGCCCATCCCTGAAAACAGTCAAAAGGGTAAAAAGCAGGATTAAGGAATTGACTGGCCGGAATTGGACCTGGATGGATGAATATACCAGACTAGCAACACTGAACGCTATTGTGCGAGGATGGTGTGAGTACTATAAACACACAAGTCTCCACAAAGACCTTGAGGAAATTAGTCGGTATACATGGCATCGCTACCTAATCTTTCTACTGAATAAGCACAAAAACAGCAGAAAGCAACAGCTCATCCGGGAGAAAACTATCGTCCATCTAAACAGGACAAGGTGGAAAGCCGAGATACGACAAGACGGAAAAGTACTGACCACGTATCAATGGCTTCCAACTCCTAAAGAGTTGCCTAGAAGTAGGTACAGAATGAAAGGAAGAAATGGATTCCCTCATCCTTATCTAGAAACTGGCCTTGCATTCCTAGACAACCCAGAATGGGAAGGTGCTCCAGACGAAAAGATTTTCACAGCAACAATTGGAGTATCTTCTCAAGGGAGAAATGAACCTCTTGGGTTCGCAGAGACAAATTTGAGAGTCAAAATGCGAGATGGCTGGAAATGCACCAGATGTGGCAACTCTGACAATCTCAGAGTACATCACAAAAAGGGGATGAAAAGTCACTCCATGAAAAATCTCCAACACTCTGTTTGAACTGTCACCACGAGGTTCACGGCTACAGAAACAACTTGACGGAGAGCCGGATGCGGTGAAAGCCGCACGTCCGGTTCGGAGAGAGGGATAGGGAAACACATCTATCGAAAGATAGAAAGGTGCGCCCTATCCCTACTCTACGAGATCCATCCCCCAGTCCGGATGATGTGGCAATCACCAAAGTCATTATTGAAGCTGGAAAACTTCTGGATATTCAGGTTCTGGATCATTTGATTATCGGCCGGGGGAGATTCATTTCGCTTAATCGCCGCGGTTTAGGTTTCAATGATCCAGCCAAGCCCTAGAGAGTCCCCCGGATTTCAAATCGGGAGAATTCCCCGCTTGCATCCCCCCACTCCGGATCAACACCGGTGACATTGGAGGATGACGGACCACGCTGCAGTGCTCGAAATAATTTTTCCAGGTTTTCCTTTTTCCCTTCAGTAAGCACTTCCACGGACCCATCTCTCCGATTCCGAACCCAGCCTGTCAGTTGAATTTCCATGGCAGCACTGAGAACAAAATACCGGAAGCCGACACCCTGAACACGTCCCCAGATAAACACATGCAGTCTTTCCATATATCCTCTACTTCTCTTTCCAAAGTTCTTCAGGAGTTTTGGGATCCTCTTTGAAGCCTTTACGGACCACAATCCAGGCAATTCCTGCCAGCAGCAGAAGAAGAATCAGACTCAATCCACCAATAATCAGCAAGTTTCTAACTCGGAAAAATGTTTCCTGCTTCCAGTTCCTTTCCAGCTGAGTCAAATTCTTCCCAAGTGCAATTTCCACCCCCCGGTCACAACTTACCCCCTGATCATAAGCTGCGATCAACGCCTGCACCCCGGTAACTCCATATTCCTCACGGATGTAATTGAGAATGGAATATGATTCTGCATAGGATAGCTGGACTAAATCTGGGTCGGTTGGAAAAACATTACAGAGCTGTGAAAGCGGAATCAAAGCCCGGTCTCTGACCGCGTTTTCGAGGAGAACGTTGTACTCCGGACGATTGTAATTCTCCATCAGGGAAGCAATCCCTTCACTGACCCAGGCCGGAAGATATCGGTATTCAGCGCCCATGTAGCGGTAAATCATGATATGGGCGATTTCATGTGGTATCTGACGCTGGATCTCAAGCGATTGATCAACACCTGGAGGGAGAGAAACAACCGCTGAACCCAGTTCCGGGGCCGCATGTCCGGCAACCCAGCTTTGATTCGTACTGATCAATGTTGTCTGGAGAGCATCCTGACTGCTGTAAACAAAGACCTGCACAGGCTCAGTGCTTTCCGGCTGCTGAAGCAGGTCCAGAATTTCAGTCGTTCCTGCCTGAGCAGCGTCAAGAACTTCCCGGGCAAAAGGTAAATCACCTTCATACCAGTAAATTGTGAAGGGATCCTCTTCCAGTTTCTGCCAGTTAAAACGGTTATCCAGATAGGTAAATGATTTTGGTTCCGTTGTTGTCTCAGATCCATCTCCTGCTACAAACCGGTAGCTGTAAGTCACGGGAGCAAAAGCCGGCAGCGGTCGCTGCTCCAGATCATAGCTAAAGAACAGCGTTCCGGAAGCAGAAATCTTCATTGATCCGGAAAAACCCGGCAGCCCAGGGGTCTGAAGGATCAAATCCACCCGCTCAATATCTTCTACCCCATCAACAGTCAGATCAAATACCAGTTCGTCACCAAAAGAGTATGAAATCTCCTCTTTAAGGATTTCGACCGGCTCAGCAGCCCTGACGGATCTGACGGACAGGATCAGAAAGGAAGCTGCCAGAAGAAGGATCCAGGCGGATCGTTGTACGATTTTCATCAGTTATCAACTGTACCAGTAGGCGTCTTCATCATCAAAATCATCTTCAAATTCGGAGAAATCATGGTCATTTTCATCAAGAGGCAGATCAAAAAGCGGCATCGAGACCCCTTCGTCCAGGAAGGACAGGCGTTCCAATGCTTCCTGGATTAAAATGTACTCCTCTTCAGAAACGCTAAGATCCAGCAGCTGATTAATTGCCGGACCAGCCTCTTCCCCGCCAATCTGGGATAAAGCCCAAATCGCAGCCCTTCTCACATCCCCAAGATCATCCAGTAAATCCACCAGTACGGGAACTGCATCCTCCAGGTAAAGCTCCCCACAGGCCCTGACGGCTTCTCTCCGGATCTCGGGAGATGTATGCTGCAGATTATCCAGCACCAATTCATCGTATCGGTGGTCAAAAGAGCGCCCCATAGCAAATAAGGCACTGGCCATCCATTCTGGAACACCGGACTGATACGCTTTTTCAATTTCTCGATGGGCTTCCGGACGGGGTGAGTACCCCATCGCCTCCAAGGCAGACTGCCGTACCCGATCAGGCTGATCACTTTCCAGGATGGTCAGCAAAGCTTCCTCAATTTGGTTTTGATCCTCGCTGCTGATCTTATCCAGCTCTCCCCGGTAAATATACTTTCCCAGAATGGATGCGGTGACCGCCCGCACATCCGCACTTTGATCCTCTTCCAGGATTTCTAAAAAATCCGGGATTAAATCATCTGTATCAAATGCTTCAATCGCCCGGGCTGCAAAAAAACGAACCTGATCATCTCTGTCTTTCAACGCCCGCCGAAAAATATTCTCAAATGAAAGTAAAGTGTTGGTCTCGGTTAAACGCTCCAGATCCTCCATCATGCCCCGGCGGCGGTCTAGGTCAATTTCATCCCAGATTTCCCATAATTTTCTCAAATCAGAACCGGAAAGGTCGGAAAGCGGGTAAAGATAGCGGGGGTCCAGCACCTGCTGATCATCCAGCAAAGCAGAAACCACTTTCTCAAACGGGATTTCCTGGGGTTGGTTCAGAGGGTTATCTTCAGTCATGGCAGCTGAACCGGAGACGTAAAGTCGAGAACATTAAAATAGATCAAAAGCAAAAGCAAACTGATAAATCCCACTGCGTTAACCACATTCTGCACCCGCTGGGAAACACGCTTGCCTGCAATTAATTCCGGGAGCACAAAAAGAATTCTGCCGCCATCGAGGGCAGGAATTGGAAATAAGTTGAGAATGCCAAGAGAAACGGTAATTGAGGCCACAAAGAGCAGAACGTTAACCTGGGATGATGTCCCGGGAAGCAGCTGTTGATTCTGAGCACCTTCAAAAACATCATACATCCCTTTGTATCCAACCGGCCGCCCTACCTCATCAGTAGTCCCCCGGATCAAGCTCGCCGGCAGGCTGAGAACAGCAGCGCTGTGCCTGGCAGTTGCCCCCACTCCCATTGGCAGTGCCTCAACCCAGTTTACATCCTGGACTGGACTGGTCATCACGATCCCGATCGCCCCTTCATTTTCCGGTGGATCTGAGCGCGGTACCAGCGAGGTCTGGTAAGCAGTCCCATCCCGAAGATATTCCAGATTGATCTCCTGCCCGAGGTTGTTGTAAATTTCATTTCTCAAGACAGTAGAATCTTCTACTGGTACGCCATTGATCTCCTGGATAACATCTCCAGGCAGCAGACCTGCCTCAGCTGCTGGGGACTGCTGTGCGATTTCCATAACCTCAACAATGGAAATATCCGGGACACCCAATTGACTGAAGATCACCGCATAAACAACAACCGCTGCCAGCAAGTTCATCATTGGCCCGGCAAACAAAACAGCAATCCGAACCAGCGGTTTGGCTCCAGCCAGGCCCCCTTCTATCTCCGGATCATTCTCACCCTTGGGTCGCACAAAACCGCCAAGGGGAATCCAGTTGAGAGTGTATTCCGTGCCCCGGAACTCAAATAACTTCAGAATTCGGGGAGGAAAGCCAATTCCAAATTCTTCCACTTCTACTCCAAACAGCCTGGCTGCTAAAAAGTGTCCCAGCTCATGGAGAATAATTAAGGCAGCAATCAAACCAACAAATTGTAATATTGTTCCCATCATATTTAATTTTCCTGATTTCTCAGCTAGTTTTTCTAATCTAAGGAGACCTAAAAGATTTTTTTCATCCCAGAATCCAAGGAAAATTATACCCCAGGGGATTCTGGCTCGAGAAGATAAGCAGCCCCCCCTGGAGAGCTTTCTAACACCGTATTAATACCAGGACAACTCTTCAGGCGGTTTTTAACATCAACTGCTGCTTCCTCCAGACACAGTAAATGGACATTTGGGCCCGCGTCAATTGTGTAGCAGACCGGGATACCAGACTTTCTCCATTCCAATACTGACTGGATCAGGGCAACAGTTTCCGGTATCCAATACCAGAGAGGCGGATCGGAGGTAATCATCACACTGTGCATCAAGCTGCAGTCCAGTTCTACAATCTCAGCGAAGGCTTCAAAATCACGGTTCAAGACCGCTGATCGGCAGATATCCAGTCTGCGCTCAGTATCATTCACCCGTGCCTGCTGGATTGGACTTGTTTCCGCCAGTGGATGCCCAGCGCTGGAACCTGTCTGCTTGTGCTCCTTTCTCACCACAGCAATTAAATCAACCAAATCCCAGCCTTCATCCGGAAGAATAGTCTCCGCAAAAGAGGTCTGATCGGAAGTTCCGGCATGCCATTCCACAAACCCACCTGGAATTGAACGGCTAGCTGACCCAGAACCGCTTCGTGCCAGACAGGAAAGGTCTCGTTCAGAGAGGGACAGACCTGCAGCGGAACTGGCTGCCAGGCTCAGGGCAGCAAAAGCCGATGCTGAGGATGCAATTCCCGCTCCGGTTGGAAAATTATTCTCACTGACCACCCGGGCCGGTAGATCCAGCCCGGCCATTTTCCGGACCCGATCCAAGAATTTACTTACTCTTTCCTGACCTGGCCCAGAAATATGCTTTCCGTTGAGCTCCAGCTCATCCGATGAATACTGACCTGAGAAAAGAACCCGGGTTGTGGTTTGCAAACCCCTCAAGTTCATTGAGATTGATCCATTACTGGGAATCCGGAGAGCATGATTCTGGTTTCCCCAGTATTTAATAAAGGCAATATTCGGATGTGCCGCCGCTGCAGCTGTGTATTCAGTCATAGTCAAAGTGTATCACGGGAATCAGGAGAAGGAGAAACTCTTGGCTGAGACAGGAAAAAGAGGAAAAGGTGATTGTTAACCAGATCAGGGATTTTGTTGAAGATCCATGGTTGGAAAATGGCACCAGGAAATCTCTCTCCAGAGGATAGATAAGTTCTCCGCAGAAATGTTATGGAGCACCAGATGTCCTGAAAAATTTTCAAGCGCCCGATTGTAGAGTTGCTTGTGATCTGCCAGGGGCAAAAAAGAACATATCTCCCGGATGATTATAGCCTGGGTGGTCTGAGCAGCCGTTCTTTGCTCAGTCTCGTAGAAAGCTGACGGCAGTAATGGACTGATCTGGAGCTGATTTTCTTCAGATCCCCGGTTCAGCATTCCTTCCAGCTCCAGGAGAGCATATTGGTCAAGAAGCAGAATCTGGCTCCAGCTCAAATTTCGATTAATCAGTGTCTCTGTAAATTGGCTATTTGGGGAAAAACCCGGTTCTAACAGAAAAGCCGATTGAAGTATTTCATCCCGGCGAGCTCCATCCAGGGCCTGTGACGGAAAGATGGGAAAAAAATACATACTTCCAAATTCATCTCCGGAACGGCTTAACCAGACCCCCTCTAAATCGGGTTCAGGAAGGGAAAGATCATTTACAAAGATCATCAAAGTAAATTCTTCCGCCGTCAGATCGGTCAGTTCCTGGATATCCAGTCCGTCTGAAGTCGCCACCGGAGCAGAGGCTTCATCTCCAAATAGTCTTTGACTGGTTCTGATACCCAGAAATAAAAAAACAGCGAAGAAGAAAACAAATATAATGCCGATAAACTTCGATTTTGTTTCCATTCCTATCTGCAGCCTGCCTGAAGCTGAACCTGGTGAAGGGTTTTCTTGCCGTGAATTTTTTAAGATCAATCTGCTACTAATCATACCACTATCAAATTCAAATCTCCCCCTTCACTGAAGAAAAAATCCCCTGCTGAAACGGGGATTTCTGAAAAAATTCCTGGATGGCTTTCTGTTGATTTATCTCCGGATTTATTGAAACAGGGTCTGCAGCCAGCCAAATAAAAGGCCAATTGGAAAACCCAGGGCTGCCCAGGCCAGAGCAATCCAAATTTTCCGACGCTGTTCTAAGATAAGTTTGATCTGCGGCAGCAGTCTCCGCACGAACTCTGACTCATCCAGCAATCGGATGTGAAAACTCCACCAGCTAAATTCGATATGTTCTAAAACTGCTCTCATCCCATTCTCCGTTTTTATTTCGATGTTGAGATCTTTCCAAGTTTTCCGTTCTTTGAAACCACAGCCCGCACGATCCGGTTAATCTTCTTTCCGCCGGGACCGGCAGCCTTGGTTTTATATATCAACAATTGTCCTTCAGAACCACCCTCGCCGCGGTTTTTCACGGTAGGCTTAACCCCTTTCAGATCTGGATATTTCCGATACACTTCGCTTGAAATCTCATCAATTTGTTTCGAGGTCAGTTTCATCTTGCTGTTCCCTCTCAGCGGCTAAATGTTGAATATGCACGCCGGCGCATAAATGCAGGGACATCAAGGGGATCTCCCCCCATTTGGGCCGGCTGCGGCTCGTTCAGTTCACCCTCAGATTCTGCCTCTTGATTCTGCTTCCGGGAAGATGTAAGCGGCAGTCGTGATTCCCGGGCAATATCTGTAAAGGCATCTTCAAAAGTTGTTGCCCCCAGCCCGGTGACGATCAAGTTCACCTGAACCTGTCCGATTAAGTGTTCTTTCTGAGTTGTGCCGAAAATCAATTCAGCATCAGGCGGTACCTGTTCTTGAATAAAGTTGAGAGCCTGACCGATATCCATCAACGTCAGATCTGTTCCAGCAGCAAAGTTGATCACGATTCCAGAGGCATTTACCAGGGAAATATCTTCCAGCAAAGGATGATAGAGAGCCTGTTTGACAGCTTTCAGCGCTTTCTCCTCCCCGCTGCCCTGACCAATGCTCATCAATGCTCCGCCGCCCATTTCCATTAACCGCTGGATGTGAGCAAAATCAACATTAATCACGCCAGGTTCTGTGATCAACTCTGTAATGCTCTGGACAGCCTGGCGCAGAACATCATCCGCCAGAAGGAAAGCTTCTGAAAGAGTTGCCTGCTCTGAAACCGCTTGCAGCAGGCGCTCATTGGGAATAGTAATCAGGGTGTTGACATAAGGCTGCAGCTTCAACAGCCCTTCCGCGGCATTCTTCTGACGGCCGCCTGCTTCAAAAGCGAAAGGTTTGGTAACCACGGCTATTGTGGCTATACCCATTTCCTGGGCGATTCGGGCCGCAACAGGGATCGAACCTGTCCCGGTTCCTCCCCCCATACCAGCCGTCAGGAAAACCATGTCGGCCCCTTTCAGGACTGCAGCAATTTCAGCTTCACTTTCTAAAGCTGCCCTTTCTCCCACCTCGGGATTCCCGCCCGCTCCCAGTCCGCGGGTCAGCTCCGGTCCCAACTGCAGCTTGTGGATCGCTTCACTCCGGACCAGAGCCTGGTGATCCGTATTGGCAATAATAAATTCAACCCCCGACAGGCCAAAATCAATCATCCGGTCAACAGCGTTACTGCCTCCCCCACCCATCCCCATTACTTTGATCACCGGTGTGTATGGAACTCCTGTGTATTCACGTAAGCGTTGTTCGGCAATCTTTTCATTAAACATCTGGTTTCTCCTCTATCCTGAAAGCCGGATGGCAGCGGAACCGCATCCGGGGAAATCTCACAGTGCTGCTAATTGTGATGCAATATTCGTACCATCTCCTGTAACCCGGCGGACCAAACAACCCTTGCTGCGGAGCTGGTTGATTTTTTCCTCCGCAAAGTATTCTTTCCCTCCGAGTACCGTGACCTGCTCCGCCCGACTGGCTTCAGCCAACGAAAAACCAATCGTGGGCTGATGCCGTTTTATGAAATCATGGATAACTTCCAAATGCCAATCAGAAACACCCCAGTCAAATGAGGGCAGCAGTAAATAATGCGGAATGAAAAACGTATCGGAAGCCTTTGGCTTTGCCGATTGAAATTTCTCAAGTAAACGAACCGCCGCCGGACTCCCAGTACCTTCGGGTCGGATCCAGACCTGCTGGGCAGAGGTTTCCGGATTATCTGCGGTCAGAAGCCAATAACTCCCTCCAATTAATTCTTCAGGAAGGGGTTCTGAACCTTCAATTTCAACCCCTGTAAGCAAGTCCACACTGTGCATCAGCTGATCAACCACATTTTCGGATTGAGTATCCTCCCCATGGATCTTCAGAAGCAGAATGGGCAGCTTTTTCTCAAGTACAGTTTCTGAAAGCATCAGATACCAATCGATAATTCGAAAGCCCCGATGATCTTCAGATGAGTCTGGAGTCCGGTACGGTTGAGCCTCAGGCCACCGCTCCGGCCCTCCGGAGCCCCAATCAAGCGGGTGTTGATTAAAACAGCCGTCCGCGCTTAATATCAACCTCTTTAGCAGTGTTTCAGATGCCCTGCGCTGCAGTCCTTCCAGCGCGTCCCGTAAAAATGTCGTATCCCAATAATCGCCGCCCTGCTCTAAAGGTGGAAATATCGGCACCAACCCAACCCTCACCGCTGCTTCTGCAAACGGAAGGAAAATATCCAGAAAACGTTCAACCAGATTTGTCTGGGTCCAGTTTGAACAGCTCCAGGAATCTTTGCTGTTGGGACGGTCAAAGAAAATCACATATTTTACCCCCCAGCGAGCATAGGTTTCCAGCAGCAGCGCCAGACCATCCACCCCGGGAGATTGATCGACCGGGAGGGAAAAATGTAAAATAGGCTCAATTTGAGCCTGCTTTAAACCAAATAGAAATGATTCCGGGACAGCCCGTTCAACAGGAGCTTGCAGCACAAGAAAATCTGCTTTCAGATCCAACAGTTTTGGCAGCCAGCGTTCAAGATCTGCTGCCCGATAATGATCTGTATCCGGATAATAGTGAAAACCCATTTTTTTCATAGTCTATTCTCTCAGTTTAATGTGGCGGATGCAGCAGATATGATGCAAGGTTTATGCCAGCCGTTTATCTATCGAATCACATCCAAGATGCTATAATGCGGACCATGAAAAAGATTCTGATCACCGGAGCCACCGGTTTTATCGGAAAAGCATTGACCCGGCGGCTGGCCGAAACCGAGCTTAATCTTCGAGTATTAATTCATCCTTCCCGAAAAACGCCGGACCTCCCGCGAGGGGTGGCAGTGGAAGCTGCTGTTTCCAGCTTTAATGATATACGGGGACTGCGTGCGGCTCTGGTAGATGTGGATGTGGTATATCATCTGGCCAGCGCGGAAGCGGAAGGGGCCCGGGGAGATTTACTGGAAAATGACATTCAAGGAACACAGAACCTGGTCCAGGCCGCTGAAAACGCCAGTGTGGATCGTTTTTTCTTCCTTAGTCATCTTGGCGCCGACCGCGCTTCAGCTTTCCCGGTCCTGACAGCGAAAGGCATTGCAGAAGATCACATCCAAAAAAGCAGCCTCGATTACACCATCCTGCGGTCCAGTCTGGTCTTCGGTCCTGGAGATCGGTTCACAGAACCTCTAAAGCGCTTGATCCGACGCCTGCCGATTGTTTTTCCGCTCCCCGATCAAGGACAAATGCTGCTCCAGCCGCTCTGGGTTGAAGACCTGGCGAATTTACTGCTCTGGTCTCTGGATCAAGATCAAACCCGGCTTCAACTTTATGAAATCGGCGGTCCGGAACACCTCAGTTTCCGTGAAATTATTTCCACCTTGCTGGTAACCAGCGGCTTAAAAAGAACCCTGGTTCCCACATCGTTGCCGCTGATCCGATTTGCTACTTTGTTTGCTGATTATATCTCTCTCAATATCCCTACCAATGTTTTCTGGTTGGATTATCTGGCAGCCAATCGGACCTGCTCATTAACGACTATCCCCGAGGTATTTAATTTACTGCCTTCTCGTTTTGGAAAAAGGCTGGAGTACTTGAATCAGGAATCACAAAAGAAACGGAGATAATTATGAACCTGATTGACATCACACTCACCCTTTCAGAAGAACTCCCCACCTGGCCTGGAGACCCGACTATCAAGCTAAATAAAATAAGCCGGATTCAAGATGGAGCCGATGCCAATGTCACCACAATGTCCATGGCGGTTCATGCCGGGACTCATGTCGATGCACCTCATCATTTTGTCGATGATGGTTCCAGCACTGAAGATATCCCTCTGGATTTGATGGTCGGACCTGCAACAGTGATTGACCTGCCCGGGCGAGGGACGATCACCCGGAAAGATCTCGAGCAGGCCGCCATACCTGCTTACAGTAAAAGATTGCTGCTTAAAACCCCAAACTCGAAGTATTGGGAAGAGAGGGATTACCAATTCAAAAAAGATTTCATCGCCCTGGGGGTTGATGCGGCGGAGTATCTGGTCGAGCGCGGAACTACCCTGGTTGGTGTCGATTATCTCTCTGTGGCACCATTCGATGATCCTGTTCCAACTCATCAAACTCTCTTGAAGGCAGGGATATTAATTATCGAATCTCTCAACCTATCCCAGGTAGATGCAGGTGATTACAGTTTGCTTTGTTTGCCTCTAAAAATCGCAGGATCAGATGGCGCTCCGGCCCGGGTGCTGTTAATGCGCTAAGTTTCCTTTGTAGCTTGGAATAGAAAAAATATGAAAAACAAAATTGTTTTCTTTTTAACCCTATTACTGCTGACAGCTTGCGCTAATTCAGCTGAAATTCAGGAGGGAGATTTTCCTTCAGAAATGCGCTTGTCAAGCCCAGCTTTTCAAGACGGCAGTCTTATCCCAGAAAAATACACCTGCGAAGGGCAGGATATCTCCCCTCCTCTGATCTGGAGCGATATCCCGCATGAAACCGGATCTCTGGCATTAATTGTTGATGATCCTGATGCACCGCTGGGAACCTGGGTCCACTGGGTTGTTTTCAATCTCCCCTCAGATCTAACAGAGCTGACTGAAGCAGCCACCATCCCGGGTGTTCAAGGTCTAAACGATTTTAAAACGAACCAGTACGGAGGTCCCTGTCCGCCCAGCGGCAGTCAGCACAGATATTTTTTCAGGCTGTATGCCCTGGATTCCACCCTGGATCTGGATTCCTCAGCAACTAAAAAAGATTTGATCCAGGCTATGGATGGTCACATCCTGGACCAGGCGGTGATAATGGGTACTTTCAGCCGCTGAAATGCCATCGGATTTGGATTCTTTTCTAAATCCAAATTGTTCGACGTTCGATTGGAAATAACCAGGCCGATCCCTTTATTCCTCATCACTTTGCACAGCATCCGCAACCTGGAGCTCAAACCAGCGCTTAACATCTGATCCTGCTACAATCGCCCGGAGCTTCTCAGCCCTTTCCTGACGTTCCTCCAGGGGCATGGTCAGAGCCTGATGCATCGCATGTGCAGTGCCGTAAATATCATAAGGAGAAACCGCCAGGGCATGGTCCCCTAATTCATCGAATGCACCCGTTTGTTCCGAGAGGACCAGCACCCCCTGGTTCTGATTGACGAGCACCCCTTCTTTCGCAACCAAATTCATACCATCTTTGATTGGGTTGACCAGCAGGACAGAGTACAGCTGCATGGCAGCGATTGCCCGGGGATAATTATCCCCCACAATCAACCGCACCGGTTCCCAAATTGAGTTGCTGAGGGTGGCATTTATCATCCCCGCTTCCGCCATAATCTCCTGCATATAATCCTTGTACTCTTCCACCTCCATCCGGGAGGGAACCAGCAAGCAGAGCATTTGAATTTTGCCGTGATGTTCAGGATGACTTTCAAGCAGTGTCCGGTACGCTTTTAGTCCCCGCAGCACATTTTTACTGGGCTCAATCCGATCTACACGCAGAATCAGCTGCCGATCGCTGACAAAATTGATCAGCTGGGATTTCAGCAGCTGGGTTTCAGTTTCCTTCATCAAGGATCGCACCTGCTCAATATCAATCGAAATCGGGTATGCTGTGGCCTGTACAACACGGCTGTCGATAAACAACCGGTCCCGGAAGCCCCGGGATTCAACGTCCGGCAAAAAATACCGGCAGGTTTGTACAAAGTTAAAGGCATCTTTGCGGGTCTGGAATCCGATCCGATTGGAATCCAGCAAACTGTATAGCAGATCATTTCGCATTTCCTTGGGGAGAATGCTCCAGGTATCATGACTGGGCCATGGGATGTGAATAAAAGGCTGGATGTAGACCTCAGCACCGAGATCTTCCCTGAGAAAACGGGGAACCATATAAAGCTGGTAATCCTGGGGGAAAACAATCACCGGACGATTTTGATCCTTTACGCTTTGAGCAATCGCCTGAGCGAACTGACGATTCACCCGTAAATAACCATTCTTCCAGGCATCCCAGGTGTCCGCGGTAATGTTGGGTGAACGCGGCGCATCCCATAGTTGATGGTGTATGAACCACAGCAGCGGATTTGAAAATTGATGATAATACTGCTGATAAGCCTTCTGATCCGGATTAAAGAGCTTGAGCTGGATATTCTGGACATTGCGTTCCTTTCCACCTACCTCTTCCACCCAGCTGCGATCATCCTCACTCATCGCTGCTGCCACCCAGAGTACATCCTGTTTCTCAGCCAGGGTTCCTAACGCAGTTACCAACCCGCCGGAACCACGCTGAATCTCAAACTCTCCATTCTCTTTTTTCTGGAATGAGAAAGGGCCCCGGTTGGAAGCAATCACGATTAAAGGGTCTTTTAGTGGTCCATTTTTCTTTGGCATGGGATCTCCTTACTGCTGCCCCCTGTAGATACCTATTTATCAGCTTCTATTGTACTATCAGGATTGTTTCCTGCAAAAAACCAGGACAGAAGGACCATTCTTACAGTTACGTTTGCTTGTCAGAGCCGGGCTGCAGTGCTATAATTTCGCCCACAAAAGAAGAGGGCGCGTAGCTCAGCTGGTCAGAGCGCACGGTTCACATCCGTGAGGTCGATGGTTCGAGTCCATTCGCGCCCACACCCAAAGGACACAGTCTCGTGGACGCGCCAATCCACGGGGCTGTTGTTTTTAATCCCTGGATCAACTTAACAAAAATAACAAGGCCAACTCCTTCAGTAAATACTATAATCCACCGATACTTAGCCTGGATAGTATCCGCATTCACCATTGCGGTACCACTACAAAAAAATGCCTGCAGAATTTTCGACCGGAGTACTTCCCAGGTCGCCTTTTATCATGGAGTACAGATGAAAAGACGGTTTTTGCTTCCGACAGCCCACCTTGACCGCAAGCGCTACCTGCGCAATGCAACTATGCGAAGCACTTTGATTTCCATCCTGATCTCCATGTTCATCACGCTGCTGATAGAATACTTCACCCCGAATCCAGACTATCTCTGGGGTTTGATAATCGCTGGATTGGTTCCTCTCCTGATCGTGCCTGCGCTCACTATCCGCCACCATATGCTGCTTTTTGAGCTGGAACAATCAAAACAAAAAATCCAGGAATTAAGCCAGACAGATGACTTGACCCAGGTCGCAAACCGCCGCTATTTGTTAAATCAAGCTGAGCACCACCTTCAACTCGCTGAACGTAACCAGCAGCCCTTGACAATCCTAATGATTGATCTGGACCATTTTAAGGAAATAAATGATCAATATGGGCACCAGGTTGGGGATCAAGTGCTGAAAAAAACGGCTGAGACCCTGGAAAGATCCGTCCGCTCCACGGATATCCTGGCTCGCTATGGGGGAGAAGAATTTGTTCTACTTATGCCCCAAACTTCCGAAGAGAATGCCTTAGAAACAAGCCAGCGCCTCCGTGAGAATTTAGTCCGGGAGCAAGCAGCCAGTTTATCACTCCCAGTTGTGACAGTTAGCATTGGGGTTGCCAGTACCGAAAGAATTGGTTATGACCTGAGGGAAATGCTGGTGCAGGCGGACCGCGCGATGTACCTGGCAAAAAATCGGGGAAGAGATAATTGTATGGTGGCTGGCGGATTTAAACCAATCCGAAAAACGCTGTAGTTCCTTTACACATCTACCCTTCCATGATCCAAGCCTGTAAGCGGGCAAAAAAGATCGACCATGAAAGAAATACCAACCCTCCAAAAGGGGGATTAGATTAGCAGGTCTGTGCCAGATTCCAAGCAGAGCACACCAGATTGTCTCTTATCAGCTATAATCACAACGGAAGTTCTCGTTTGAAGGATTCATGAATTAAAAAGGGCAACAATCCCTAAAACACATGAGAAAACACAGACAAGCAGCGAAGTCAGCTCTAAAAAATGGATGGAAAAAGTATCTGTTTCTAGCTGGAATTGTCTGCCTGGCAGGGGCTGCCCGCTTGATTCCCGGGCCCCGAGTCATTGATGATGCTTATATCACCTACCGCTATGCCCGCAATATTCTCGCCGGCACAGGATTTCTGTACAATCCCGGAGAAGCAATCCAGGGAACAACCACTCCGCTGTACACCCTTCTTCTGGCATTAATCGGTTCGGTGAGTGGGGGACCGGACGCGAATTTCCCCCAGATCGCACTCTGGATTAATACCGCAGCAGATACCCTGACCTGCTTGCTGATTTTGGAAATGGGCCGCCGTCTTAAATATAACTATGCAGGAGCGGCAGCTGCCCTGACCTGGGCTGTTGCTCCCTACAGCGTGACATTTGCGATCGGAGGGCTGGAAACCAGTTTTTATGTTCTGCTGCTAACGTCAGCTGTCTATTTTTATCTCCGGAAACAATCTGCGGCAGCAGCATTTACCGCGGCTCTATCCATCCTAACCCGTCCGGATGCTGTCCTGCTGGCGGGGATGCTGATCATTGAACGCTTCCGGCTATTTTTCCTCGGAGATCGGGATCATAAACCAGACAAAAACCTAAAATTTTTACTCCGGGATGTTCTGGTTTTTACAATTCCAGGAGGGATCTGGGCAATTTACGCCCTTTTCAGGTTTGGGAGTCTGATTCCCCATTCAGTTCTCGCCAAACAAAACGCATATTTACTGCCAAAGCAGGCAGCATTGGTCCGCTTTCTCCAGCATTTCGGAACCCCTTTCTTTGAACACCTTAGCTTGACAACCTCCTGGATATGGATCGCTCTTTTCCTTTACCCTTTCTTGTTCATAATTGGTGCCAGAGAAAGCTTCCGTCAAAAAAATAGGGTCTGGCCCTGGATTGTTTATCCCTGGCTCTACACACTCGTATTTTCAATTGCAAACCCATTGATCTTTCGCTGGTATCTGACCCCTCCACTCTTACCTTATATTTTCTTTATTTTTGCTGGATTAGAAACCTTCCTTGAGAGAATCCTCAAGGACCGAACAACAGTAATCAGGAGGCTTGCAGCTGGGGTGCTGCTCTTTTTGCTCCCGCTCGGGTCAAGTCTGCAGGCCTGGGAAGTTTCCCCGGATCATGGTCCTGCTCGGCCGGCCCCGGAAATGGCCTTTATCAAACTTGAAACTCTCTACCACCGGGCCGCAGACAAAATCCTCCACGATCTCGAAAACTCAACGGTTGCAAACAGCCTGCAATCACCCGTTCTTGCAGCCGGTGATGTTGGCGTCCTGGGATATGTAACCGAACTCCCAATCCTGGATACTGTTGGTCTCAATTCGGATCAATCCCTGAAGTATTACCCCCTTCCAGAGGACCGCTATGTCATCAATTATGCACTTCCAGACAATTTAATCCTGGATGAGCAACCCGATTATCTGGTCATCCTGGAGGTATATGGAAGAAATACACTCCTTGAGAACCCAGATTTTCTCTCGGCGTACCAGCTTCTTGATTTGATCCCGACTGATATTTACGGGAGCCGGGGGATGTTAATTTACAAACAGATTCAGTAATCCCCTTTCCGAGATCTATTCCAGAGGAAGATGTCAGTATGGTCAGCTTCACTCGTACAATCCCCAGGGAAAAATCTCAGGAGTTTGTCCAGAGCATACTTTTCCGGCCGGATCACTATCTGCCGCTTACTTTCCGTCCAACCCGGGCGCAACCAGGAGACTACCTCTATTTGATTTACAGGGGTAAACTGATCGCCCGGGTCCAAATTGCAGGCACCAAAAATGTCCAGGCTTTCAAGGCAACAAGGACAGACCTCCCTCCTGACTGGGCGAAGTGGTTAATTATGTACCGCGGCAGCTGGGAAATTCCTCCGGATGAAATTTTGGTTGAAGGGCATCAGGGAATCCGTTATCTTGATAGATCTTATTTATCCAATCTTGACAAGCAATCCTGGAATCCCATCAAATGATGAAGAACAAATTTGATGCTGTTGTAAAATTGGGCAAAGAAAAAAAGGAAATCCTTCTTCTTGTTGGCATTTCTGTCCTTGCATTCTTATTCCGGATCCTGTTCCTGCAAGCGAACCCTCCCGGATTGTTTTGCGATGAAGCATCCACCGGATATGATGCTTACTCCCTCCTGCAAACGGGCAGAGATCAATATGGAAATTTTCTGCCATTATTTGTCCGTTCAATGGGAGATTATAATGAAGCGCTTTATCGCTATCTAACCATTCCCTCCGTTGCCCTCTTGGGATTGAGCGCATTCAGCGTACGCTTACCTGCAGCTGTAATTGGGACGCTAACTGTGCCAGTGCTTTATTTTCTTTCCCGCAAACTGACTGATAAAAATGGCGCGGCCGCAGCTGCATTTTTTCTGGCCATCAGTCCCTGGCATATACACTTCAGCCGGACAGCGTTTAGAGCCATTTTACTGCCCTTCTTCTTTTCTTTAGGAATTCTTTTCCTGATAAAAGCAATCCAAGACCATCCAGGATGGTACGCACCAAGTGGTTTGGTGTTTGGGTTCTCTTTATGGACCTATTCAGCCTCTCGAGTGTTTGTCCCTCTATTTATTTTTTTCACTGTCATCATGCTGTTCTACACCAAAGACATTCAGAGCCATCCCCGCTATGCTTCGAGCGGCGGATTGATCTTTTCATTGATCTTAATTGGATTTTTCTTGTTCTGGATCAGCCCAGAAGGTGTGAGTCGAGCCAGATACGAATTGATTGCATCCCCCCTAGAATGGTTGAAAAATTATTTTAGTTATTTCAATCCAGTTAACTTGTTTTGGCAGGGAGATCTCAATCTTCGCCACAGCCCAACCGGAATCGGCCAGCTGCATCTTTTTGAATTTTTTTTCATCCTGCTTGGAGGCTTTTCCTGTCTCCGGGAACGAAAAATAAGCACTGGTTTGCTGATTATTTGGACCCTTCTCTATCCAATCCCGGCTGCTTTTACAGCACCTATGAATGCTCTCCGCTCAATCATGGGAGCTCCTCTTTTTGCAGTATTTTCCGGAATTGGTGCAGTACACTTCTACAAACTTATCCAAACCCATGTTAACAGGAAAAGGTTTTATCTACTTTCGACCACATTTTTGATGATTGTAATGGTAGGTGTATTCATCCACCGTTATTTCTACCTTTATCCGCAGTATGCCGCCCCCTACTGGCAGTATGGTTTGAAAGAAGTTTTCCAAAGTCTCAAGCAAGAACAGGATTCCCCGGTTTTCATTTCAGATCAGCTATTCTTACCTCATATCTTTATCCTGTTTTTTGAGCCGCACCCTCCAGAAGAATATCAGAAAAATCCCGTTTTAACTGAACAAGGAAATTGGGAGTACACTGATCAACAAATAGGAAGATACGATATTGATTCCCTTGATGATCTGCCAGATTATTTATCTCAGAATTCCAGCGCCCTGATTGTAATCCCCAGGAGTCAGCTTCACAGGCTGGAACTGCTTGACCTTACGGAACCTTTGAAATCAATTGCCCTTCCGAGAGGGGGGGACACTTTCTACATTTATCAATCTTCAAAACCTGATCAATAATCCAATTCCACACCCTGGTAAATCAATGAGGATTAATCTAAAGGTAAGGAAGTTATGCTTCAAATAAAAACTTTACCAAAAGGTTTCTTTCGAAAAATTATAATATTTTTGGGAGGGATAATCATCACAGCTGCATTGATTTGGGGCTTATCAAAAACCCTTCCAGACGCTGTCGATTGGACATCAGCCTTCAGACCTGCAGCGAGAGAACTGCTGAAAGGAAACTCACCGTATCTAATTGAGGGTTTTTTTAACCCCTTTTGGGCTTTGATTCCCCTTCTACCAGCAGCATTATTCCCTCCCGCAATTGGCCGGGCACTCCTGTTTCTCGCGGCAATCATCGGTCTGATGTACACAGCCAATAAGCTCGGAGCAAGCCCTCCTGTAATGCTTATGCTGCTGCTCTCTCCACCCGCAATTCACGGTTTGCTGAACGGAAATATCGATTGGTTAGTGCTTTTAGGACTGGTTCTTCCTCCAAAAATCGGAATTTTCTTGATCACAATTAAACCGCAAATTGGGATCGCAATAGCGATCTTCTGGACTGTTGAGGCCTGGCGAAAAGATCAGTGGCAAGGATTGTTAAACTTGCTGTTACCAATTGGAAGCGTAACCCTGATCTCTTTTCTATTATTTGGGCTCTGGCCTTTACGCTCAGCAAAAGAGATTGATTTATGGTGGAATGCCAGTCTCTGGCCAGTTTCCATCCCGGTTGGTTTAGCGTTGCTCGTCAGTTCAATTCGAAAACGGGATGTTCGTTATGCTTATGGAGCCTCACCCTGCCTTTCTCCTTATATCCTTTTACATTCCTGGATAATCGCTTTAATGGCTCTCTTAAATTCAGTACCTGAATTCATTGCC
Organism: uncultured Anaerolineales bacterium; assembly: GCA_964618295.1. Classification (GTDB taxonomy): domain Bacteria; phylum Chloroflexota; class Anaerolineae; order Anaerolineales; family UBA11858; genus B10-G9. The sequence continues at coordinate 22,756 of CAZTWV010000009.1, read as the reverse complement.
GTATTTGTAGGTTTATGGATTCTGGTTCTAATTCAAGCTTTCTGATCAATTGAGATAAAATTCCTCATCAATCTTTGGCAAATCGGATATCCTGGATGACATATACCTCACAAAAATATTCCTGCATAACTCTATTATTGTTTTTTGCAGTCCTGCTTCCTGTTTCAGCACCAGGATGTAGACCCTCAGCTCAAGTTCCCGATCCTGCTCAAAGAATCACCAACCTCACGCTGCAAGATTCTACCCCGGGCAGGGACCAAAACTTACCCACCCTGGAGCCTAAATTCTATTCAACAGCTGAAAAATTGGCCAATTCCCCAACCATTCCAGTCTTTTATCCCTGGCCGGATAATTGTTCTGGGGATCTCTGGTTCGATTGCGATCAACCAGAAACACCCTACAGCCTGATCTGGACCAGCTCAGGAATTGTCCCGGAAATTGACTCTTTGGAAACTGCGGTTGAGCCCGAGCAAAAACAGATGATGCGTTCTGATCCAGACACAATCTACTTAATTAACGAGGAATGGCATTACTGGAATCTGAATTGGCGCAGCCTGGCCCCGGATTCAAAATTTTATCTTGATGAATTTTTTCAATTTCATATTGGATCAGAATACGGCGCTACCCGGATGATAAATTTTCAGCACCCGGATTGGCCCGAGTTTCTAGCAGAAAAAGCAGCAAACTTTCAAGCAGAGGGCTTTGATGGAATTATGCTGGATTGGTGGCATGACGCTGCCGGAAATGGTCGGAGTCAAGACGAAGTACAGCAGGCCCGGTTGGAGATCGCCCGGGCCATCCGGGACCGAACCGGACAAGATTTCATTTTGATGGGGAATGTCGGTTGGGAAATCAACGATCCAACAGCACAGTATCTTTCAGGCGTCTTCCTGGAATTGTGGCGCCCTGATCCTGGTTCTGGATACACCATCTACTCAGAGGATGAATCTACAGATAATTGGTCTCCATCCCTTGAGCGAATGGAAGACTTACTTCAATACTGGGATACTCATCTTGCAGAACCGCGATTGATCGCCTTTGAGCCCTGGAAAATAACCCGGAATGATTTTCAAAGGGACCGCCTGAGTGAAGAAAACGTCAAGCTGGCCCGGCTGTTCAGCGCGATGGCAGTTGTCATCCCCGAAAGGGGATACATCCTCTACGCTGATCATAATCACGATTGGGAGGGAGGAGACCACCAGCACACATACTATCAGCACTATAAAACCAATTTTGGATCCGCAGTAAGCAGGAAAATTGCAGTTGAGCCAGGAGCCGTTTATAAAGAATTCGAAAACGGCTTAATTGCCTACAATAGAAATCCATACCCGGTTGTTTTTTTACATCCAAAACTGGGAGATGTAACCCTGGCTCCTCTCTCTGGATCCTTTTTAGATTATCCACACTGAACTGTTTAGTGTTTCTGGAAAAGGTAATGCGATACGATGTATTCCCTTCCATTTCGATAAGCCCAGGTTGCTTCACAAGCCAGGAAGAACAATCGCCAGTTCACCCACCATTTGGTAGTTTGCTCCGACCCATAGGCGCCAGCTAACACTTCCCGGACAGCTTTTCTGCGGGATTCCATGTTCTTCCGCCAGGCCCGGAGAGTTTTCTGGTAATGAGTTCCAGAGATTCTCCAATGGTCTACCAGGCTGAGTTGATCCGTGAAATGAAGCAGCAGATAATCCGAGGGCATCGTTCCGCCGGAGAAAAAAGTCCGGGCCATCCAGTTGGTCTGGTCTTCCCGATCATATTCATAAGCAAATTGACGGTGGCTGAAGATATGGACAAACAAGCGACCTTCTTGATTCAGAAGCCTTTTAATTTTCTTCATCAGGGCCCGATAATTTTTCATATGCTCAAACATCTCAATTGAGAACACCCGATCATATTTTTCAGGCAAATCGAGCTGATTGACATCCATCACCCGGGCAGTAAGGTTGCTGAATCCCTCTTTTTCCGCCCTGGATGTGATAAATTGAATTTGATCTCTTGAATTTGAAACTGCCGTAATCTGACAATCAGGATATTTTTCAGCAATCCAGAGGGACAAGGATCCCCACCCGCAGCCCAGATCTAAGACCTGCATACCATTCTCTAAACCAGCCCGCCGGCATGTCAGATCCAGCATGGCCTCCTCGGCGTCCTCCAGGTTTTCAGCTCCTTCAAACCAGTAGCAGCAGCTGTATTTCAAACGATTTCCAAGTACCAGCTGAAAGAATTCCGGTGGGACTTCATAGTGCTGCTCATTTGGTAAATCCGGTACCAGGGCTATTGGACTTGAATCCAGTTTTTTAAGCAGCTGCCGTCGTTCAGCTTCCTGTTCCGGAAACGATTTTCTATTCAGCTGCCGGATCTTCCGGCCCGTAATCCACCCCAGCACCGGCTGCAGCAGAAGATCAGGAACCCGATTGGTATGCAGGATTCTTTCGTACCACATATTAGTTTTTCCTGTTCGGTGATATGTTGATATTTATTCTGATCTCGATTGTAGCATGGTTCTACTGCTCCAATTCTAATAAAAATCTTACCTGAAAACTATCCATAAACTGCTGCTTGTGGTATTATTTGATCTGTATTTGTGAAAATTTGCACAATTTCTGTGAGCCAGATATCTTATTGATCATTTGGAGGTAGAAATTTATGGAAGGAACCTACTCACCACAGCTGGACGGCCAGGAAACCAATCTCGCCATTTCCCGGCTGGGGATTAAAAAATCAAATACCAAGATCTGGCAGCTAATGCTGCTCGGAATCCTGGCCGGCCTTTACATCGGGTTTGGCGGACAGCTCTTCCTGGTTACAGTTGCCAGCGGGATGAGCAAAGTTATCGGCGGAATCATGTTCAGCGTTGGTCTAATCCTGGTGGTAATTGCCGGAGCAGAACTATTCACAGGAAATGTCACTATCGTAGTTGGTGTGCTTTCAGGAGCAGTTTCCAAGAAAAAAATGCTTCTAAATTGGATTACGGTCTACATTGGCAATTTTATCGGTTCCATTCTCCTGGCGTGGATGATCGCCGGATCCGGCTTATTTGGCTCACTCGGGGACCCAAACACCCTGGGGCTGCTGGCAGCAGATGTCGCGGAAGCAAAATTAGCAATCCCATTTGGACAGGCTCTGATCCGGGGTATTTTCTGCAACATTTTAGTCATCCTGGCTATTATCATGTCCATTATGGCGAAAGATATCATATCTAAAGTTTTTGTAATCATCTTTCCCATTGCAACCTTTGTTGCCTGCGGCTTTGAACACTCGGTTGCCAACATGTTCTTGATCCCAGCCGGGCTCCTTGCGAAGGGATTGCCGCTACACCAGACCTAGATTGCTTTTCAAAATATCATCCCAGTCACCATTGGAAACCTGATTGGAGGTATTTTAATTCTGGTTATCCACCCCAACCGGATCCGTCAGATAAAAATGCTGGTTACCTGGCACCGCGGTTCCTAAACTTCAAAAACAAACCGAGGCAGATTGTATTCAAAATAACTTAAGCTCTTCAGAGACATTTCCAAATTGAGGAATGACTTTGAAGAGCTTTTCCTTCAAGGACCCAAAGAAAGCATATATAATTTAAATAATCAAATCATTTTTGATCACGGCAAGTATTACCGATAATTAAGTGGGTAGCAAATTATGAAACAACCTGAATCAGGTCGTTTATTCATCCTCACCGGACCATCCTGTATTGGAAAAAGCCCTCTGGTACGGTCCCTGGGAAGATTTTACCCCGGTGTCTGGGAAAGTTTTCAGCAGCTGGTCTTGTACAATGATCGGGATCCACGACCCGGAGAAGTGGATGGGGTCCAGTATCACTTCCGGCCCAGAGACGAAATCCAGGCCCTGGAAGACAACCCGGATTTCCTAGTAATGGATGTCAGGGGAGATCTGCAAGCCCTGGATCAACGTACTCTCAAAAAATCCTTACAAAAAGGGGACGTATTTTATGAGGGCAATCCATATCTTGGGAGCTTCCTCCAGCAATCCCCCAACCTGGTCGATATCACCAGAATCAGTATTTTCATGTCGCCTCTCAGCAAAGATGAGATTCTTGTACTGCGCGAAAATCACCCCCAGCTTGATTTACCCGCACTGGTAGCAGACATCATGCGGCGGAAGCTTCTCCGCAGAACCCGGAAGCAAAAGGGAGAGCTCTCACTTCCGGACCTCGAAAATGTTGAGCAGCGGGCAGGGGCTGCCTACCGGGAAATGCAGCAGGCCCATAAATTTAACTATGTTTTACCCAATCATGATGGTGAAGACAGTGAAAACTGGGATGCATTTTATTTCCCGCTGGGCGAGGCCCGGGTTGCGCTTAAATCCGTGGTCTCCCTTCTTCAAGGTAATATTCCAGAGGTCCTGGAAACCTGGGAAAGAGACTTCCTATCCTAAACATTAATCTTCCAACAATCCGAATCCGAACTAACGAATAACAATCCTTGAAAAACACAACTCTCAGAGGAATAAATCCAGTGAGACCTGGATTATGTTAGAAATTGATGGAAAAAACCGGCCCGTGCTGTCTTTTTGAGAGCTGCTTGGATCCATTGAAGTCAAAATGGATTTGATACTTCAGTAAACACCTCAATCACCCAGGTCAGGAGAGATCAAAGGAAACAAGTATAATATCAATTAGTGGGATTTTTATTCATTCAAGCTTCACACAAGAAATATTTGATATTCATCAATTAACAGGAGTGCGATTCTAAACAGGAGCAATTAGAGTTATCTTGTTCCAGAGATAAGGATCCTGAACCTAACTTAAATCTCAGGGGGAAGATCAATAAAACCTGATTGCTACATCAATAATCTTTCCAGGCTAACAGCCAACATTGGGGATCAAATATCATTATGGCTAGAATATCACGTTTAGGTTTGGTTAGTATCTTATGTTTGATCGTCCTAAGCGCGGGATGCGCACCCCAAGACCCTTTCTTTGAGAACACTGACTGGTCCAATATCTGGATTCCCCATGCCAACCAGGATCAGAAACCCAGGGTGCTGCTGGTTGGAGATTCAATAGCAGGCGGGTTTGCAGCCCGGGTGGAAGAACAGATGGCTGAAGAAGTTTATCTCGGATTGTATACAACCAGTAAACCCATCGCAGATCCTGATTTTTTCTCAGAACTTGAGATCATCCTCACACGATATGATTTTGCTGTAATCCATGCAAATAACGGCCTGCATGGTTGGGATTATTCGGAAGCAGAATATGAAAAGAGCCTGCGTGAGTTTGTCAGCTTCGTACAGAAGCATGAACCAACTGCCAAAATTATCTGGGGATCTTCCACCCCGCTCAGAGAAAAACAACAACCTGAAGAGTTGAGTTATAGAAACCTGCGTGTAGTTCGCCGCAACGAAATCGCTGAGAAGATTATGGGCCGATCCGATATTCCAATCAATGATCTCTACGAGCTTGTGATTGACCATCCAGAATATTATCAAACCGATGGTCTTCATTTCAACTCAGAAGGAAAATCTTCTTTAGCGGATCAAGTCACAAAAGAAATCCGTGAAATTTTATCTGAATAAGAAATATTAGTGAGGCCCGGAGACAACCAGGCCTCCAAATCCAACCGGATAGAAATCTGACCGGGTAGAATTATGCTGTACAGGTATTGACGTTAATGGCAAATAGATAATGAGTGATGAGATTTGCAGATGATCCACCGCATTCGCGCTGCAGTTCTGATTTTCAATCAAGATTCCCTGCTGCTGGTGAAACATGTCGATCCAATCAGCGGATTTACATGGTGGATTCCTCCCGGGGGTGGACTGGAAGATGGTGATGAATCGATCTTAGACTGCGCAGTTCGGGAAGTCTACGAAGAAAGCGGGCTGCATGTGACTTCTTCCAGGCCGGTCTATTTTCGTGAGTTCCAGGAACGAAAAGCCGAGGTTCGCCACTTTGAAATTTACTTCACCGCGGAAAGCTGTAGGGGTGAACCGTCTACTAAAAATGTTGCCGGTAATGGGCCTGATGAGGAATTTATCAAAGAGGTTAGCTGGATTTCCCAGACAGAGATCTCCAACTTAACTGTTTTCCCGGAATATTTTAAGGACGGATTGTGGAAAGATTATCAGAAAGGATTTCCCGGGATAATTTTTCTGGGCTCTTTTCAAGATTAAATTTGAGCGAGGTGAATGAAATGAACTTTGAAGGCGCAATCATTGGTTTAGCTGCTTTTTTAATTATCGGATTATTCCATCCGATTGTAATTAAAGCAGAGTATTATTTCAGCGTCCAGATCTGGCCGGTGTTTCTGGTTGTCGGGCTGGGATGTATTGCTGGATCGTTGTTTTTCAACTCCAGCCTGATATCTGCTGTTCTGGGAATCTTTGGCTTCTCCTCTCTCTGGAGCATCCGCGAACTGCACGAACAGGTCGAAAGAGTCGAGAAAGGCTGGTTTCCTGCAAACCCGGACCGCGGAAAATAGATCTGCATGAAACGAGGAAAATGGCTGCCTGTGATCTTTCTCTGCCTGATTCTCAGCTGCCGGTCCAGCGCTCCATTGAGATCCTCTTCCTCCAGATCCTCCTGGGATGGCTCGGGAACAAGACGCATAGATTTGGATACAGGAGGATACGAACGATCGGCCTTGCTTCACATTCCAGATTGTGAACCCCCGGCTGCGGGCTGGGCACTGGTTATTGTCTTTCACGGCGGCGGCGGGACAGCCGCGGGAATCAATTGGAAAGCTAGCTGGTCTGCGAAAGCAGACCAGGAATGCTTTCTGGCCCTTTTTCCGGATGGACTGGCGCGGGATCCATCCCGGAAGAGCCGTTTCATCGGCAATCCCCAGACCTGGAATGACGGATCGGAGCGTTTCAACCAGGATGTGAACGATGTCGGTTTTGTCTCCTGTCTAATAAAGCTGATGGAGAATAATCTGGCGGTAGATTCCAACGGGATTTTCGTAACGGGATTCTCAAATGGAGCCAGTATGGCCTACCGGACAGCTGCAGAACTCAGCTCCCAAATTGAGGCTGCCGCCCCGGTCTCCGGGGCACTCTGGTTGGATGAATTAGACCTTCAATCACCGGTCTCCCTGCTGTATATATCAGGAACCGATGACCCCCTTAATCCAATTTCTGGAGGTCAACCCCGGACCTTACTGGACCGGAATGAGATCGGCGGTTCCACGGAAAAACCGCCACTAGATAAGCAGATTGAGATTTGGAGGCAGGCTCTCCACTGCAGGGAACAAGTCCTGGAAAGTAAGCCGCAGCCTGAAATTCAGATATTTGAGTATCAACACTGCCAAAATGCAGCAGAAGTTAAGGTAATCCTGCTAGAGGGGCATGGTCATCACTGGCCGGGGGGAAAGAGCCTGCTTCCCGAATTCCTTGTTGGACCGAAAAGAGAGACATTTAACGCAACAGCAGAAATCTGGAAATTTTTTAATTCCCGCTGAACTGCTGTGCTGGAACTGAACAAGCTGTTTACCCGTTTCGCAGTCCAAGCCTGGATTGTAATAATTTTCCCCCTGCTATACTTTCTGGCACTCCCCCCGTTTTATCTGGTAGCGATCAAAATCCCTGGCAACAGCTGTATTTGGGAACACACTGAGTGCTTCTTCCCGCACCTGACCTTCGCGGTAGCGCCTGGAAATATGAGTCAGAAGTAAACATCCAACGTCAGCTTCAAGAGCTAATTCCGCAGCCTGGCGGGCGGTCAGGTGACCAAATTCATCGGCCAGCTCAGCCTCGGAGTCAAGGTATGTGGATTCAATAATCAGCGCGTCTGCCCCCTGGGCAACCTCCAGCAGATTATCTGTCCGGCCTGCATCACCAACATGGACCAGCTTGGTACCCCGGACCTCCTCTCCCAGAACCATCTCCGGGGTGATCTCCCTGCCGTCCGGAAGCTGAACTTTTTTCCCCTCCACCAGTTCCTTCCGCCAAGGGCCAGGAGGTATCTTCAGGGATTCTGCTTTTTCTGCCAAAAATGGGCGTCGGGCATGCTCCTGAAAGACAAATCCGTAACAATCCGGTGTTCGATGATAGACCTGGAAAGCAGAAACGGAAAAATCATCTCCGGTGAATATCACTCCAGGTTTTAAATTCTGAAAATTAATCTCGACTGGAGGATAATTTCCACGCAGAACAACCCCAAAAATCAAATCTTTAATCCGCTGTAAAGCCGCTGCACCGCCGCTGATGTCTATCTTCTCCATTGCCTCCCAGCGAACAAAAGTGGAGATCAAACCTCCCAAACCCAGGATATGATCCAGATGGCCATGGGTAACCAAGATCTTATCCAATCTCTTAAACCCTAAGCCGGATTTTAATATCTGGCGCTGAGTGCCTTCCCCCGCATCTACCAGAAACCGGTGTTCATTATGCAAAATTACCTGCGAAGTCAACCCGCGGTGAACCGAAGGAGCTGAAGCACTGGTACCTAAAAATACAATTTCAAACAAATCATTATCCCGCTCTAAATCAATCCAGTAGCCCTATTTTACCGCATCCAGACCGGATTGTTTTCCAACCCGGTCTGAAGGGATATCGATCATATGTGCTATAATTCGGAGTGATTTAGACCAAATAAATTCAACCACCATGGCCAAAAAATCCTCCAGTAAAAACACTGAAGAATCACCTCCACCAGCAGACCGCCGACCGGATCTTTTTGGTGTACTGTTAACCGCTGGTGGGATCCTGACAGCTGTCGGCTTGCTGGGAAGCAGTTCCAGCCGGGTGGTTTTATTTATTCTGCGAATTCTGCGTCAGGGCTTCGGATGGGGAATTTATTTCCTGCCAGTCGTGATGATCGGGATTGGAATCTGGCTTCTGCTGCGGCGGCTTGAATCCATGCCGATCCTGACCTGGGAGCGCGGAGCGGGGATTACCCTGCTCAGTCTGGCTGTCCTTACCTGGCTCCATTTCTTCAGTTTTCCGCTTGATTTTAGCGACTCCCGGATGCTGGCTGCCAATGGGATCGGGGGAGGATTCCTCGGTGCCCACCTGCTTGCCCCCTTGCAGTCTTCATTTGGAGTTGGCGGTGCTGCTGTTGCTCTGACTGCCTGGTCCCTGCTCAGTTTATCTCTGGCTTTAGATGTACCCGTTCTGGACCTTTTTGATTGGGTTCCGGGCTTTATTGACGCCCTGGGAAATCTATTTCAAAAACTATTCCCCAAACGAGAACTGCTTCCGGACCTTCCACTGCCGGACTCCCAGCCCCAGGGGAAGGAAATGGAAAGGGTCGTTCTCCCCAGTGCCGTCCCTGAGCTCCCGGAGGCGTCACCCCAGCTAAACTGGGTCCTTCCTCATATTCCTGATATTCTGAACATCGGGCAAGATATCGAACCCAACGAGGAATTCGACCAGCAGCGGGCTTCAATCATCGAAGAAACCCTGGACTCGTTTGGCGCTCCGGGTACCGTGGTAGAAATCAATCGGGGCCCTACTATCACCCAATTTGGGGTTGAACCTGACTTTATTGAATCCCGGGGGCGAAAAAGGCGGGTCCGGGTCAGTAAAATCACCGGTCTGTCCGATGATCTAGCCCTGGCGCTGGCAGCCAGACGGATTCGGATCGAAGCCCCGGTCCCTGGAAAAGGCTATGTTGGCGTTGAGGTCCCGAATGAGGAGATCACCCTGGTCGCCCTCCGGGATTTAATCCAGACCCAAAACTTTAAGCGGATGAAAAGCCCTTTGAAATTCGCCCTGGGGCGGGATGTCTCCGGAGACGCCTTCACTGCAGATCTAACCGCCATGCCCCACCTCCTGATCGCCGGGACAACCGGGTCAGGTAAATCCGTTTGCGTAAATGCCCTGATCAGCTGTTTTTTGCTGAACAACACCCCGGATCAGCTCCGGATGATCATGGTCGATCCCAAGCGGGTGGAATTATCCGGGTATGACGGCATCCCCCATCTTCTGGCACCAGTTGTGGTCGATCTGGAGCGGGTGGTCGGTGTCCTGCAGTGGGTTTCAAGGGAAATGGATCAGCGGTATCACAAGTTCTCTCAATCCGGCGCCCGTCACATCCGTGATTACAACCAAAAAATGGAAAAAGAGGACGGGCAGACGCTGCCCTACCTGGTGGTCTTGATCGATGAACTGGCAGATTTAATGATGCTCGCTCCGACAGAAACCGAACGGGCTATCACCCGGCTGGCACAGCTGGCCCGGGCCACCGGGATTCACCTGATTATTTCCACCCAGCGGCCCTCGACTAATGTTGTCACCGGTTTAATCAAGGCTAATTTTCCAGCCCGGATCGCTTTTGCAACCGCATCCGGTGTTGACAGCCGGGTAATTCTTGATCAACCGGGAGCGGAAACCCTGCTGGGAAGGGGGGATATGCTCTTCCAGGCTCCTGACGCAGCCGCACCTGTCCGGCTCCAGGGAGTATTTGTCTCCGATGATGAAATCAACCGCCTGGTTCGCTACTGGCAGTTCCTCTCAGCCCAGATCCGGGCTCCCCGCAAGCCTACAGCTGCAGAAGGGAAACCGGATGTTAAATTGCCCCGCGTTCCGCTCAAACAAAAAGAGATGTTTGAGGAGATGAAAGAACAGGAAAACCGCGATCCACTCTGGGACGAAGCTGTCGAGCTGATCCGGGAAGAAGACCGGGCTTCGATTTCGATGCTCCAGCGCCGGCTGCGGATCGGCTACACCCGGGCGGCCCGATTAATTGATCAGCTTGCAGCCGCTGGAATAGTCGGTCCTCCCCAGGACGGTCCAACTCCCCGGGATGTAATCGATCCGGACCAGGATGAAAAGAGCGAAGACAAAGAATAGCTTTCTACCACTGGCCGGAAACCCTCTGAGCCCATTTTCACTATCCGCTCATCCTGAAATGTTATAATCTCAGCGCTATGAACAAACGAAAAATCATCTGGTGGATTGCTGCAGCTGGCGGATTAATACTGCTCCTGCTCGCCCTCTACCGGATTCCATTCATCTACAACCGCCTCTCCTGGCGCCTGGAAGATCTGAAATCCCGGGTTATCTACACCTTCCGGCCCCCGGATCAAGCTGTTTTTGTCCCCGCGGGTTCCTCCCCAACAGGGACAGCTGCTCCACTTCCTGAGTCAACTCCTGATAAGGACCCAATCGAGACCCAAGAAACGGAACCAACACCAACTCCCAATCAGGAACCAACAGCCACGCCTCGGGACCTGCCCGAGTCTGTAATCCTGGAAAATGTGGTTTATGTCTTTCAAAATGAACGCTGGAATTACTGCGGTCCGGCGAATCTGACCATGGCTTTGAATTACTGGGGCTGGGAAGGGGACCGGGACGATGTAGCCCGGGTCATAAAACCGGGGGTCAACAACCCTGATCTGGATTTCATCCAGCAGGGCCGGTCCGATAAAAATGTGATGCCTTCCGAAATGATCGATTTCATTGTCGATTACACGGATTTAAACATTGCCGCTCGCTATGGGGGAACCCCGGATCTGCTCAAAACCCTGATCGCCAACGGCTATCCCGTGCTGGTTGAAAAAGGCACCACCCGTTTAGACACATTTGGAGATGTCAGCTGGATGGGTCATTACCTGTTTACAACCGGCTATGATGATACCCAGAGCGAATTTATTGTCCAGGACAGCTACATTGAAAAAGGCAACACCATAGACGATCATCAGAACAAACGGGTTCCGTATGATTCCTACGTGGCTAATTGGCAGGCATTTAACTATCTTTTCCTGGTGGTTTACCCTCCGGAACAGCAGTCCGAGGTGATTGAACTGCTGGGACCGTGGAATGATCCGGTCTGGTCCTATGAAGAGGCCTTGACCCGGGCCCGAAAGGAAGCCGAAAACGGACAGGGAGTGGAGGAATTTTTCGCCTGGTTCAACATTGGAACCAACCTGGTCAAACTGGAGCGCTATGAGGAAGCTGCAGAAGCTTACGACCGGGCTTATGATATTTACAACCAGCTCCCGGAAAATGATACCATCCGCCCCTATCGAATGACCTGGTATCAAACCTGGCCTTATATGGCATATTACTTCAGCGGGCGCTATCAGGACGTGATTAATCTGGCTGAATTTACTCTCAACACCATCTCGGATCCCACCCTCGAAGAAACGCTGTACTGGCGGGGACGAGCTCATTATGCACTCGGAAATACCGCCCTGGCCCGGCAGGATCTATACCAGGCGGTCTGGTTGAATCCCAATTTTAAAGCGGGACATATCCTTATCAGCCAGTATAATTTTGACTAGCAGATCGATTAGAGCAGCAATTCACGGGGTTTGATGACCAGGATTCTCCATTTTGCAGACGCCCATATTGACATCGCCAATCATGGCAAACGGGACCCGGAAAGCGGACTGGCAGTCCGTGTCCTGGATTTCCTGCACTCCCTGGATGAGATTGTCGAAGCAGCTGTCCAAAACAAGGTGGACTGCGTGGTTTTTGCCGGAGATGCTTATAAAGACCGCAATCCATCTCCCACCTACCAGCGGGAATGGGGATCTCGGATCATGCGCTTATCAAAGGCGGGGATTCCCACCCTGCTTCTGGTCGGGAATCATGATATTTCCCCAGCTGTTGGTCGGGCCCATGCCCTGGCTGAATTCAAAACCCTTAATGTCCCTCATGTCAAAATTTTGGACAAACCCGGCTATTATTCTGCGGATGACCTCAAGCCTCTTTCACGCAGCACAAATCTAAATTTTCAGTTAATCGCCCTGCCCTGGATGTCCCGGTCAGAAATTTCAGCTCACCTTGACCTGCCAACCCGGGACCCTGAAGTACTTTACCAGGCGTATTTCCAGCACCTGAAAACCACACTTGACGCCTGGCTGAACCAGACAGATCCTGAGATCCCCACTCTTCTTACCGCCCATGCCTCGGTGGAAGGCGCAGTCTACGGCGGAGAACGCTCTGTTTCACTGGGCAGCGACCCCGTACTTCCGCTGGAGCTGCTGACGGATCCCCGGATCGATTACGCTGCACTCGGTCATATCCACAAACCGCAAGATCTCAATCAAGGCCAACACCCTCCAGTGATTTATCCCGGATCGATTGAAAGAGTGGATTTCGGAGAAGCCAAAGACGCGAAATATTACATTCTCGCTGATCTGAAACCCGGTCAAAGCCAGGTGGAATGGAAACTGCTGCGGAACATCCGGAAATTTATAGACCTCCATCTTGAGCTGGAATCCAGCGACAGGATCAATCAGCAAATCATGGACGCCATGCCAGATCAACAGAATCTGGAGGATGGGATCGTGCGCCTGGTGCTCGAATACCCCCGGTCCTGGGAACCCCTGATCAACGAACAGGCGCTGCTTGATTACGCTGAATCTGCTTTTGAATTTCACCTGGTCAAACAGCCCATGATGGAAAACCGCCTGCGGCTGCCCCAGGATCAGGTCCTCGGGAGTCTTTCACCGGAAGACCTGCTCAATCATTACTGGGAGCTCACGAAAACACCCAAAAGCGAGCAGAAGGAGCTGAACCAGCTAGCAGGCGAGCTATTCGATCCTGATCCTGAAAGCTGAAGCAGATGGATATTTCCCTGCTCCTTCCCTGCTTCAATGCGGAAGCTACCCTTCCAGAGACCCTGAAGGACCTCCAACAACAAACACTTTCCAATTTTGAAATTGTCGCTGTAAACGACGGATCCACGGACCGCACCCTGGAAATTCTTGAAGCATGGTCCGCCCGTGATTCCCGGATCCGGGTGATCAACAGGGCTCACGGGGGCGTTGTCGCTGCCTGCAACACAGGTCTGGGCGTCTGCCGGGGGAAATGGGTGGCCCGGATGGATGCAGATGACCGCTGCCACCCAGAACGGCTTGAACTCCAGGCAAACTTTCTGAGGCACAATCCAGATGTAGACGTCGTTGGTTCTCTGGTGCGGGGCTTTCCTGAAAAGGAAATCGGACGGGGCTTTGAACTCTATTATCAATGGTTGAACTCATTAGTAACCTCCGAGGACATCGCCCGGGAGATTTTTATTGAAAGCCCGATCGCCAATCCCAGCGCGGCCTTCCGGAAACAGGCTGTGCTGCAGGCCGGTGGCTACCGGGATTACGGCTGGCCCGAAGATTACGATCTCTGGCTCCGGCTTCATCTCAACGGCAGCCGCTTTGCGAAAATTCCCCGGACTCTGCTGGAGTGGCGGGAACATCCTGGCAGATTGACCCATACCCATTCGCGTTATTCCGTGAAAAGTTTTTTACGGGCCAAAGCCCATTATCTAGCCCGGGGTCCGATCTGGGGAAGGGATGCAGTCCTGATCTGGGGAGCCGGGATGACCGGCAGACGCCTCAGCAAACATCTGGTCCGGGAAGGCGCACCGGTTGCCGGATACATTGATGTCGATCCCAAGAAGATTGGAGGAACCCTGCGGGGAAAACCAATTTACTCCAAAAAGGAACTGGGTAAAGTTTGGGCTGATTTCAATCATCCCCTGCTGCTGACAGCGGTTAGGGCCCGCAAAGCCAGACCCCTGATTCGGGAATCGCTCCAGGAACTGGGCTTTGAGGAAGGAACCGACTGGTTGGCAGCAGCTTGATATTTTTTTGAGGCCAGGAATGGAGTATACTTAGCGGGGAATGACGATTATTAGACCAATTTAGAGAGAGAGTAATGAATATTTTTGTCACCGGGGGAGCCGGATATATTGGATCAACTGCAGCCAGAGCACTTCTAAAAGCGGGACATCAGGTCACAGTATATGATTCCCTGATTACCGGGCACAAAGAAGCAGTCCCTGAGCAAGCCCGTTTTATCAACAGCGACCTGGGAGATCATCAGGCATTAGAGGCTGCCCTGCAGAGTGAGCAGTACCAGGCGGTGATGCACTTTGCGGCATTCATTGAAGCCGGAGAGAGCATGAAAGACCCACTCAAGTTTTACCGCAACAATCTTTTTAATTCCATCCATCTGATTGATACAGCAGTTCGTTCCGGAGTGGAGCGTTTTGTGCTCTCCTCCACCGCAGCTGTTTATCAATCCAGTGACCAACCCCTCTCCGAAGAATCTCCTCTCGACCCGGTTAATGTTTACGGTCACACCAAATTGATGATAGAAGAATCACTGGATTTTTATCGGGAAATATTCGGACTGCATTTTGCTGCCCTGCGGTATTTCAACGCCGCCGGCGCCCTGGCAGATCACGGCGAAGCCCACCAACCAGAATCACACCTCATCCCCCTCGTGCTGCAGGTTCCCCTCGGTCAGCGGGAGGAAATCTTCATTTACGGGACCGATTATCCAACACCAGACGGAACCTGCATCCGGGATTACATCCATATCAGCGACCTGGTTTCAGCCCATTTGCTGGCCCTGGAGGCCCTGGAAGCCAGAGATAAACTTGTGTACAACCTGGGAAATGGAGTTGGCTACTCCGTCCGGGAAGTGATAGAGACCGCCCGCAGCGTGACCGATCACAGCATACCGGCCAAGGAAACTCCCCGCCGACCAGGAGATTCACCCCGGCTGGTTGCGTCCTCGGAAAAAATCAAGAATGAATTGGGTTGGGAACCAGAAATTCCAGCCCTCAAAGACATTATCAGCAGCGCCTGGAACTGGCATCAAAGCCATCCCCAGGGATACAGCTCCTGATCGTTTCAGGCCTTTCTTGAATTTTGGCGATCCTTAATTCCGGAACCAGAAAGCGTACACCCCCAGACCGATTCCCCCAACCAGGAAAATCAATCCGATGATTCCTACCAGAGGTGAGCCCCCGGTGCTTTCCGGGAGCGGAACGGTCTCATCAATAATCACGGATCCAGCCTGGGCTCCAAATGTCAGATAGGTTGTATCTCCTGCCTGCATTTCCACTGCCGTGTTCAATACAGTCGTTGGGTTGTATCCCTCCGGAACCGCGACACTGACATTGTATTCCCCCTCGAGCAGGTTTTCAACACAAAAATAATCCTCCCCACCGGAATCCGGGGTATCTTCCGTGATTGAAACAGAGCCATCCCGATTACTGATATTTATCGCCCCACCCGGGAGACCGGGTTCCTCCTCCTGCCGCATGCTGTCACCGTTTAGATCATCATATAACAGCACACAAAGCGTTCCAATCCCTGGAACAGGGGTTGAAGTGGGTTCAGCCGGTGTGGCAGTCAGCACCGGACCTGGAGTTGGCTGATCTGAAGTCGGTCCTCCCAATCCCAGGAATAACTGCTGACCGGGAATCACAACATCTTCCGGATCCAAATTATTCAAATCCCGGAGGTCAGCGACACTCATCCCCGCGATTGCTGCAATCCGCCACAATGTATCTCCGTCCTGAACAATGTATACGATTCTCCCATCTGAGCCCGGTGTAGGTGTGACAAAAGTAGTCAGCTGGGGAGGTGGAGCCGCCTGAGCCGAGGTATTGATCAGGAAAAAACCTGGTGTCAGCAGTAAAAGAAGTGCTGCAGCCAGAATTAGTAACAAGGGGTTTTTCTTCATACAGAGATTATACCTGCACCCCATCAATTCTGAAAGGTTGTAAATAGTATAATTACTATCCTCGACCAGAGCCTGCGTGATTCGCAGATAGAAATTTCTATGGTACAAATAAACAGATAATAACTCAGCATCCCGAGGAAGATATTGATTATGACCCAGTATGAAGCCGTGATTGGTTTGGAAATTCACATCCAGCTCAACACCAACAGCAAGATCTTTTGTTCCTGTAAAGCGGATTCGTGGGGTGCTCCCCCAAACACGAATATCTGTCCTGTTTGCACAGGACAGCCAGGTGTGCTGCCTGTCCCAAACCAGGCCGTGATTGAAAAAGGGATCCTGCTCGCCTCGGCCATGAATTCCTCCGTGCAAAAAGTTTCATTCTTTGATCGAAAAAACTATTTCTATCCGGATTTACCAAAAGGATATCAAATTTCTCAATATGATCTGGCGATCGGAATGGGGGGGTATATGGACCTCACTCTGGAAGACGGAACTATCCGCCGGATTTCGATCGAAAAAATGCACATTGAAGAGGACGCCGGGAAAACGATTCACGAGACCAACCGCCGGCTGCTGGATTTCAACCGCTGCGGCGTCCCCCTGGTTGAGATGGTGACCGGACCCGACCTGCGCTCCGCAGATGAAGCGGCAGATTTTATCCAATACCTCCGGCAGCTGGTGCGCTGGATCGACGTTTCCAATGCAAATATGGAAAAAGGTCAGCTGCGCTTTGATGGAAACGTCTCAATCCGGGAAAAAGGCAGCCAGAAATTGAATCCGAAGACTGAAATTAAAAATGTGAACTCGGTCGAGCACATCCGGGACGCAATTAACATGGAAATCAAACGCCAGATCAAGGCGGTTGAAAGTGGAGAAAAAATCGAATCCTGGACCCTGGACTGGGATGAGGATAAACAGGTCCTCTCCAAGATGCGCTCAAAAGAAACAGAAGCCGATTACAGATATTTCCGGGAACCTGACCTTCTTCCCATCCAGCTGACGAAGGAGATGATTGAGGAAACTCTGAACAAAATGCCCGAGCTGCCTCTGGAACGCCGGGAACGCTTTATTTCAGAATACAAACTTTCTCCAAAGGAAGCCAAGGTGCTGACCGGGGACAGAGAACTGTCCGATTATTTTGAATCTGCTGTACAAGCCTACAGCGGGGAAGCCAAACAGATCGCTAACCGGGTGATTAATGACCTGCTGGGAATCATCAACGAAACCGGAAAAACAGCAGGTGAACTAAACCTGAGTCCGGTTCATCTGGTTCAAATCCAGGATTTAATCGATGAGGAAAAAATCAATACATCAACCGGGAAGCAACTGTTCCAGAAAGTAGAGGTAAGCGGTGATAATCCGACTGAGATTGTTGAACGGGAAGGGCTGGCTCAGCTTACTGACACCGGCAAAATACAAGCGATCTGCGAAAAGATTATTACCGACAATCCCGAACAAGTCGATGCATACAGGGGTGGAAAGCAGGGTCTGATTGGCTGGTTTATCGGCCAGACCATGGCATCCAGCGGTGGAAAAGCCAACCCCCAGACCGTTCGTCAGATATTTGTTGAATTGCTGGAAAACTAGCAGGATTTTCAGGAGGTGGACCCGGTGAGATTAGATCAGGATAACCCAAAAGGACAGGGAGTGCTGGAATACGCCTTGCTGCTCCTTCTGCTGGGAGCAGCACTGGTCACTGTACTTTCAGCGACCGGTACAAGCCTGACTGAAGCCTACTGTTTGACAGTTTCCCTTTTTAATGAAAATGCCTGCCAGACGGATTTAGTTGATTGGGAGCTCTATTCAGGTGACTGCACCGCAAATGGCGCCCAGGTCTGCTGTTCAAACTACGGATATATTTTTTCCAATGATTACCAGGGCGAAAATTACACCATCAATGTCAGCGGCGCAGATCTATCTGAGGGTATGGGGTACGGAATTTACTTCCGGACCACGCGGGAAAACGGATCTTTCAACGGCTACAACTTCCAATACGACCCCGGATACGCCGGAGGCGCATTTTTATTCCGAGAATGGGTCAACGGTCACGAGCTCTCCCCTTTCGGGCGGGAAGATCAATCGGCTTTTGATTGGTACGCTAAACCCCGTGATCTGACTATTGATGTAAACGGAGAAACCTTTACAGCCTATGTAGATGGTGAACAGGTGCTGACTGGTTCAGATGAGAGCTTCGGGAATGGTGGTGTTGGTGTCCGGGTTTGGGGCGGTTCCGAACTGTGCATTGACAGCATCAGCGTTCAGACAAAATAAGGACGGATGCAATGACATTTGATCAATCACCTTCCTTGAACGACTACAAAGATGGGTTAAGCGGAAAGAAAAGAAATGAGGAAAGAAGGAAAAAGATTCAAAGAATTCTGATCGTCCTCGCTGGTTTGATCCTGGTTTTTGGGATATTTAATTTTACCCAGAGTGATACAGCCGCAGCCCTGCTGGGTAAAGGCAGCCTGACTGGAATTGTAGTCAATGAAAAAAATCAACCCCTGGAAGCCAGAGTTTTCGTCCCGGGGACAGACATTCAAGGTCAAACAAATTCGGATGGGGAGTTTACGCTGGAGAACATCCCGACAAATACTGAATCAATTGTGATTGGAATCAGCGGGGCAGGACATGAAATTCCGGTTCAAATCCAGGCAGGAAATCTGACAAACCTGGGTCAAATCCAGTTTGTATCCACTCTCACACCCCAGTAGACTCTCCCGGAGAGTTTCATTTACTCCTGGATGACATGGGACATCATAGTCAGCTCAACCCGCTTGGTCCAGCCCAGATTCTCCCAGAATTTAATCCCACCAATGTTATCTTCAAAGACAAAAAGATGGCATTTCTGGATGCCTATCCGGGTCAGCGCAAACATGCAGCGGCTGACTAAGGATTGACCGATACCCTGCCGCCTGTGGTCAGGGTGAACCATCAAGTGGTGAATATATCCCCGCCGGCCGTCATGTCCACAGAGCACAGTTCCCACCAGTACATCCTCTTTCCAGGCCACATAACTCATTCCTGGATTCCGTTCAAGAAATCTGGTTATCCCGTATCGAGAATCCGCCTTGCTGAGTCCGATGTTTTCACTGGATTCCCACAGCTGGTAAATCTGATCATAATCCGTAATGTCCATTTCATGAATCGAGATGTTCATAGTGTCCTCTAAGCTTTTTTCTAGTACAAATAAAAGCCCCGACCGGTTTTCCGTCCCAGATGTCCAGCTGCGACCATTTTCCGGAGTAAATATGCAGGTCGGTATTTATCCTCTCCCAGATCTTCCTGAAGCACTTCCATCACCGCCAGGACTACGTCCAGGCCAATTAAATCCGCCAAGGTGAGCGGTCCCATGGGATGATTCATTCCCAGCACCATCACCCGGTCAATCGCTTCTTTTGTACCCACCCCCTCCTGAAGGGCAAAGATCGCTTCATTAATCATCGGGCACAAAATTCGGTTGGAAATAAAACCAGGAAAATCCGCCGATTCCACCGGCTCCTTTCCCATTTTCTCAGCTGTGGTGCGAACCAAATCTAAAGTCTCCGGTGATGTATCCAGCCCGGGGATGATTTCCACCAGCTTCATAAGCGGGACCGGGTTCATAAAGTGCATCCCGACTACTTTATTGGGTTTCCCGGTCAGGGCACCGAGTCGAGTCAAGCTGATGGATGATGTATTACTGGCGAGAATTGATCGCTCCGAAGCTTTTTGATCCAATTGCTGAAAGACTTCACGCTTCACCCTAAAGTTTTCGGCAACTGCTTCGATAATCAAATCCGCGGATTCCACATCCTCCAGATCGGTGCAGTAAGCTATCTCGAGAGTAGACTGGAGTTCTTCTGCTGTAATCCGTTCTTTTTGGTGGAGTTTCTCAACGGATCGTTTGATGGATTCGCGGGCTCGATTCAATTGGCCCTGGTCAATATCCATCAGGGTAGTTTGAAAACCGGCTGCAGCCGCGGTTTGAGCGATTCCATGTCCCATGGTTCCTGCACCGACAACAAATACATGCTGAATGTTCACGTCACACTCCTTGTGGATTATTTACTGGATGCGCTCAACTGCCACAGCAACTGCTTCTGCCCCGCCCAGGCATAACGCCGCAATCCCTTTCTTTAAATCACGGTCAGCCAGGGCGTACAGCAGTGTGGTCAGGACCCGGGCTCCACTGGCCCCAATTGGATGACCCAGAGCAATCGCACCTCCATGGACATTAACCCGCTCCCAGTCCCAACCGTACTCAGCAAGCGCTTTTCCATCCGCCAGCACCTGGGCAGCAAAGGCTTCGTTTAGCTCAATTAAATCAACATCACCCAGCTCCCATCCAATTTTCTCCAGCAAACGGGGGATAACCACAGCCGGGGCATAAAACAAATATTTAGGTTCTACCGCAGCAGAAGCTGCTCCGATAATTCGGCCCAGCGGTTGAATTCCGCTGGATTCTGCCTGCTGCAGGCTGCTGATAACCACAGCAGAAGCTCCGTCATTTAACCCGGGGGAGTTCCCGGCTGTGACTTTCCCATCCTTTACAAATGCGGGAGGTAAAGAAGCCAATCGTTCTGGAGTGGTATCGCGGCGGGGAGTCTCATCTGTATCAAATAATCTCGGGTTGCCCTTCCGCTGAGGTATCTCAAGGAGCAATATTTCGGAATCGAATTTTCCCCCATCAATGGCAGCCAATGCTTTTTGATGGCTCTGGTAGGCATAAGCATCCATTTCTTCCCGTGTAACCTGGTATTCTTCTGCGATAAATTCAGCTGCATTCCCCATCCCCCAATCTTCAAAGGGATCCCATAAACCATCATGGAGGAGTGCATCCACCAGTTCTCCATGCCCATAGCGCTGTTCTCCGCTTCTGCAGCGAACCAGGAACGGCGCCCGGCTCATAGATTCCATCCCCCCGGCGACAAAATAATCTCCTTCCCCCAAACGAATGCTCTGAGCTGCAAGCATCACCGCCTTTAAACCTGACCCACATACTTTATTGAGTGTGAAAGCGCCCACGCTGGAAGGGAGACCGCTGAAGATTGCGGCCTGTCGGGCCGGATTTTGACCCAGACCGGCCGAAACCACATTGCCCATGATCACTTCTTCAATAGAATCAAAATCTTGAATCTCCGCTCTTTTAACAGCTTCACGCACAACAGCCGCCCCCAGTTCTGGGGCAGTGAAGGTGCTAAGAGAGCCTTGAAATTTACCGGATGGTGTCCGAACAGCACTTAGAATGACTGGAAAAGAGTCTGACATCTCATTTCACCTCCTGACAGGATGGAATGATTCCCTCTGAAGTCATTTGATTTGAAGTAACCAATGATTCCAGATTTAAGCAGAAGCTCTTCAAACTCAGCTGTAGAAAACTATAAAAATTTTATTGTACTGGATCGGGCCAGGCAGTGATGATCTTTTGATAGGTATCTTCAAGCGCTTCCGGGATCACCCGTGCGCCTCCAATGGATGAGATAAAATTGGTATCCCCTCCCCAGCGGGGAACAATATGCCAGTGTAAATGCCTGGGAATTCCCGCTCCTGCTGCGGCTCCCAGATTACAGCCAACATTAAAGCCCTGAGGCTTGTAAATTTCTTTCAGGACTTCCACAGCCGCTGTTATCAAATCCATCATTTCATTTCTTGTGTCTCTATCAACCGCATTAAGGTCAGCTTGATGCTCATTCGGAATCACCATCAGATGCCCGGTAGTGTAAGGGTAGCGGTTCATTATCACAAATGATTTCTCTCCCCTGTGAATAATTAAATTCTCCGCAGGGTTTTCAGCTTGATATGCTTTACAAAAAACACATTCCTCGCTTTGAGAATTTTCTTCGATATATTTCATACGCCAGGGAGACCAGATATATTGCATATTGATTGAATCAGGTAGAGTTTAATTCTAAAACTATTGTAGCATTGATTGCTGTTCTACATTTGAAATATTTCCCCACATTACCCCCAGATTTGGAGCTGTCTAGATCAAATCCCCCACCTGTGGCGCTTGACAAAAAAGAACATGCGTTCTATACTTAGAACATACGTTCTAATTCAGTTTCTAACCGGGGAGGTTCCAATGTCTGTCAACAGTATTCCTTTTATCCCGCAGCGGATTCAGATCAAGCGCGGCGTAGCCTTCGGCCTGCTGCTGGTGTCCGCCTTGATTGCTTTTGAAATTTTCAACTACAGCACCACGGATTTTGCCCTGACCGACCTGCTCGGGGATCTGCGGTTCTGGGGGGTGCGCTGGTCCACCATCCTGGCGGTGGCTTTCTGCGGGATCGATTTTGCTGGGATTGCCCGTCTGTTCACCCCGGAAGACAGCCGGGACGGAACGCCGCGGCCTCCCCCTCCGACGGGAACTCCACCTCGACCGTCGCCAGCC
>CAZTWV010000008.1:0-72957 GCA_964618295.1 uncultured Anaerolineales bacterium | reverse complement strand
GATTAGGACTTTTTAACTTTGCTGGGCAATAGGACATTTTTACTTTGCCCTGACATGGCATCGGTTTTTTGCTTTGAATTACCGCCGGATCGCCAGGGAATCCCAGACACCGTAATTGTCGCTGGAATCATTCCGGGAAATGACTGCCAGATAGATCAAAACTGTTTCTCCCTGGTATGCATTCAGGTCAATTTCAAAGCTCTGCATCCGCTCATCGCAGGTTTGATTTCCTTCCCAGAGGGTTGTCAGGGTATCCGGGTCATCTTTAATCATCAACCGAATCAGGAAATCCAGCTCCCCTGCTCCACAGCTGCCATTAGACCGTGTGATCAATCCTACTCTACCAAACATCAGATCAGCAGCATTAACCGTGTACTCCTGAAACCGACCTACCAGATAGCTGCCGGCTTCAGGACGGGGCCGGACCAGGATCAGAGTTCCAGATTGGCGCCCGCCTTCCAGCGGCTGGTCTGTTTCTAAACCCGCGAAAGGATCTTCATCAGAGAGATTCCGGTTAAAATAAACAATGGATTCTCCAACCTCTTCATAGCTCACAGGAACGGAACCGCTGCCCCAGGCTCCCTCACCAGCCCGGGCGTTGAAATCAAACATCGTACCCCCGCCCTTGACCACATTAATCTTGACCCAGAAAGGCTGACTGAATTCCCCCAATCCGAAAGTTTCTCCCTTGACATTACGGATTTTCCAATACCCCTGGTAACTCCCGATTTCCTGCGGGGCCTGAAAATCAACCGACACATCAATGGTTTCCCCTGGCGGAACGGGCTTACTGGTCAGCAAAACTGTGGCCGGTGCCCCGAGAGAATCTCCTTTTTCAAAGACCAGAACATAACCAATACTCCAGGTGCAGCTGCCGGCATTTTCTAAGCGCCAGGTCTTGGTAAACTCCTCCCCGGGACTGAGTTCATAATCATCCGGGATGGTCACATCCTTAATAAATTTCACCCGATCACAATCGGAAACTTCCTCCCCAGTCTCTCGGGAAGGTTCAGGAACAGGAGTTTCAGGATCAGAATTTTGCCCCGGGGTCGGCGTTTTGTCAGATTCCTGCGTACCGGATATTGCAGACGGCACCTGATAGATCGAAGCGGTTTCAGCAGCAGCTGTATATACCGCTCCTGGTTTCCCCGGAGGAAGAATGGTTTCCTGGGGACGAACACAGGCTACTGACAGGACGATAATCAGAAAAATAAACGGAGGGATTGATTTCATAGGAGAGCACAAAATTAACAAAGAAAATTTAGAGCTGTTCTAACCGAATTGATCCAGAGGGTTTGGATTCCCGTTTAGGTAGATTTTCAGAGTTCGGGTAAGATATTTACCAATTGGAAAATCCAGAGCCCGGTCCAACGGGACCCAGAGGTATTCCTGAGCTTCATCATTAAGTCTGACAGATAAACTTTCAGTCCGGCAGATAAAATCAAAAAAAATAAAATGGCGGGTTTCCCAAAAGGCTGGATCCGCTATAAATTCATGGAAACAAATAAATTCAAGATCTGTAACAGCTAAGCCGGTCTCTTCCTTAACTTCGCGAATAAGAGCTTCTTCCAGTGTTTCTCCTACCTCTATATGCCCCCCGGGAACTGTATAACAGTCCTTCCATTTATGGGATTTAACCAGCAGAAGTTCCCCTTCTGGATTAAGGACTAGAGCTCCTACAGTTGGTTCTGGAAATTTTTGTTGGATCATCGATTCCTTTCTCAGCTTGCTGCAGTAAACTTAAGCTCCAGATTCGGGAAATTCAGGACGGTATCAGCTGACCCCGCATTGACCAGGGTCCGGTCCAGGTTATTTTCACAGGTAAAACCTGTCCCTTTAAAATTTTCTCATCCTCAACAAAGACCAATTTATTTGTCGGAGTCCTTCCCCGCCAGCGGTCTTTATGCTTCCCTTCAAATAATACTTCAACAACCTGCTCCTGGTACTTTGTATTAATTTCTCCAGCAATCGATTCCTGGAGCTCTTCCATCAATCGGAAGCGGCGCCATTTTTCCTCTTCAGCGACGTCGTCCGGCAGTTTGCGTTCTGCTACTGTCCCGGGACGGACCGAATATCGGGCCAGGTGAACAACATCCAGGCGCAGCTCCTCCAGGAGGGCATAAGAACGGTCAAATTGCTCTTTCGACTCACCCGGAAAACCAACAATCACATCCGTGGCAATGCTGACCCCTAGAATTCGGTCCCGGATATCACTCACTAAGCGGCGGTAATCCTCCACAGTATATTCCCTTTTCATCCTCTCCAAAACCAGATCGTCTCCCGCCTGATGGGGAACCTCAATATGGGGCATAACAACCGGGTTATCGGCTACTGCATCCATCAATTCCGTTGTGAACCAGTTGGGATGGGATGTTAAAAACCGCAGTCGCTCCAACCCTTCAATCTCCGCTGCTTGATAAAGCAATTCAGACAGGGTGGTTGGCTCCGGCAGATCCAGGCCAAAGCGGTCGACGATTTGACCCAGCAGGGTGATTTCTTTCACTCCCTGCCGAACCAGGGAACGGACCTCGTTGAGAATATCCTCGACAGGTCGGCTCCGCTCCGGGCCTCTTCGATAGGGAATAATGCAGTATGTACAAGCATGAGAACACCCCAGCACCACCGGGACAAAAGCAGATACCAACTCTTCTTTATCCAGCGAGGGTAAATCCAGCTCGCCGTCCATGAATGCAAACCTTCGAGAAGTAGCAGCCTGCTGATAAGCTTTACTTTCACTCTGGGTCAGGAAAGCCAGCAGCGGACCTGGATCAGAAGGCGGGGAGAACACATCTACATGCGGAAACCGCTCTTGCATTTCCAGTGTTCCTTTAATCCCAACCAGGCAGCCCATGACATTAATAACTGCATCCGGATTAATTTTTTTTAAGTGCTTCAAAGAACTGATCCGACCAACAGCGCTGTCTTCTGCACTCTGCCGCACCACGCAGGTGTTGAGGACCACAACATCGGCTTCCTCCGCCCGGTCAACCGGCTGGTAATCAAGTGATTCCAGAGCAGAGGCAACCCGCCGGGAATCCGCCACGTTCATTTGACATCCTGAGGTCCAAATATGATATTTCATGGGAGCCATTATAATGTCTCCAGAGACAGCGTCAAGAAAACAGCGAATTCAATCTGAAACACTCATCTCCTGTTTAAATAAATCACTCCGCAGGTGCCCAAAAACAACCTGCGGAGGAATATATAAACTGCGGGCTGGCAGCCCCTAATCTGAAAAACTCATCGTCAGGTCTGCTTCCTGGAGCAGGATTCTTTCCAAGGCCATGGTGTGGCTGCAGCGTCCCCGGGTCTTAAAGAAATCACAATCGCACTGCCATTCCCCATCCTCAAACGAAACCTCGTGAGCGTTATTCTTACCTTGAAAAGTCACCGATAAAGTATTAATCAAAATCCGATCCCGTTCTTTAGCATACTGTTTGGATTTTTGAATTTTTCCGATCATCCCAGAATCCATCTCAATACCTCCACTATCAGAAAACAAAAATGCACGCCTCAAGAATAAGCGTGCACTGCTTGGCCGGTAATTCGTATTCGGTTGGAGAAAAAGACTCCCATATGGCATCATCTCCAGATTGCTTCAAGTATACGCTTTGTTCAGAATAAAGTCAATGGACGGTTGTTACCCTACCACTGCATAGAGAGCAGGTTTGCACTACAATCAAGATATCAAATAAAACTTGGGGAGGGAGAGAATGAAACGAATAGAACTGGGCCGGACCGGTTTATCTGTTTCCAGAATGGGACTGGGGCTGGCTGCTCTCGGTCGCCCGGGCTATATCAATCTGGGTCACGCAGAGGACCTGAAACGTTCCTATCAAATTGAACAAATGAAAAACCATGCTCACCAGGTGCTGGACACTGCATATGACAACGGGGTGAGATATTTTGATGCGGCCAGATCCTACGGGAAGGCAGAATCTTTTCTCGCCACTTGGATTGATTCCAGAGGTATACCGGCAAACCAGATAACAGTCGGTTCTAAATGGGGGTATACATATACCGCCGATTGGCAGGTAGATACAGAGACCCACGAAGTAAAAGAACATTCCCGTAAAAACCTGGATCGACAGTGGAGGCTGAGCTGCAAGGAGCTAGGCGAGCAGCTCGATTTGTATCAGATTCATTCCGCTACCCTGGAAACAGGTGTGTTGGAAAATCAGTCTGTGCTGGCCAGGCTGGCTGAAATTAAATCCAACGGCACAAGTGTTGGATTATCAGTCAGCGGCTCCAATCAGGCTCAAACCATTTTCAAAGCTCTAGAAGTGCAGCTGGACGGTAGTCTGCTCTTTGACAGCGTCCAGGCCACCTGGAACTTACTTGAACTATCAGCCGGAGAAGCCCTGAGAGAAGCTCACCAGGCCGGGATGGGAGTAATTATCAAAGAAGCCCTGGCAAACGGCAGACTGACTTCCCGCAACCTGGATCCCGGATTTATCGACCAGCGTGCAAAGCTGAATCAGGCCGCTAATCATCTAGAAACCACATTTGATGCTCTAGCGCTTGCAGCAGTATTGAACCAGCCCTGGGTCGACTTGGTGCTGAGCGGCGCTGCCAGAAGCGATCACCTCAAGTCAAATTTGTCGGCGTTGAATTTGAAATGGGATCCGGGGCTGAAGCAAGAATTGGAGGAGATCGTGGAAACCCCGCAAGAGTACTGGGATATCCGCTCGGGGTTGGAATGGGGATAAATCCAACAATAATTAAGTTTAAATTTTCACCCTTCGCCAGGATTCAATCAAATGCTGCTGGAATTTTTCATAATCTAGAATCCGATCCGGTAAAAATATCTGATTGTCCTGCAGACCTTCCCCCAGAATCAGATCGCCATTTTCCAGATCCTCGACAGTGGATTCAAGCCGGACTGATGGACCGGAGAATATTTCAGGGCAGGTGAGGTACACCGCCGGAACCAAATCCCAGAGATAAAAATGATTCAGGCCGGTAAAGACCGCATGTAAAGTCAGCCAGCGGACAAAATTCCAGCGGAAGCCCAGGCTCCAGAACCGGAGCCTGGCAAGATCGCGCCAGAAAAATGGGGCTTGAAAACAGATTTGAGCACTCATTAAGACGACAGAACAGGGTGCATTCAGCACCAAAAGAGAAGCTTCCGGATCCGCGGAAAGATTGAGCTCCTTGACATCTCGGCGTCCCATCCGAACCGGGCCCAGGTACCCCCCCATACAGGCAATCTGTTTTACTTTATCAAAAAAATCACTGTCGATCTCATGGGCTGCCCTCAAATTACCGAGCGGCCCGGTGGCCAAAATCACCAGTTCTCCCGGGTGCTGATCCGCAGCGTGGACCAGCAGTTCCGCAGCAGGCATTCCACTCTGACCGCGGTATCCTGCCCCGCGTGAAACCGGAATCTGATCCTGACCCAACTTTGCAACCAGATCCCTGGTTTTATGATCAACCTCTTCAATCGTGCTGTTGCCAAAGGTTGTGGTTACCCCCAGTAGATCGACATCTTTCCGACCCAGCAGAAATAATAGGGTTAAACCATCATCAATGTCTTTATTCCATATTCCCAGTGTGATGTCACAATCATAGATTAGTTTCATCATCTACCTGATTTTCTAAGCTGCCACCTCACCAGACAGATGAGCCTCACCGCGGGTAACCATCACCATCGCCAGCAGCCCAAGCAGGAAAAAAGCTGGGCCGGAGAGAAAAATTGTCCGGTAGTTCCCACCAAACAAATCCACAATCGCACCCAGCAGCAGCGGGGCAAAAGCAGCTCCAACCTGGGAAGCCAGGTAATACAAACCGGTGTAGGTTCCGAGAAGCCGCGGATCAGCACTGGTATCAATGACCATCGGCAGCGTATTGACATTGATCAATGCCCATCCAAAACCGCTCAAAGCCAGTACAATTCCAACCTGGACGGAAGTTTTAGCAAAATATCCCAGAGCCATATCCAACCCGAAAAACACAATCCCAACCAGGATTGTCCGGCGGCGCCCAAAGCGCTCCCCGATAAAACCAGCAGGAATTGAGAACAAGATAAAAGTCACTCCTGCCAACCCGAACAAAGTCGGAGCAAACCCTTCGCTGACACCGAGCTCGTTGACAGCATAAGAGGTAAAGAAAGTTCCGATCCCTTCGTAGGCAACAAACAGCAGGAAAATCGCGATCAGCAGAGCAAACAAGCTCCGGCGGTATTCTCTGGGGATTACAGAAACATCTTTCAGCGCCCTGACTGCTTGCTCTTCTTCACTATCCTGGTGAGTGGCGGTTTCTGCCAGCTGATCCAGATCCGGCTCTTTAGTGGTAAGAAACAGCAGCAGAACAGCCAGGATCAGGATCACAGCGCCACCTATAAACGGGAAAACCGGATTGACATCAAACAGCAGTGCGAGGCCGAAGGCTCCAATAATGAATCCGACCCCACCCATAAAATTAATCACCCCATTCGCCTTTGACCTCAGTGGAGAGGGGATCAAGTCCGGCATCAGGGAAATAACCGGGGTCCGGAGGATCGCCATCGCCAGCAAAACGACCGAGGTGCCAATCATAAACAGTGTGAAGGTGGCTCCGTTTCCGGAAATCTGTCCGTTCAAATCCGGAGCGATCCTGGAAGCGGCCAGGGGTAAAAGAATAAACGCGACTGCCGCCAGGGGAGCAGCGGTGATGATGAAAGGATACCTCCTGCCGATCGGAGTTTTGATCCGGTCGCTCCAGTAGCCGATCAGCGGGAGGATAAAAATAGCTGCCAGATTATCAATCCCCATGATGGCCCCAGTCGTGGTTGCGTTCAACCCAAACCCCAGGACATCCCGGGAAGTGGCAAATCCGGGGCGACCGGCCTGTAGGAACAGAGGAACAAAGGCGTTGTAGAGCTGCCAAACGACCATAATACCCAGAAAACCAAAACCGATCAGGAAGGTTTTTTTCCAATCCATCTTCATTATTAATATCCTCCTCTCAAAGGAATAGATCCATACTAAAATCTGGCAGTTCTCCAGAACCAGGTTACTCATGTTAAAGGATGGCAGCAGGGAAAAAGATTATCCCCGGTATCGCATCCAGATCAGGGTCCGGCTGGGCTGGAACCAGTGATCCTCAAGACTTTTATTGGTTAAGCGTTTGGGAAAGTTTAACCGCAGGGGTCTGACTTTGCCTGACTGGCTCACCCAGTGCGGCAGGAAGGCATCCAGGAGCACACTTTCGGTTTCGGGAGATGATGCCAGCCAGAGCCAATCGGCATGCGTTTTTGAAGACTGCCAGGAGACCACGCCAATCAGCTCTCCTTTGGCTGCCACGGACCACTGCCGGATTTCAGGTTCGACCAGAAAAGCCCGGGCTAACACACCCCGAATCCCACCCCGGAGATAGGGAAGGCTGATCGGCAGATGCCAGCGGACTTCCGGAGGATAATTTACTTCCAGCCAGCGGCGCTGCTGATTCCAATCCGCAGCCCGGTGGGCCCGGACTTCAAAATCCGGAACACTCCAGGTGAGAAATTCATGATTAATGTGATCTGGATTTAACATCCAGGTTGTCCTTCTGGAGCGCTCTTCAAAGTTTTCCTGGTGGTAGAGATCCACCGCTCCGTGGTTGTTCTCATCCACCTGAAGCCAGATCCCATCCAGCGGTCGTTTCTTGAGAAAAGCAAGCGCTTGTTGAAGCAGGGCTCTGGCAATTCCCCGGCGCTGGTAATCCGGATGGACAGCCACATTGGCGATCATATAGTACTGCTTTTGCCGAATGTGATAGGGTACAAGGCTGAGATTCCCAACTATTTCCCCCTCTTCCTCCCAGACATACCCGGTAAAAGGCATTGAAACCCTTCCTGCCACACTGTAAGCCCAATCCTTGAAGCGCTGATTGTGGGCTGAAGTGCGCATTTTCCGCAGCAGTGCTTCCCCGTCCGGTGAGAGCCGATCCGCAAAACACAATTCAACCAGATCCGAAACGGAAAGCAGGTCGGTCCGGACATCAAAAGGTCGGATCGCCGGATTGTCTTCATCCCCGGGGAGTTGGTTCTTGAAAATCATGGAGATGATTTTACCACCAGCAGGGTGCCTCCAACCGTCCTTCTCAAGACTAGATTGAAAGAGGAATCGAGTATACTGAAGACAAGGTGCAGAAATTTGAAGACAGGAGGGACATGAACACCCAGGCATTTTACTGGCGCGGCTGGGATGAAAATCAGCTGGCAGATTATCAGCAGAACCAGGGACAGACCAATCACTGTGCCAAATATGCCGCTGCCGCAGCGCTGAATTTGCTGTACGGAACCTCGATTCAGGGAGGGGAGATTGTCGCCTGGCTGGAAAACCGCTTTCTGGACGGCACGCCGCGCTTCACCATCCTTGGAAACACCTTCGGCAGCCTGGTGGTCCAAACCAGCGAGATCGTCCGGGCTGCAGCTGCTCTTTTCAATCTCTCCCCGAAAGTGTCCATCAGCAGGGGCAGCAGGGATGATTTACTGACCACACTCGAATACAATGACCAGGTCGACATCATTTCCATCACGTATCTGAAACACAATGTCCCCCGCATCTCATACGGCACGAGCCTGAGACGGATCATCAAAAAGCCAAAAGTTTTCGGGGGACACATGATGGTCCTGGGTGCTTATGACCCCACCCATCTGGACGAAATGGGTCAGCCCACCCCCTGGGGATTTATCAGCTCCTGGTCCGGAGATGAATATTTATACTGGATGCCGGAGGAAGATTTTCTCCGCTCCTGGGGGCGGTACTCGCCATTCAGAAGGGTGACCGTGCGGGGTTAACGAAAAACAAGGATTTTTTATGACAAGCATGATCCCAAAAAATGACATCAAGTTCCAGGCTGTTGGCCTGGTGCAGAACAGCTTTGGTCCGGATACCAGCCGGGAGGAAATGCTGGGCGGGGAATCTGAAATTATCATTCGGCCCGAGTTAGTAACCGGCCTGAACGGCCTCGAGGTGGGGCAGGAGATCCTTGTGCTGTTCCATTTTGACCGACCCGCTGATACCACCGATCTGCTGCAGCACCCCCGGGGAGATCACAGACGGCCAAAACGCGGGGTCTTTTCCCTCCGAAGCCCGCAGCGTCCCAACCGGATCGGGGCTACTGTGGTCAAGCTGCTGGAGATAGACGGTCCGCAACTTCGGGTTCAGGGGCTGGACGCCTACAATGGTACGCCGGTTCTGGATCTCAAACCGGCTAAAACCAAATAGAAAAAGAGCCGCCAGCGCGGCTCTTGATGACTGAATCTTGAGCTGGTCAGCACTGCTCCACTGGATTAACCGCGCCTTCGTAAAACAACACCTGTCCTTTTTCCCCCAGGACCACCCAGGCGGTCTCCCGCATCAACACCAAGTCTCCATTTTCTTTCCGCCACTGGGAAATAAAATCCGGAATATGTTTTTTTAAGTAGAGCAGCATGTTGAAATCAGCTCTTGCCGCCTGTGAAAATGCAATTGTTTCTTCAAAAGAGCTGCCAATTAACCTTTCAGCGGATGAATATCCCAGCAGCTCTGCCAGAGTCTGATTGATATTCATGATCTTACCTTCTGGAGAGATCCTGTAAATTCCAATCGGAATTTTTTTCTGAAAATGAGCATCCGGAAAACCATCCGGAAATTTAATTTTCAGTACATCGTGAAGGTTAGTTTGCTGCATATTTTCTACCATATCTCTATCGGGCTTCAAACCCCGGAGCATTTGTTTTTGAAAAAATTATTGATATCAAATCTCAACCCGGGCAAAATAAGGCCTGGCTTGAGGATGGGTTGATTTTACTCCCTTAGAACCATACCTTCCCTAACAGATCTGTTATCAGAATCTGATTCCGGTAAAAAAATATGTAATTTTCCTTACAAAAGATCTGGATCAAGACCCCGGGGCAGATCAGGTCAGAGCAGGAGCTCTTTTGGCAGTTATGATCCAATCAGAATCCGGGCCTGCAAGGCTTCTTTCAGATCAGAAAAGATCTCAGCCCCCAGGGCCCGGAGATGCCCTTTCTTTTGGCTTTCAGGGGCAATTCCGATCAGGTGGACCCTACAGCGGATGCCAATTTCTTTCAACTGGGATGCTGCCCGGACTGCGCTGATCATCCCGGAGCTCGTATCCTCCAGCACAAACCATTCGGAACCCTCCAGATCCTTCCATCTCTCTTCCCCTTGATTCTGATGAACCAATCCTGCGGCAGAATGGAGTGCCTCTCGTCGTGACACACCTGCAGCCTGCAGCAAGGCCGCCAGAACGTGAACAGGTGCAGGTTTGCGGAACTCATCCACCGGCAGCTGGTATTCTTCAGCCAGCCAGTTCATGTCCCCATAACCCACCAGGGGCAGATTTTCCAATCCGACTAACTTTGCACCCTGCTCTGCTTCCGGGGACCCAAATTGCCCCCCGGGGGGGAGGTTTGGACGGTTGGTGCAAATCACCGCTCTCCTGGAATCACTCAACCAATTACTTAATTCCAGCCGGGTTCCGGAACTCAACTGGCTCCGGTCACATTCGCGCAGGGTTCCCGCTGCATTCAGAACAGGTACTATTTGATACATATCTAGATACACGCCGCTGCCCAGCACCAGCTCTTGAAATGTCCTGAAGGTAATCGATCTGTCAGGATCTTGCGCGTTCCTCAAAATATCCCGCACCTGTTCACTCTGGTCTAAATCCAAACCAGAAACCAGAATCTCCTGAGCCAGTTGAAGAGGATCCGATTCTGGATTTCGCTTACTCTCAATTTGATCCAAAAACTGATCCCAGCCTGGAAACTTCACCGGACCGTTAGCACCACCTCCCTGATCAAGTACCTCCGGAGCACCCGCTCCCGGATCGACTTTCCAGACTTCACGCATCATCAACGCCAGACAGATCGCGGAGGAATCCCATTCTGAACTGATCCCGACCCCTTCGAACCGGTAAATCTCCTCCCGGGCCAGACTCAGATCTTGAAATCCAAGTGCCGTCCCCAGAAGCTGGACGGTTTTCTGCAGCGCCTTATTATATCCAAGGGGTTGCAGCAGGACTCCATCCATGTCAAACACCAAAATTTTCATCTTTTCACTTAATCCGCAAGGTGTCTCTTTTTCAGTTCTGCTTCCACATCCGACAGGGTCAGATTGGAAGCAGAAAGCAACACCAGGGTATGGTAAAACAGATCCGCAGTCTCTTCAATCAACCGCTGGTTCCCCTGACCTTTCGCAGCTAGAATCACTTCAACTGCCTCCTCTCCAACTTTCTGGAGAATGGCATCCAGACCCTGGTCCAGGAGCTGTACGGTATACGAACCAGCTGGACGGGATTCTTTGCGGTCCTCAATAATTTCAGACAATTCTCTCAACATCAATTATTCCTTTTTTGATATTCCAGCTTTGCATAAAAACAAGAAACTGCCCCGGTATGACAGGCCGGTCCTGCTGGTTTCACCTGCAGCAGCAAAGTATCCTGATCACAGTCCACCTGGATTTCTTTGACTTGCATTAAGTTGCCTGAAGTGCCTCCTTTCTTCCAGATTTCATTCCGGGAGCGGCTCCAGAAGTGAGCTAATCCTGTATCGAGGGTCAGCTGGAAAGCTTCCGGGTTCATCCAGGCCACCATCAATATTTCTCGCGTTTCCTGATCTTGAAGGACAGCCGGAATCAAACCCTGCGGATTATATTTCAAATCGGTCTTATTCATCAAATCTCCTCAGTGCCGGAAATGCCTGGTTCCCGTGAACACCATCCCTACTCCAAGCCGGTCCGCTTCTTTGATAACCTCGTTATCCCGAATTGAACCACCCGGCTGAATCACAGCCGTCACCCCCAGGCTAGCTGCCAGCTGAATTCCGTCCGGGAAAGGAAAGAAAGCATCGCTGGCCAGCACCGATCCAGCAGCCCGATCCCCGGCTCGTTCCCCGGCAATCCGGACACAGTCGACCCGGTTAGGCTGTCCACCGCCAATTCCAACAGTGTATCTCTTATTTTTATTTCCGGCGGCTAACAGCACTGCATTTGATTTGACATCCATCACTGCCCGCCAGGCAAAGCGGAGCAGAGTCCATTCCAGATCGGATGGCTGCTTTCCGGTGACCACCTGCCATTTCCCGTCCCCGGGATCTCCTTGATCAACATCCTGCTCCAGGTATCCTCCGGAAATGGACTTCAGTTCCCGCAGATTTAAACTCCTTTCCAGTGGAATTTGGAACAGGCGTAAATTTTCCCTCCGGGCTAAGATTTCTTTTGCGTCCTCTGTAAAGGCCGGCGCAGCCAGGCATTCCAAAAACAAATCACCCAGTGCGTCCGCAAACCCAGCGTTTACTTCCCGGTTGCAGGCTATCACACTCCCGAATGCGGAGACCGGATCCGATGCTACGGCCAGCGGCAGGGCTTTCTCAACACTTTCCCCTGCGGCGATTCCGCAGGGACTGGTGTGTTTGACGACCACAACAGCCGGACGCTGGAAGCGGGCAGCAGATCGAATCGCTCCGTCCAGATCCAGTAAATTGTTATACGACAACGGTTTGCCCCCCAGCAGTTTTCCGTAAAAAGGAATGCCGCCGGATCGGGCCGGATAGAATACCGCACCCTGATGAGGATTTTCACCATAGCGGAGAGCGACAGGCGCGTGTAATATCCGTTCCTGCGGCTCTGGCTCACCCAGCTCACTGCCAAAATACCGGCTGATTGCCCGATCGTAATCCGCAGAGATTTGAAATGCTTTGCGGGCCATCCTGCGCCGAAAATATAATTCTTCCAGTTTTCTTAAATCGTCCGGGTAGTCTTCTGGATCCGTCAGGACAGTCACCTGCTGATGGTTTTTTGCTCCTGCCCGCATCAGGGCGGAGCCGCCGATATCAATGAATTCCACAGCACGCTCCCAGCTGATGCCCTCTTCCTGGATGATAGATTGAAATGGATACAAATTGACAACCACCAGACCTATCCTCCGCCAGCTCTTCTTCTCCAGTTCCTCCCGGGCAGCTTCTGTACCCGGAGCAAGGATTCCAGCATGCAGAGCAGAATGAAGGGTCTTCACCCTTCCATCAAACATCTCCGGTTCCCCGGTGATCTCCTCGATCGGGATAACATCTATCCCAGCTTCCTGCAGCACCCGGGCTGTCCCCCCGCTGGCAATCAATTCCCAGCCCTCCTCCACCAGCTTTTGGGCCAGGGGAATTATTCCAGATTTATTCCAAACAGAAATCACCGCTGTCTTATTCATCAATCACTCCTTCCTGTTTCCATTCCTATCCCTACCGGCCGGACCGGAATCCCCCGCTCCACAAGATGCGTTTTGACATCCCCGATCGTCAGCACCTTATCATGAAACAAGGAAGCAGCCAGGGCGGCATCCGCCTGGCCATCCTGCAGCACATCTCCAAAATCCGCAGGGCTGCCTGCTCCTCCGCTGGCTATAATAGGAACCTTCACAAGCTGGGCCGCTGCCCGGTACAGCTCCAGATCATAACCGGCCAGGGTTCCGTCCCGGTCCATACTGGTCAGCAGGATTTCCCCGGTGCCGTGATCGACGCCGCGCCGGATCCAATCCAGGGCATCCAGCCCGGTCGGTGTTCTCCCGCCATTTATATAAACTTCCCAACTTCCAGAATCAGTCCGTTTGACATCTACAGCCAGCACCATGCACTGACTCCCAAAGCACTGGGCCCCTTCGCTCAACAAGCCCGGGTTCTTAACTGCGGCAGAATTGATACTGATTTTATCCGCCCCAGACAGAAGAATGGAGCGCATATCCTCCAGGGAGCGGATCCCACCTCCCACCGTTAAAGGCAGTAAAACCTGATCAGCCACTTGGCGGACCATTCCGGACATAATCTCCCGTTTTTCATGGGAGGCGGTAATGTCCAAAAAGACCAGCTCATCAGCTCCCATCCGGTCATAGAGTTGGGCCTGTTCCACCGGATCCCCGGCATCACGCAGGTTGACAAAATTGACCCCTTTCACAACCCGGCCCTGATCAACATCCAGACAGGGAATAATTCTTCTCGCCAGCATCAGACTCCTCCCTGCAAATTTTCAAAGACCCGGGACAGCTGAATATTTCCCTCATAGAGCGCTTTCCCGATCACCACACCTTCCAAACCCCGGTCCCGGGCTGAGAGTACATCTTCCAGATTTGAAACACCTCCGGCTGCAGTTACCTGCAGTCCGGTATCCCGCTGATAGTCGAGGGATGAATTCAGATTGAGTCCCTTTCCCATTCCATCCCGGCTGACATCGGTCACCACCGCGCGTTCCAGACCCCGCTCTCGAAGCATCCTCCCAAATTCCAGCGGAGAGAGGGAGCTGGATTTCTGCCAGCCTTCCACCTGGAGAACCCCCTGCCGCAGATCCACACCCACCGCAACTGTATCAGCTCCAAATCTTTCCACAGTGGAGGGTGCAAAATCAAGGTTGCGGACAGCAGCAGTTCCCAGGATGACACGGGACACACCCATCTCCAGCAGCCGCTCTACATCCGACAGCTCCCGGATCCCCCCTCCAAACTGAACCGATATCCCCTCTTCTGAAACAGCGTTAAGGATTTTCTGAAGCGCATTGAAATTGGCATCAGACTTTTCTCCAAAAGCGCCGTCAAGGTTGATCACATGCAGCCAGCGGGATCCCGCTCTCACCCAGCGCAGAGCAGTTTGTGCCGGATCACTGCTGTACCAGGTTTGACGGTCGGGATCACCCTGGGAGAGCCGCACAACCTGTCCTCCCCGCAAATCCACCGCCGGATAAACTTCAAATTTTGACATAGATTTCCTTTCAGCAGTATTTTATAAAGTTTTCAAGAATCTGCAGGCCAACCCCCTGGCTTTTCTCAGGATGGAACTGCACCCCGTAGAGATTCTCTTTCCCCACCACAGAAGAATACTGGATTCCATATTCAGTGGCAGCCAGCCAATCATTTTTCAATTCAGGTTGGCAGTAATATGTGTGATTGAAATAGGCGTAGCTTCCTGCCTCCAACCCGTCCAGGAGGGGAGTCTCGCAAATCGGGAATATTTGATTCCAGCCAGTCTGGGGAATGGTCAGGGTTTGACTTTGAAATGACACTACACTCCCCGGCATTAAACCCAAACCCGGATGTTCTCCATGCTCTTCGCTGACATCAAACAGCATCTGCATCCCAACACAGATCCCCAGCAGGGGAACTCCCCCCTGGACCGCATCCAGGAGCGGGACTTCCAGCCCGCGCCGCGATAAGCCATTCATGGCATCCGCAAAAGCCCCCACTCCGGGCAGGACCAATTTTTCAGCTTCCCGGACCCGGCCCGGGTCATCACTGACTACCACCGCAGCTCCCGCAGCCGTCAGGGCTTTTTCGACCGAGCGCAGATTCCCCACCCCGTGATCTATCAAGATAACCTGACTACTCATCTAAATGATTCCTTTTGTGCTGGGAATTTTCTGTTCGCGGCGGGGATCAATCCGGGCTACTTGATCCAGAGCCCGGCCAAAAGCTTTGAAAAGGGCTTCCGCCCGGTGATGATCATCCGCACCGTACAGCACGCAGGCATGCAGATTGCAGCGGGCAGTATAGGCAAAAGATTCAAAAAAGTGCCGGAATAGAGTGGCAGCGATTCCACCCACGGAGGGGCCATTCCACTCCGAATCAAAAACACAGTAGGGACGCCCGGAGAAATCCAGCGCCACCCGGGCCAGGGTTTCATCCATTGGCACCAGAGCTGAACCCATCCTGTTGATCCCCTTCCGTTCACCCAGGGCTTGATCAAAAGCCTGACCGAGCGCAAGCGCGATATCCTCCAGGGTGTGATGCTCATCAATTTCCAGATCCCCTTCGGCCCGAATTTCCAGATCAAATAATCCATGGACTGCCACGTGGGAAAGCATATGATCCAGGAAAGGAAGGCCGGTATTCAGCTTTGTTTTCCCGGTTCCATCCAGGTTGATTGTGAGTTGAATATCGGTTTCAGATGTGACTCGTTGTATGGTTGCTTTTCTCATCAGTACCTCTCATTTGTTGATGGTCTTACTTAGAGTCGATCCAGAGCATTGACCAGTGTATCTGTATCCCTGGATCGCCCGACACTGATCCGGATATGATCCTCAAGGCCGGGTTTTTTGAAATAACGAATTAGAATTCCCTGCCTGGCCAGCTGTTCCTTAACTGCACCAGCATCTTTCCCGGAGACCTGACAGAGGATAAAATTCGCCTCCGTAGAATAGGTTTTCAACCAGGAAATCTGATCCAATTTTTCCTGCAATCGCGCCCGTTCTTTCAAAATTGTTCCAATTTGCTGGGTAAGCTTTTCGCTTTTTTCAAGGGTGATCCGGGCTGCGGCTGCCGCAGCAGCATTAACGTTATAGGGCTGTTTGATCTTCCAGAGCGCTTCCATCATCCAGTCTGGAAAAACCCCGTATCCCACCCGCAGGCCTGCCAGCCCGGCCCATTTACTGAATGTCCGGAGCACAATCAGGTTGGGATAATCCGCTGTCAGCGGTACAGCGCTGCTTCCGGGAGGAGAGAAATCAATATAGGCCTCATCCACTACCACAAGCAGTGGCAGCTCCAGGATTGAAAGCAGGACATCCCGGGGGAGGATGCTCCCATCCGGGTTGTTGGGAGAAGCTAAAAACAAAACCCGGGTCCCCATCTCCTCAACCGCCGCCCTGATACCCGGTAGATTGAGAGAAAAATTCCGGTCCCTGGAAACATTTACCACCCGGACGTTGTGAACACTCGCATCAAAAGCATACATCCCAAAAGTGGGCGGGCAGTTCAGGATTCGATCTCCCGGATCAAGAACAACCCGTAAAATCAAATCAATTAATTCATCAGCCCCGGCACCTGCCAGGATGCGTTCCACCGGGACATCATGCAGCCGGGCCAAATCCCGGCGCAGATAGCGGCTTTCTGGATCGGGATACAGCTCAAGGTTAGAAAGTTCTCCCAGGGCTGAATTTACCTCAGGCAAAGGTCCGTAGGGATTTTCATTGGCATCCAGTTTCACCAGCTGATCCTCCGGAATGCCCAGATCTTCCGAAAGCACATCCAGGGGATGAATCGGCAGGTAGGGAGGCATTTGCTGAATGTGCGGCCTCAGAAAATCCTCCGGTTGAAAAGTCTTCATGAGCTTCTCCTGAAATCAGCGCTGGCAGCGTGGGCAGTCAGGGTTTCCTGATTCGCAATCCTGGACGCCGGGGCACTCAAGGCCCGGGCTGTTTCCGGATCAAGAGCAACCAGGCTGCTGATTTTCACAAAGTCCATCACATTCAGCGGAGAAGCAAAGCGGGCTGTCCCGCCGGTAGGCATAACATGACTGGGCCCAGCCACATAATCTCCCAGCACTTCAAAGGAATGATCGCCGAGGAAAAAGCCGCCCGCATTGCGGATCTTTTCCGATAATTTCCAGGGATCTTCCACCGCCAGACAGAGGTGCTCTGCAGCATACCGATCTGCGACTTCTGCGGCGGTATCCAGGTCCGGCACAATCACTGCTCCACCCTGGTCCCGGAGGGAACTGGTGATGATTTCGGCCCGGGACAGCGATTTCAGCTGCTGCTCCACCGCAGCTGCTGTCTTCCGGGCCAGCTCCCGGGAGGGAGTAACCAGAATTGCGCTGGCCAGAACATCATGTTCTGCCTGGGCTAAAAGATCACTTGCCACCCAATCAGGGTTGGCGCTTTCATCGGCAATCACCATCGTTTCTGTGGGGCCGGCCAATCCATCCAGACCGACAATCCCAAAAACCTGCTGCTTAGCCAGGGTTACGAACAGATTTCCAGCCCCCACAATCGTATCCACCCGGGGTACAGTTTCCGTTCCAAAAGCCAGGGCAGCAATCGCCTGGGCTCCGCCAATTTGAAAGATCTCGGTAATCCCGCACAGGTGGGCTGCCGCCAGGATGCTAGGATCCGGGTTGGGCGGGGTGGCGACCACCACTCTTTCAACCCCTGCCACCTGGGCCGGGATAACCGACATCAGAAGCGAAGAAGGAAGCGGGGCGGTTCCCCCGGGGACGTAGACACCGGCCCGCTCCACCGGGGTTACGCGCTGACCAACTATTCCACCCATCTCGTTTGAGGTCCAATCCGGCAGTTGCTGGCGCCGGTGAAAATCCCGGATCCGATCTGCAGCCAGTTTCAATGCTTGTCTCAAATCTTCCGGCAGGAAATCAAACGCGCCTTTCAATTCCTCTAATGGAATCCAGAAATCTTCCAGGTCTCTTCCATCCAGAGTCCAGGACCATTCACGCAGGGCCTCATCCCCCCGCTCCTGGACGGATGCCAGAATCCGGGTTACAGCCTGGGACGGGGAAACACCGGTCCCAAAGATGGCTTCGACCCCCTGCTTAACACCTTCCGGGACCGGCTGGGTATTCAACGGTTTTCGCTGCAGGATGGATTTCCGGGCATCTTCCAGTTCATATATTTTCAACATGAAATC
Organism: uncultured Anaerolineales bacterium; assembly: GCA_964618295.1. Lineage (GTDB taxonomy): Bacteria > Chloroflexota > Anaerolineae > Anaerolineales > UBA11858 > B10-G9. Next base: position 54,594 of record CAZTWV010000008.1, on the reverse strand, counting down.
TCCTTGACAAAAAAATTATTCCAGGGCAGCCAGCATTGCCTGATAGGCAGCCGGCTCTTCTTCAAAAATATAGCTGACCGGCGTGACCACCACACCGCTCCCGCCAATTGTTCGCAGCTCCCCGATTGCCTGGGCCAGCTGATCCCTGCGGACCACAATATGGACTGCAAACCAGCCTCCATTTTCCCTGGTGATGACCCTGGAAATGGTTGGCCCCTGCAGCCCCCCGATCACATCCTGGGTCTGCATCAATGCAGCAATATCTTCCGGAGACTTTCCCCGCATATTGGCGAACACAACCAGATTGTCCTTAGCCCGGAGGTGAGCCACAATAAATTCCAGCAGCTGTCGGGCAACCTTCAATACTTCCGGCCTCACTTTCAAGGTGTTTCGATTGGCAATCAAACAGGCCTGGGATTCCAGAATGGTCCCGTCGCTGAGCGCTTTAAGATGGTTGGCGCGCATCGTGGTCCCGGTGGAAACCAGATCGACTATCAGATCCGTGTGTCCGATCAGCGGTGCGATCTCCAGAGTGCCTTCTGCGGCAACGAGTTCAACTTGTTCCAAGTCATACTTTCGGAAATATTCACGGGTCAAACGGGGGAACTTAGTTGCCACCCGGTATGAGCTGTCATCCCCGGATAAGTTTCTGGTCAGGTCAGACATCGCATCAATCCCTTTCCAGCTCTCGGGGACAATCACCTGCAGGCTGCAGTGTCCGTAGCCCAGTTCCCGGAGTAAAGGTACCGTGCTGCGCTCCAATCCTCCCCCTTCGCTGACCACATCCCAGCCTGTGATACCAAAATCCACCGTCCCGTCATCCACGCTGACCGCAATATCGCTTGCTCGCTGGAAAAGCACACTCACCCCCGGCAGGGCCGGGATTTCAGCCAACAGCTGGCGGGGATTGGGCTTATAAACCTCCAAACCCGCTTTTTCCAAAAGTTCCAGGGTATCACCTGCCAGACGTCCTTTACTGGGCAGTGCCAGCCTGATTTCTTCCCGTTCAGTCATTCAGAGCCTCCTCAAACAACTTAAAATAAAAAGCGCCCTCCTCGCGGAGGACGCCTGGTGAATCTCATTTGTTCAACTTACTCGTTAAACACGTCCTGACCGGTCGGATACGCCGGGTGTATTTCCATGATGGTGATGATGGAGGGACATGAGTAACGTTTTCATACCTTCCGGGATTGTAGCACAGGCCAGGTTAGGTGTAAAGCGCGCCAGATAATGATTCAAAGCTCAAACCTCACGAAACCCTCATTTTTATAAATATGCTTCTAATCATCTTCTTACTATTGATCAACGAAATATATAGACCATTTGGTATAATAATAATTATACCCTGATACAGATAAATTGAAAGATCATCTACCATAGCATTGACCATCGGAGTATTTAGCATGAAATCAACCAAGGAACGCTTTATTCACACTACCTGCAGTTTGCTGGAAATTCAAGGTTATCACGGCACCGGGATGAATCAGATCATTGAGGAAAGCGGTGCCCCCAAAGGATCTTTGTACTACCATTTTCCAGACGGAAAAGTGCAGCTTGCTGTGGAAGCCGTTCACCTGGCAGGGGATAACACAGCAGATCTGATACAAGAAAATTTTCCTGCTGATATCCCTTTGCCGAAGGCAGTCCGGGAATTTGTGCTGGGGATCGCGAACCAGGTAGAAAAATCTGATTACCAATCCGGCAGTCCGCTGACCGCAGTGGCCATGGAAACCGCTAATACACACCAGGTTCTCAACCAGGCCTGCCGGGAGGCATTTTCAAGGATCGAAACCGCCTTTCAGGACCGCCTGGAATCTGCCGGAGTTCCTTCACAGCAAGCCCGCCAGCTGTCCGTTTTTCTCACCGCCTCAATCGAAGGAGCAATCCTGCTCAGCAGGACCCACCACAGCCCTGAGCCGCTCCAGCTGGTTGCGGATCAGCTCCAACAATGTCTCCAGGGATTAGAAATATGACCAACCCCATTCTGGTTTTCGGTGCCTCAGGAAGGGTAGGTTCAGAAATTATCCGGGCTCTTCCGGAGACCACACCAATCCGGGCAGCTGATATCTTCTTCTCAAATGATCTTCCACCCAATGTAGAAAGAATCCATTTTGATTTTCAGTCCCCTCCCGAAGATCTCTCTCCCCTGTTTAACAATGTAACCAGCATGTTTCTCATCTGGCCTCCGGGAGTCAGTGCCCAGCGCGCTGTTCCTCCTGTTATCCTGGCCGCGGCTGAGAACGGCGTCCAAAAGGTTGTCTTTTTATCAATTCTCGGAGCAGAACAGCTCAGGGTAGTCCCGCACCGATCCCTTGAATTAAAGTTGATCGAATCCGGTATGGATTTGGTCTTCCTGCGTTCGGCATATTTTATGCAAAATTTGATTGGAATCCATGCTCCTGAAATCCAGAACAGTAATGAGATCTTTATTCCGGCCGGATCCGGAAAGCTGGGTCTGATTGATGTCCGGGATGTAGCAGCAGTCGGAGCCCTGGCCCTGAAAAACGATCTCAAAAATACCGCTTACAATTTGACCGGGCCGGAATCTCTTTCGTTTCACCATGCCGCGAAAATTTTTTCAGAGGTTCTCGGTAGAAAAATCACCTACAGCAACCCCTCGATTATTAACTTTTTCAGGAAAATGAAAAAACGCGGCATATCCACCGGCCTGATTGTTTTTATGATCATCGAATACACAGCCGCCAAACTGGGAAATCCCGGCCGGGTAACTGATGAAGTGCAATCCATTTTAGGGAGAAAAGCCATTTCCCTCGCACAATTTGTAAACGATTTTCAAGAAGCCTGGGATTAATCTCCCTTATAGAAAGGAGCTAGATGAATGAAACTGACTATCTTTGGAGCCACCGGGAAAACGGGAAAACATCTTGTCGAGCAGGCCCTGCAGCAGTGGCATCAGGTGACTGCTTTCACCCGCTCCCCCGAAAAACTGACCATGGAAAACCCGGAGCTGTCTGTTGTGACGGGAGATGTGCAGGATCTGGACCCGGTTCTAGAAGCAGTAAGCGGCGCAGATGCTGTAATCAGCATTCTGGGGCCGACCGAAAACAAACCAACCTTTGCTGTCAGCCAGGGAACGAAAAATATCCTGGTAGCGATGCAAACCCACAACGTGGACCGGCTGATAATCTCCGCCGGAGCCGGAGTCGGCGACCCCCAGGATGAACCGAAATTAGTTAACCGGGTCATCAACAGGATCTTGATGCTGACCGCCAGATGGGTCTACGAAGATATGGTGCAAACGGTAGAAGCAGTCCGGGCTTCCGATCTGGATTGGACCGTGGTCCGGGTCCCCATGCTGGTGGACGGCGAGCCAACCGGAGAAATTCAGGAAGGCTATGTCGGAAAAGGCATGGGACCGCGGATTACCCGGGGAGATCTGGCCAAATACATCCTGGATCAGTTAAATAGAGAGGACCAAATCCAGAAATCGCCGGCGATTAGTAATTAAGAAAGAGATTCAATCCGGCTTCTATTCAAACTGGCATGTTTTGATTGGATTGATCCCATTCATCCGATCTATCCTAAGATATGCCCTTTTCCCATTTTCCTGATTGACACTTGTCTGACAGGATGTTAAACTCCTCCCCAATGCAGAAATTGTTCATTCTGCAGCAAGGTTTAAAATGATTCGAAATCATAAGACTAATCCTCAGCCTGAGATCATAATCTCCCCCGCCCCACCTGGGTAGATGCGTTTCCGGGTACCCCTGAGGTAACCCAAACCAGTCTCCAGATGGAGGCTGGTTTTTTTGTTTTTTTGGGGAGCACCGCCTGAAAAGGAGCAGGCAGCTAACATGGTCGATCACAAAACAACATCCGTAATGGAAGCATTTCCCGAGGAAGTTCTTTCCTCCAAAATTCAGGGGCCGGTGTATATTGATGACACCACCCTGCGGGACGGGGAGCAGACCGCCGGCGTGGTTTTTGCCAATGACGAAAAAATTCACATTGCCCAGATGCTGGACCGGATTGGTGTCCACCAGATCGAAGCCGGGGTTCCAGCCATGGGCGGTTTTGAAAAAGAAGCCATCACCGCAATTGCCGGCCTGGGTCTGAAGGCCAGCGTGCTGGGCTGGAACCGACCAGTGATCAGCGATCTGCAGCAATCTGTGGACTGCGGGGTGGATGCGGTAGCAATTTCAATTTCATCCTCCGATATTCACATTGACCATAAGCTGGGTAAGGACCGCCAGTGGGTGCTGGACAAGGTGACGGACGCCGTAGCGTTTGCCAAGGACCATGATCTGTATGTCTCGGTCAACGCTGAGGACAGCTCCCGCTCCGATCCTGAGTTCTTGATTGAATTTGCCGGGAACGCCAAGGAGGCCGGGGCGGACCGGCTCCGGTACTGCGACACCGTCGGCATCCTTGATCCGCTGGGAACTTACAAACGGGTCAAAGTGCTGATGGATGCAGTGGATATCGAAGTTGAAATGCACACCCACAATGATTTCGGGATGGCTACAGCGAACGCGATCGCCGGCTTGGAAGCCGGGGCCACTTATGTCAACACCACGGTCAACGGACTGGGAGAACGAGCCGGGAACGCCTCCATGGAAGAGCTTGTAATGGCCCTGCGCTACAACCAGGGAGTGGATATGGACATCCAGACCTCGCTGTTCCGGGAGCTGGCAGAATATGTTGCTCTGGCTTCGGGCCGCGCGATTCCAACCTGGAAACCGGTCGTAGGCGGAAATCTCTTTGTCTATGAATCTGAAGGACGCGCCAGCGGTGCAGTCCGGGACCCGGCCACCTATGAAATGTTTTTGCCCGGGGAAGTGGGCTTAATGCGGCGCTTCAGCGTCGGCAAATACTCCGGACCGACCGTGATCCGCCGCAAGCTGCGTGAGCAGGGTCATCATGCCTCAGAAGACGAGGTCAGCCTGCTGGTCCCGATCCTACGCTCCCGGTCGATAGCCCTAAAACGCTCCCTGTTTGATAGTGAAGTCATTGAAGCTTATTTGATGCTCAGAGAAAGGAAAATTTAATGAATGCCTCAACTATTCGATTACTGGACACAACCCTGCGGGATGGGGAACAGGCAGTTGGTGTGATCTTCAGCCCCCGCGAAAAACGCCAGATTGCTTCCCTGCTAGCAGCGATCGGGATCCCGGCTGTGGAAGCCGGTTTTCCCGCCCTCGGACCGGAAGAAAAAGCCTGCATTTTATCCGTAGTGAATGCCGACCTTACACTACCCAACGGAGATCCGTTTGATGTGTATGCCTTTGCCCGGGCCCGAAAAGAGGATGTTCAGGATGCGGGAGACTGCAATGTAGATGGTGTGATTATTTCCATCTCGACCTCGGACTCGCATGTCGAGCGTAAATTCCGGACTGGAAAAATCTGGGTCTTGGATCAAGTTCAGGAAGCAGCCCGGGAAGCAGATAAACTGGGGTTGAAATTCACCATCAGCGCAGAAGACGCTTCCCGGACGGATCTTGCTTTCTTGATCGAATTCTACAAGCTGGCAGAAGAGCTGGGAGCAGAACGGGTCCGCTATTGTGATTCGCTCGGAGTCGAAGACCCTTACACTACTTACAAACGGATTAAATATATCCTGGGTGAGATTTCCCTCCCGCTCGAAATGCACATGCATAATGACTTCGGGATGGCCACAGCCAACGCGCTGGCCGGGGTTCGGGCCGGTGCTGGGGGCGTGATCGGTTCGATCGGCGGATTGGGGGAGCGGACCGGAAATTCACCGATTGAAGAAATCGTCATGGCCCTGAAACACCTCTACAACGTAGATCTGGGGGTGGATACCACCCGCTTCCGGGAGATCGCGGAGTACATTGCCCAGGCCAGCCAGCGGGCAATTCCAATCTGGAAGGCAATCATCGGCACCAACGTGTTTGCGCATGAAAGCGGGATCCATGCGGACGGGATTCTCAAAAATCCTGCCAGCTACGAAGCCTTCAGCCCGGACGAGGTCGGCCTTCAGCGCCAGATTGTGATCGGGAAACATTCCGGGACCAAATCCCTGATTCATAAATTTACCGGGCAGTTTGGAATCGATTTGGACCCGGAAACCGCCCAGGCCCTGCTGGCCGAGGTTCGCTCAGCAGCCATCGAGCTCAAACGGCCGCTTTTCACTAAAGAGCTGATGGTACTGTACGAAGAACTCCAGAGTAAATCTACACTGAAAGTAGGAGATTGAGGATGGGAAAGACATTAGCAGAAAAAATTATCAGTCGCAGCACCGGACGTGATCTCAATGCGGGCGATTATGCCGTCACTCCGGTCGATGTTGTCCTGGCTCATGAGGGTACAGGACCCCTGGCAGTGGATCAATTTGAAACCCTGGGAAAAAAACAATTAGCAGTCACCGGCCTGTTCTTTTCCGATCACGCCGCACCGGCACCCCGCAAGGAACTGGCTGATGTCCAGCGCAGATTACGCCAGTTCTCAGGGGATGCGGGAGGTGAATTTTACCGGCCCGGAACCGGAATCTGCCATCAGCTGGTCGCTGAGGAATGGGCTGCTCCAGGGATGATTGTAATCGGGGCTGATTCCCACACCTGCAGCGCCGGTGCCCTGGGCGCCTTTGGAACCGGGATGGGTTCAACGGACGTCGGTATGGCCCTGGCTTCTGGCGAAACCTGGCTCCGGATTCCGGAAACGATCCGGGTGGTGTTCAGCGGAAATTTACCCGGAGGAGTGTACGCCAAAGATCTGATTCTGGAAGTGATCGGGCGCCTGGGTGCGGATGGAGCGATCTACAAAGCGCTCGAGTTCGGGGGTCCGGTAATTGATGCCCTCGACATGGAAAGCCGGATCACGCTCTCCAATATGGCAGTCGAAGCTGGCGCCAAGGCCGGTCTATGCGCAGCAGATCAGATCACGCGGGAGTACCTGAAGTCCCAGGGTCGGGAAGATGAATTCCAGGCTCTGGCTCCGGATAAGGACGCTGACTATGAAAAAATCCTCAAGATAGATGTCAGCAAGCTCACCCCCCGGGTCGCAGTGCCCCATTTTGTGGACAACGTTCATCCAATCTCCGAGCTCGACGAAATCCAGATCGACCAGGTTTTTCTAGGTACCTGCACAAACGGTCGGATCTCGGATCTGCGGGCTGCGGCCGAAATCCTGAAAGGGAATGAAATCCCTCCTGAGATGCGTTTGTTAATTGGTCCGGCTTCCCGGACAGTTTATCGGATGGCTGTGGAGGAAGGATTGGTAGATATCTTTCTAGAAGCCGGGGGAGTGATCCTGCCCCCGGGCTGCGGTCCCTGCGTCGGTGTTCATCAGGGAGTGCTGGCGGACGGGGAACGCTGCCTCTCGACCATGAACCGCAATTTCAAAGGACGAATGGGTAATCCAAAAGCGGAAATTTACCTCGGTTCACCCGCTACCGCAGCGGCCACTGCCCTGACCGGGGTGATCACTGATCCCCGGGAGGTGCTCAGATGACCAGCGACAGGACATTTGAAAGGATTCAAGGAGAAAAAAATGACTGAGAGTATCAACGGAAAATGCTGGGTTTTTGGAGATGGTATCAGCACAGACCACATCACCCCCGGCCGCTACTACCACCTGCGGGGTGACATCCCCGCCCTGGCAGAACACACTCTGGAAGACGCCAATGTAGAGTTTGCAGCCAGTGCCCAACCCGGTGAAATTATTGTCGGCGGGAAAAATTTTGGGCAGGGTTCTTCCCGGGAGCATGCCGCCCTGGTGATTAAAGAGCGGGGTATTCCCACTGTACTTGCGCAGTCCTTTGCCCGGATTTTTTTCCGCAACATGGTCAATGTTGGCGTGATTCCGATTGTCTGTGATACCAGTGATTTCGAAACTGGTGACTCCCTGGAAATTGATCTGGATCAGGGGACTGTCCGCAACCTGGATCGTGATCTGGAGGTCAGCTTCCCGCCCCTGCCGCTGATCATGCGCGATATCCTCGCCGCGGGAGGGCTGGTACCCTACGTTACAGAACACGGGGGACTGGAATGAGCACTTATCAAGCTGTGCTCATTCCGGGAGACGGGATTGGTCCCGAAGTTGCCCGCTCGGCCCGGGAGGTCATCGCTCAGACCGGAGTTGAAATTGAATGGCGGGAAATGCATGCCGGGATCAGAGCAGTGGAGAATGGTTCTAAGCCTCTTCCCGATCAGGTCCTGACTGCGGTACAGGAAACCGGTCTGGCCCTCAAGGGACCGCTGACCACCCCGGTTGGTGCCGGTTTCCGGAGCGTGAATGTTGAGCTAAGGCGGGCACTCGATTTGTATGCCAATTTGCGCCCGGTGCACTCGCTGCCCGGGACATCAGACCGCTATCCGGATGTGGACCTGGTGATTATCCGGGAAAACACGGAAGGACTTTACATAGGAGATGAGGTCTGGGAAGATGAAGATACGGTTACAGCCCGGCGCCGAATCAGCCGGGAAGGATCGACCCGGATCGCCCAGTTTGCTTTCCAATACGCTCTGGAACAGGGCCGGAAATCAGTCACGGCGGTCCATAAGGCTAATATTCTCAAAGAATCGGATGGGCTCTTTCTGGAGTGCTGCCGGGAAGCTGCAGCTGATTTTCCCGGTGTTGAGTATCAGGAGCGGATTGTGGACGCCCTGAGCATGGACCTGGTGCTGGACCCCGGCCGGCATGACACACTGCTGTGCCCCAACCTGTTCGGGGATATCATCTCGGACCTGGCCGCTGGACTGGTCGGAGGTTTAGGTCTGGTGCCCGGCGCCAACCTGGGCCAGGACTGCGCGGTGTTTGAGGCCGTGCACGGCTCCGCCCCCGACATCGCCGGACAGGGAATTGCCAATCCCACCGCGCTGATCCTGGCCGGAGCCATGCTCCTGCGCCAGATCGGGGAGGGGGCGGCAGCCGCCAGGGTTGAAGCGGCTATCCAGGCAGTTTATCAAGAAGGAAAGACCCTGACCCCGGATTCCGGGGGCACGGCCTCAACCCGCGAGTTCACCAGCGCTGTCATTCAGCACATCTCTCGTTTATGATATTAATATTGAAAGCAAGAAAGGAATTCCAACGTGGGCAGATCTTCCGAAGAATATAAATTTTTAAAGAATAAAGTGATCATTCGAACCTCGGGCCGGCTGTGTGAAACTCCCAAGGAACTTCTGCACAGCGCGCCCTTTCGAACTCTGCTGCAGCAGGTGCTGCAGGATTTGACCCGGAGAAATTCTTCTCTCCTGGATATATTTGGCGGAAAAGATCCCGATCAGGAAATGACGAACCTGCTGCTAGAAACCTTCCGCTATCTGACCATGCTGCCCAGTGAAGTGATCCCCAACATCCTCCCCGGGTCAGAGGTATTCTTTTCCAATCCTGACACTCTGCAGGATTTTGTGGAGCATCTCTACAACGCCTGGCGCAGCTTTGACCGCTTCGTGATTGTTTCCGGGCTGGAAGGAGAACCGCTGGATAACCGGCCTTACCGCACTTTCAATGACACGGTGGAGCAGTTAATGCATCTGGTCATCGCAATCTACCGCGATATCCAGGAGAACATCACTGGCGATCACCCCCGAATTTACCGCCAGGCCCGGGCAGGAGTCGACCTGGCTGCCATTGTTTCCCGTGAACCCGAGGTCACCGGATGGGCCGCTGATCTAGGTGGTCCCTACAGAAATTTAGCCCGGATTCCCATCATCCGCCAGGTGCTGCTTTACCCTCCGCTGGTGCTCAATCCGCCCATGAATAAACGCTCCGGACAGTTTCAGCGGGTGCAGGAAAACCCGCTGGATCTGATCGATCTGGAATCCGGGGAATGGATTTCCTATCCGGCCAAAGTAGGAGATCTGTTGATTCAGACCTACATCCATGATGAGTTTCTGGAGCTGGGTCTCTCACTCTGCAATCTTTTTGAACTGGCGGATGACTGCGATTTAAACCGGGCTCCGGATGCCATTTACCTCTTCGGTGTTCCGGGTGAATCCTTAAACCGTTTTGGAGATCTCCCGACGGTCTTCTACGATGACGAAGAAAAGGGGATTCTGGTAGGTGCGGTCCCTAATGAGGAACGATTCGGGTACTTCGGATACCTGAAGAAAATGATGCTGACCCTCCACAATATCACTGTCATGAAACGGGGCCGGCTGCCATTCCACGGGGCTTTGGTGAAAATTACCCTGCAGGGGAAAACCTACACCGTCCTGCTGCTGGGGGAAAGCGGGGCTGGAAAATCCGAAACCCTGGAGGCTTTCCGGGTCCTCAGTCAGGACTACCTGCAGGATATGGTGATCATCGCTGATGATATGGGGTCCCTGGAAATTACCAATGGAAATGTGCGCGGTTACGGCACCGAGATTGGAGCCTTTATCCGTCTGGACGACCTGCAGCCGGGATATGAATTTGGCCAGATGGGCCGGGCAATCTTTATGAGCCCGAACCGGACTAATGCCCGCCTTTTACTGCCGGTCACTTCCTATGCCCATGTGGTGGAAGGCTGTCCGGTTGATATTGTGCTCTATGCCAACAACTACCAGGAAGTGGGTCAGGATGATCCAATCATCGAACGCCTCCCGGACAGCCAGTCCGCCCTGAAGGTCTTCCGGGAAGGGAAAGTGATGAGCAAAGGAACAACCACCTCTCAGGGAATTGTGCAGAGCTACTTTGGCAACATTTTTGGACCCCCGCAGTATTACGATCTGCATGAAAAGCTGGCCGGGGAATATTTTGACCACTTCTATCAACACAATATTTTTGTCGGTCAGCTGCGCACCCGGCTCGGCCTACCCGGCTGGGAGACCAAAGGTCCTGAACAAGCAGCCCGGACACTGATCACCGTGCTCCGGAATCAGGCAGCCCATCAGTAAGATCTACCCTGCAGAATTCGTTAACTTCTATAAACTCTAACCCCGGGAAAACAAACCGACAAGATTTTCAGGGTAAGGAGGACGGACGACCCCCTGTTCGGTGATAAATGCCGTGACATACTCTGCCGGTGTGATATCAAAGGCCGGATTTCCTGCTGCTGTATCGTCCGGGGTAATTTGATTCTCGCCGATATGAGTCACTTCACGCGGATCCCGTTCTTCGATCTCGATCTCATCCCCGGACTCTGTGTTCAGATCAATCGTTGATTTTGGGACTGCAACGTAAAAAGGAATTTTATTTTCTTTCGCAACCACAGCGAGATTGTAGGTCCCGATTTTATTGGCAACATCTCCATTGGCCGCCACCCGGTCTGTCCCAACAATGCATAAATCAACGGCTCCTGATCGTAAATAATGTCCTGAGGCACTATCCACAATCACTTTAAATGGAACTCCGTACTGCTGCAGCTCCCAGGCAGTTAAGTGAGATCCCTGTAAGCGGGGACGAGTCTCATCAACAAAAGCAAATACATCTTTTCCCTGCTCATGAGCCCAGCGGATCACGCCCAGAGCTGTTCCATAATCCACCGCTGCCAGGGACCCGGTGTTGCAGTGATGAATGATGCCTGCCTGATCGGGAATAAGAGGAAAGGCATTTCTGGCAATGGACTTGTTAATTTCCACGTCCTCCAGTTCTATCTTCCGGGCTTCGTTGAAAAAATGTCCCTTCAACTCCTCAACAGATTGGATTTTTTCCCTTTCCAGAACATTCAGCATCCGATTCACAGCCCAGAACAGATTAACTGCCGTGGGTCGGGCTTTCCGTAGAATATCCGCCGCATCCTGGATTTCTTCCAGCACCCTATCGAGATCATCTGTATCAACATGCCATGGGACAAGCGCCAATCCATAAGCAGCGGCAACTCCAATAGCCGGGGCACCCCTGATGACCATCTCCTTAATCGCCTGGGCGACAGACTTCACATCGGTATAGTCGTTGTACTGGACCTGATGAGGCAGAATGCGCTGATCGAGCATACTGACTGTGCCGTCTTCCAACCACTTGATAGTATAAAAGCCTTTCATCATCAATCTCTCCTGGAGTGTAATTAGCAGGTATGAAGAAGTAGAACCGGATTGCAAACCTTTAGCTCTTAACTATGATTTACAACGCAGTAAATTGATTATAATCAAACCTGGCTGGAATACCAAATATTAGTCACTTCCAGGATCGATACTTCATTTAATAAGGGTTATTGGGTTTATGACCGAAATTCGGAAAAAACAGATCACTCAAATCAAACAAAATCCAGCACCCGAGGTGCTGATTATCGGGGCCGGGATCAACGGGATCGGCACCTTCCGGGATCTGGCCCTGCAGGGCGTGGAAACATTGATCATCGACCAGGGCGATTTCTGCTCCGGGGCCAGCATGGCTTCCTCGCACATGCTGCACGGCGGGATCCGCTACCTGGAAAACGGCGAGTTCCGCCTGGTGCGGGAAGCGCTTCATGAGCGCAACAACCTGCTGCGCAACGCCCCCCATCTGACGCATCCTCTGCCGACCACGATCCCGATCTTCAAGTGGTTCTCGGGGATCTTCAACGCCCCCATGAAATTCCTGGGGCTGCTGGACCGGCCGGCCGAGCGCGGGGCAGTGATCATCAAGCTCGGTTTGATCATGTACGACGCTTATGTGCGGGGGGACAGCCCCATGCCAGGCCACCGGGTCGACAACCGGACCAAAGCCTTGAAGAAATGGCCCCGCCTCAACCCCGATGTGCGCTTCGCCGCCACTTATTTCGACGGGGGAATGTACTCTCCAGAGCGTCTGGCCCTGGAAATTTTACTGGACGGACTGGCAGAAGGTGAGCACGCCCGGGCTCTAAACTACGTCAGTGCGGTCCGCTCCGAAGGGGAAAGCGTGACCCTGCGGGATGAACTCAGCGGTCAGGAATTTCCGGTTCAGCCCCGGATTGTGATCAATGCCGCCGGACCCTGGATTGACTTTGTCAACCAGCGGATTGACGGCGGCTCCGATTTCATCGGCGGCACCAAGGGCGCCCACCTGATTATCGATTATCCCGAGCTGCGCGAAGCGCTGGGGGATCACGAATTTTTCTTTGAACATGTGGACGGGCGGATTGTGCTGATCTACCCCTACCTGGACAAAGTCATGATCGGCACCACAGATATCCGGATTGATGATCCGGATCAGATCGAAGTCACGGACGATGAAGTGGAATACATTCTGGGCATGGTGCCCCACGTTTTTCCCGGTATGAATGTCACCAAAGAACAAATTGTCTTCCAGTTCACCGGGGTCCGACCCCTGCCGCCAGCCGAAGGCAGCACCGGCCAGGTCAGCCGGGATCATGCCATAGAGGAAATCCCGGCCGGGGAGCAAGCGCCCTGGCCCATACTGAGCCTGGTGGGCGGAAAATGGACCAGCTACCGGGCTTTTTCAGAGCAGACCACGGACCGGACCCTGCAGCTGCTGGGGATGCAGCGCTCCAGAGGCACCGCCAGTCTACCGATCGGCGGCGGTGAAAACTACCCCAAAGATCCTGCCGGCAAGCAGGCCTGGATCGAGCGTCTGGCGTCCGAAACCAGCCACAGTACAGATCAGATCCAGGCCTGGTTTGAGCGCTATGGAACCAGGACCGGGGACCTGGCCCGGACGATTCCACCCGGTGATCCAAACCTGGACCATTTAGCGGATTACACCCGGGGGGAAATTCAGTATCTGGCGGAAAAAGAACTCATCACCCGCCTGGACGACTTTCTGCTGCGCCGCTCGCTGGTGTCCTGGATGGGGCAGACCACCCGGCCCATGATCGCAGAGCTGGTTGTTTTGATCGGCGGAAAACTGGGCTGGTCGGAGGATAGAAAGCGCTCAGAAATCGACCGGACTCTAAAAATCCTGCAGCAGGACCACGGTGTGATCTTGTAAACGGTTCTATCCTCCCTGCATTCTCCTTCTGCCCGGTTGCTGATATTGACCGGGCAGATCTGTTTAATGACTGTTATTGGGACACACCATTCTCTAATCTGAACAACAAGCTGCCTGCATTCATCACTCCGGTTGCAGCTGTTGTATTATCTACACTCCGGTTAAACCCCTCGTTGACGCCGGGCAGCACATATCCTATTAATTAAATTGATGCGGTATCAGACAGTTATTCCCGCGGGAAAGGGAATCAAACACCATGGATCAATCGCTCTCAATTAAAAACTCAGAATTGGAGCTGGAAAATCAGGATCACTCACCATGCCAAATACTAGAATTAAACTGGGCTGGTTCATCCCGAACCGGGTTCTTGCCTGTGTTCAATATCAGGACACGTTGACCCTTGACGCAATCAGTGGTGCGGCCAATCAAGCTGGGGAGTTGCTGCAGTCCACCGCTTAGCCGTTTTACTTTCTTCTGAATAACCGGTTTCTCGGTTCTCCCGCAGTTGCCAGCCTCAAATCCATTATGCACATCTATCCTTTTACCAGGCACCCGCTGTTAGAATTGGCTCTGATCGTTAAACCAAAAATCCGGAAACGGGGACTGAATGGAAAGCGAATCGAAACAACCACAGACAATCACTTCATCTACCTCAACACATTAAGCGACGCATTTACGTACCTGCAGGGAAAATTGACTCCGGAGGACTGGATTCAGGCAGAACAGGGTTTCTTCCCCCGCTCAGGGCTCAGGATTCAAAAACAGCCCGGTTAATCTTCATTACATTTCAGTAAATCAGCAATCCGAGTGTTTTTAATTAAATTCTGTCACCAGCGTGGCAGTTGATGTATAGACCCGAATGGCAGCTTCCCCGCTGACCGGACATTTATACTCGCATAAACCGCAGCCGATACAGATCTCCCTATCAACAACAGGTTTCATGATTTCTGTGGTTTCGCCGGATTCAGACACCAGTATTTCAATTTCCAGGTGAATTGCTTTTTCAGGGATGGGACACATTTCTTCACAGACAATGCAGTCTGCTTTGTCCGACCAGGCGATACAGCGGTCCCGATCAATATAGGCTTTGCCGATCACGCGGGTCCTTTTCTGCTCAATAGTCAATGGGGGAATCGCATCAACCGGGCAAATGGCGCCGCAGGAATTACAGGAATAGTCGCAATACCCGATCCGGGGAATCAGGATCGGTGTCCATATGCCTTCCAGCCCAGTTTCAAGGAGTGCGGGTTGAATAGCATTGGTAGGGCAGACCTCACTGCAGGCTCCGCAGCGGATGCATTTCTTGAGTAGCTCTTCGTTCAGTACACCCGGGGGCCGCAGCAGATGAGGTTGGAGGGACTCTCTTTCCACTCCAGACTGCAGAATCCCGGCCCCCAGAGCAGCTACGCCCATCGTTACCAGCACCTGGCGCCGGCCGGGGTCAAACGGTTCCAGCGCCGGTGTAATCCCTCCGGGGTGAATAGCAATTTCCCGGGATGGACATTCTAGCGGGCACTTCATGCACATGGTGCATTCGCTGGCTGCGACCTGCATCCTGTCCCCTGGGCGGATCGCCCCTGTGGGACATTCCGGAATGCAGTTCTGACAGCCGCTGCAGCTCTCTCCAATCCGGACCCGGATCCAGCTGAATTTTGAAATCAGACCCAGCAGCCCGCCCAGAGGGCACAGATAACGGCAGTAAAAACGGGGCACCACCCGGTTCAGCAGCATGATCCCCAGTAAGAAAGCGCCAAATAACAGCCCCGCCCGGAAGTGATCCGGCTGGAGCGGAAACAATCCCGGCCGGATCCAGGAATCCACGGCTCCGACAGCCCGCTGTAAAAATGGGACCTGAAAAGCTCCTTTTTCGAGTGTGGAAAAAAAGAAATCCAGGGCTGGGTGGAGGGCAGCTGTGACACTCCGGTAGTAAATAGTGAGGGGGTCCAGGATCAACAAACTCAAGTTGCCGAAGGCTGCTGCCGTCACCAAAGCCAGCAGCAGGATATATTTCAGCGCTCTCAAGTTTTCCGCTGGACCGGATCTTCCCTTATGGCGCTGGGTTGAAAACCAATCCTGCAGGGTGCCGATCGGACAGAACCATCCGCACCAGACCCGCCCAGACAGCACAGTCACAGCCAGGGTAATCAATGAGAGCAGCCCGATCGGGATCAGTTTCCGGGCGGACAGCATCTGAACCAGCATGGCCAGCGGATCCAATCGGAGCGGAAGATTGACAAAAAATTCAGCGCTGCTCCGGGGGGTATTGAGATAAAAAACATGTTGGGACCAGAGCAGCAGTACGGTGATGGCAGCGATAGAGACAACTTGAACCCATTTCCGGGCTGTGAGGTACTTCTTGCTGTTGGATATATCCTTACAAATAGGAATCTTTGTCATTGGTATTATCATTCGCGGGTCCGGGGTCCCGCTTTCTCCACAGCAGCCTTTTTGAAATCAGGACACCGACCATCAAACCAAGGATCAATCCCAGCGGCCAGGCTGCTTCATACCCACGGACCCCAAACAGCGCCAGATCTTCCAGATAATTTCCACCGGTATAGGCTCCCAGGATAATCCCCACAACGGAGAAGAAAATACAGATCAGCGCTGATGAAATGAATTTCCAGAATGGACTTGCAGCTTCTTTATTCAAGGATGCACTCAATTTTCGAATCAGGGGCAGTGTCCAACTGGATCATGATAAATTGATCTCCTCTACAATCACAGAGGAAAGATCATTCTCCCCCAGACCCATTGCAGCTCCTTCTTTCGCCGTGGGCAGGTCTGAAGGTTCCATTCCAAATAAAGTGGCGCCATAGCTGTCCGCGGCCACTACATTATCGGAGGCGATCACAGTATCGGCTTTCTTGACATAATCCAGGCTGCCTCCTGTCGGTCCATTTTCCATCATCATTCTCACCGCATCAACCACTACCAGATCCGACTTGACGATCTTGTTTAAGTAAGAAAGATGGATCGGAAGCACGGCGTGGAATATGGGCCGGTTTTCGATGATCCCCATCAGATTTTTCATGCTGAGCGTCAGCTTGGCCAGCCCGTGGGTCTTGGCAACCGGGACATTGATTAACACATCCGCATCCAGAATATCCTGGTACACCAGACACTCGTAAATATTCCAGCCCTGGGGGATCTCCAGTGGAACATATTTCAGATCCGACATCAAGACCATTTCCCCCCCGGCGGCTTCCACCTGCTCCTGAATCCCGCTGACCACATAGGCTTTCTCGGGTGCTCCGCTGAAACCGCGGTCCATGACCTTGACTTTGGCGGCGCCTGCTTCATTCGCCATCCGGACCAGGGTGCCGACCACAAAGGGGTTGGTGGTGGAGGCGAACTCATAGGTATGGGCCGCCACGCAGATATTGGGCTTGACGACAACTTCATCCCCTTTACTGACAAATTTTTCCATGCCGCCCAGGGCGTTCACCGCTGTCCTCACCAGATCTTCGGGTTCGCCGTTGCGGGTGACAGCCAGACGGGAAGGCTTCGGGGTCGGTGTTGGGGCAGGAGTGGCTGTGGCCGGAAGCGGTGTGGCGGTCTGGCGGATGATAATGGTTTCCGGTGTGCTCGGCTGCCCCTGACAGCCAGTCAGCTGCAGCGCCGCGGCTGCGGCTGCGGATGAAGCAAGATATTTGAGGAACATTCTGCGGGTGAATTCTGTCATCATAGACTCCGTTTCTTTCTGTCCATCCGGAAAGGAAATTGATTTGATTCCGGATGGTTTTCACACCCTCCGTGTCTAAAAATCATGGTATCTGAACTACAAATTAACTGTCAACACCGGCTCTGAATCGCCTGTAGCGTATGCAACAATTTAACAGGAATTGTCGGAAAAATCGTTATTTTTCCAAATTTAAGATTGATTGGATTCGAAGAGGGAACGCAGCTCAGGGCCCAGATTAAAGCCAGGGCGAACAACCACAGTTTCAGCAGTGGTACAGATCGAAAGCAGGTTGAAAGATAAGAGAAATTACTCTACAAAAAAGCCCTGATCCGTGATGGTGTAGCCCAGGGTGCGGTAGACACCTTCGGTGTAGATTTTAAGGACTTTCGCTGCCAGCTCCTCCGGGCTGCTGGACAGACCGGTTTCAAACCACCACTGCAGGACACCGATAAAGGAGGCGTGCATATAGCGCGAAACCAGCTCCGGTTCGATCTCCAGCTCCGGATTTCCGTCATGGAGCTGCCGTAAACGGTCGATCCCGGCCTGGAAATGATACTCCTGCCAGGTGTGGAGAAAGGTCCAGACACCTTCAGGTCCAAGCATGGATCTCATAAAATCCTGATAATCAGCGAAAAATTGAAAATTGATCGCCAATCCATCCAGCACTTCCTGATAGGATCCCCCGCCTTCTTTGCGGGGAGGGACCCGGGCCACCAGCTCATCCAGCAGATGATGGGTGGTCTGGATCAGCAGATCTTCCAGATTGTCGTAATGGAGGTAGAAGGTGACCCGGTTCAGCGTGGCCCGGTCGGTGAGCTCCTGAATGGTGATATTCCGGTAGCCCTTCTCCGCCACTAGATCCATAAAAGCCTCCCGCAGCAGTTTCCTGGTGCGTACAACACGGGGGTCAAGCTGCTTTTCATCCGCTTTCATGGGTTCTCACTCCCGGGTCCGTTCAGATCAAGATCGTCCTGTCTCCTGTATTTTATCAACAGATTGTTGTAAAGACAACACGGGGTTAGATTGCAGGAATCAGGACAGGTCCTGGAAACCCGCGGACCGGGCAGCCATCACAGACCAGGGAAGTGAACCTAACTCAATTTAGTCCCGGGGAAAGATTCTCGATACACCGGAAAACTGACGTGCTCCAGCTGGAGATGTTTTGAGCAGTGAATAACCCATCAAAACACCATAAGGACCCAGGGCAGAACACCCGGAATCCATACGACGAATTAACTCCGGAGATCATGGTTTGAGGACTTGCTTTTGCTTAAAAATCGGTAGTGAAAACTGAACTTCCTGCTAGCGCAGGGTGCTCACCACAGCTGCCAGCGTATCAAATTCCGAGGTGGTCGTAAATTCCAGATAATAATCACCAATAAAGGTCAGATACACATCCACAATTTCTCCTTCCAACGATTCCAGCTGGAAGGTTTTCCCGGGAACCCCGTCCCCCCAGGTCCAGTCCTCTTTCTCCAGGATATCGGCCTGAGATGACTCCCAGGCTGTGCGGCGCTGCTGCTGATAAGCTTCCAGATCCTGAATGGGATCCCAGCGGTAGAGAGTGACCTGGGCCAGAATTTCCGCCGGGCTTCGTTCGGGATCGATGAATGTGAAGAACCCACCGCGCACGCCGCGCTCCTCATAACCTCGCTCCCACTCCCCCGGATAATCAAAACTGAACTCCAGTTCCGGATCGTGATAGGTGGCGTCCAAATCATTGTCCTCAGCGGCTTCCGGTGTCTCTGAGGGGAGGACCTTAGCAGTCTCATCAACCTCTGGCTGCGTAGCCCTCTGAATGGTTTTTTGTTCGAGGGGAACGGCTACCGCATTTTCCGCATTAGGCCCGGATTGCTCTTCCGCAAGCGGGGCTGATTCTTGATCCGCCGCGGGCATCCGGCATCCGCACAGCCCACCTGCCGCCAGAACCAACAAAAAAATGGGAAATACAAGCTGCCATCTTTTTTCCTTCGTTTTTTGGGCTTGATGAAAAATCATTTCAGGCTCCTTTTTAGATATCAAACACCGTGATTTTGATCAATGTAAACAGCGTTCTCCACCCGGTACCCGCCAGCTTTCCAGCAGGTCCATCAGAGCATAACATACAATTTTTAGACAGCTGCTGGCATTTATTTCACTCTGTTGTTTAAGCAGCATATAAGTCTATTTTGTCGAATAAGGGACAAATCAGGATTCCCTCTAATTGATTGAGACTCCCGTGGCTCCGCTTTCCTAAAAAAAATCAGGGGGGCCGCTTGAAACACAAGCTCTGGATCCAACCCACCTACAAAAACAGCCGCCCGGGATTCCGGGCGGCTGCAGGTTTTACGAGTCTTCTTCTTGATGGCGACCCTCACTCCAGGCTCTCAGCCAGACCAATTAAAGCTTCTCGATCAAGATATTCGATGGCTTCCAGATTGCCCTGCTTGGTTATTTGCAGATAAAGATCTCCCTCCTGCCAGCGCAGACGCATCAGCGGCAAATCCGGATTCCAGACCGCCTGCTCTGTTTCCGGGTAAACCACAAATCCACCCTGAACGAACTCACCTTTATTCTCACCAATCATCACCGAGATAATTTCCTCCACCGGCACACTGTCCCAATCGGATTGATGATAACCTTCCCGGGACTGGCTGACCTCCAAACTCCCTCCCATGCCCTCGGCCTGATACTCCAGGTCAATGGTCTTTCCTTCCACCCGGACACCCAGATACTCAAATCCATCCGGGGTATCCGGCAGCTGCAGGGCTTCAAATCCAACCTGGACTTCAGCTTCCTCGAGGCTGATCAGCGGGTTAGCCGCCTCACCCACCGGTGCGGTTTCTGGATCTTCTAAAGGGACCCGGGAAGGCTCCAGCGGAAAGGTTGTTCGCTCCGCCGGGCTGAAAAACTGCACCACCTGCTGCGCCAATGCTCTGCCCTGCGGGGTCAGTAAGGCCACAACCAGCAGAGCTATGGTGATCACACCGGTCAAAGCCAGTCTTTGCTTTGGTCTATTCCTGTTTGAATTCATTGTTTCCCCTTGACGTTCGCTGAAATACTTATCTGCCGCTGCCCTTCTCACAGCCGTCCAGAGTTCAATTTCGGAGGCAGGTAATTGTTGTTCAAGTTCCTGATCAATCAAGTAACTCAGTTTTTTGTTTTTCATTTTTACTCCTGCTCACTTGCATAAATTTGAAGCAGATTTCGTAACCGTTTCCGGGCATCCCGCAGCCACCACTTGATGGTGCTGAGGGGCCGGTCTGTTTTCCCGGACATCTCTTTCATACTCATCTCCAGATAGTAAAACATCACCACTGCTGCCCGCTGATCCGGAGGTAAAGTGTGGATCGCCCGGACCACATCCCGGCGCTTTTCCTGGATTTCAATCATCCGTTCCGGTCCGGGACCCGGGTCGATCAGCCACTCCGCCAGTTGAACGGTGCCTTCATCCAGGTTTTTATCCAGGGAAACCAGGCGCTTCTGTCCGCGTACCTTCTTCAGGGCATCATTGACAACAATCCGGTAAAACCAGGGAGCAAAAGGGTATCGTTCATCAAATTGATCAATCCGCCCGGCAATTTTGATAAAAGCCTTCTGGACCACTTCCTGTGCCAGACCACTGTCCCCCAGGATCAGATAGGCAGCCCGGACGGCTTTGACCTGATATTTTTTCACAAGTGTTTCCAGCCCGTCCAGATTTCCCTGCTTTAAACTGCGGACTGCTTGGGTTTCATCCATACTTGATCCTTTCTATAACTTTCTTCAGAGGTTCCTCTAATATTAATATCCATTAACCGGGCAAAAAGATAGTTGTTTTTGTCATTATGTTTTTGATTTCCAGGGTGCCAGATGCTTAAACCACAATCATGGATGATTGCAGTGAATCAATAATGCCGTCAATCTTATCCGGAAAAAATCCGGGGGTTCATAACCCCGGCATTGAATTTAATCCTGAAAGAGGGAGGGATCAGGATGTATGATCTGGGGGAGAAAACTCCTGCCCCGGTCGAAGCACTTTTTCATACAGGTCAATTCGCCGGGTTGATTCCATACCGACACTCTGGTACAGATCCAGGGCCCCGGTCAGGCTCCGGGCATCGACCGTCAGCCCTACCCTGCTTTTCCCCCTGCAGGTAAATTCCTGGAAACTGTGCCGGAGCAGAGCGCGGGCAATCCCCCGCCTCCGCCATGCTCTCCGGACCCCCAGGCTGGATATCCAGCCGCTTTCCGGATCGTGGCGGGCAAATTTTTTGCAGAGACAGATCCCGACCAACCGGTCCTTTTCCTGGGCCACAAACCACAGATCCGGGTCATAATCCTCACCCCCTGTCATGCTGTACTGGAACTGCTGATAGGCCTGATCGGGGTCCTGCGGAAGGTACCCAAAATGATCCCGGAAAACTTCATCATCAACCTTGAAGACGTCATATAAATCCTGTTCCGGATTGACAGTCCGGATGCGGATACCCTCCGGTAGATCGGGGTCGGGAATAGATTCCGTCAGTTCGATTTCCATTCGAAAGCTGTAGCGGATGATCTGGAAACCTCCGGCTAGCAGCGCTTCCGAAAGGCTGCTGTATTCCGGGTATGTATATACGCGGGCAGCAACCCGCAGCTCCGGATCCACCTGAGGCAGGACTTCCCGGCAGCGATCCTCAGCCCAGGCAAGCAGCCGCCCCAGGATCTGCTGCGGCTGCTCCAGACCGGGATCAGCCCGCAGGACAATCAAAGGCTGCACCGGGGGCTGCTCCAGATCCCAGACTTCGGCCAGCGCCAGCAGGTTCTGATCTCTGTCCAAAACCAGGAGGGAACTATTTTCCAGGGAGAAGCCGGGCGTCTGATAAGCCTTGCAGAGCTCCTCCAGGGAAATCGCCTCTTCCTGGAGCAGGCTGGACGCCAGCTTTTGATCCAGCTTCAGAATGATCTCAAGATCTGATAAGCTGCCGGGTCTCCAGGTTAAGTCTGCTGATTCTATTTCATTTTTCATTATCTACCCCCGGCTGCCGCTGATCGAATGGATCAGGTAGCACCCAAACCCGATCATCAGTTCAATCCGGCAATCTTCCGCAGCCTGAAATCAACGCGGCTGATCATTCTACCAGCTCAAATGTCAGGCTGAACGCTGTGGATTCACCGCTCACAGAATAGACATCCACATAATACCCCTGGGTTTCTGGCAGCTCAAAATCAAGACGATTGTTGAGAACCGCATGGCGTAGATAAGTTTCCTGATTTTCCTTACCAGAAAGGGCCAGGGTAATATTGGCATCTTGCTGATCCACTATTAACCGCTGTCCTGCTTCAGCTTCCACCAGATATCGAATCCGGGTTTCATACCCGCCCAGACTGTCCAGCACATCCAGATATCCTTCCAGCTCGACCGGTCCTTCCCCCACGAATACCTCCACGAGGGCTGGAATTTCAACCGTCAGCGAGTAGGTATTATCCGTCGGGCAGAAAACACTGATTTGATAATCCCGGGTGGCTGGCAGCTTCAGGGTTTTGATCGCAGCTTGATCAGCAGGATCGATCAGCGTCTGTCCGGAATCCAAAACGATCAGACCCAGATAAGCGTCTACATCATTGGAACTGACCCCGAGAATCATGGTCTGCCCGGCCGCGGCCTGCAGCAGGTAAGTGTGCTTCGCTCCCGCCCGGATCTGCTCCTGGATAACAGCCATCGTCCCTCCCGTCCGGAAGCGGATTCCTTTTTGCCGGGGGAGGTCCGGGTTTGGACTGGAGGCAGGGGGATTGGAAGTGGGGGTCAGCGTTGGATTTTGGGTTGCTGCAGCCGGGACGGTCTCCGCGGGCTGGGAGGTGTTCTCAGCTGCAGCAACCTGGGTCTGTGTGGCCAGGTCACTCAAGTCCTGCACGAACTGTGTTGCAGAAGCTCCTTCCTCTGATATCGTCTCCCGGGCCGGTAGATTACAGCCGCTGAGCAAGAACACCATAAGTAATCCCAGGCAGAATATTCTCCTGATTTGTCCCCCACAACAAAAATGCGCGTATTCCATCCGTTGAGAACTCCATTCACCTGACTGCTTTCCACTCAACCATGCAGATACAATGACCTTCTTCATAGGATCTCTCCTGCTGTGATCAGCCTGCCTCTGATCCTAATGCTTCCGATCGATCAGCTCAAAGGTCTTACCAAAGATATGCTGGTTTCCCGGCAAGATCGTGTGGGGAAAGCCCAGTTCAATCCGGCTGACTTCATCAATCGCTGATTTGTGTTCTTTGGATAATTTCCATTCTAAGGCTCCCAGATTATCCTGGAGCTGGTCCACGGTCCGGACTCCAATCAGCGGAATCATGGGCTGGACAGTATTCTGCCGGATCCAGTTGATGGCGACCTG
Organism: uncultured Anaerolineales bacterium; assembly: GCA_964618295.1. Classification (GTDB taxonomy): domain Bacteria; phylum Chloroflexota; class Anaerolineae; order Anaerolineales; family UBA11858; genus B10-G9. The sequence continues at coordinate 30,819 of CAZTWV010000008.1, read as the reverse complement.
GGACATCGGTCTGCCGATTTCCTCCGAAACACGACCGACTTCAGCGATGGTCTGCTGAACATTCTCCGGCAGCTGCTGGACCACCGCGGGATCCAGCCGGGTATCCCCTTCCACCTCATCCTGAAACTTTCCGGTCAGGATGCCGCTTTCCAGGATTCCCCACGGCAAAACCGCCATATCCCAGTGATTCGCAGCCGGCAGGATAGCCCGCTCCACAGCCCTGTCGAGGATCGAATAGGGAGCTTGCAGGGCGACAAACCGGGGCCAGCCGCGCAGCTCGGCCAGCGTATTCGCCTGGGCCACGATCCAGCTCGGTGTATCCGATATTCCAATATAATGCACTTTTCCCGCCTGTACCAGATCATTTAATCCCCGCATGACTTCCTCCACCGGGGTGAGATAATCCCACATATGGAGATACAGCAGATCGATATACTCTGTATTTAATCGTTCCAGACTGCGTTCGACAGTTTGCATCAGATTTTTGCGGCTGTTCCCGCCGGAATTCGGATCCTCGCTGTCCCCTGCGGTCAAAGAGTATTTAGTGGCCAGCACCAGCGAGTCCCTCCGCTCTCCAATCAATTCTCCCAGGATGATTTCACTCTCACCATTCGTGTAATTGGTGGCTGTATCGACAAAATTACCCCCGGCTTCCAGGTAAGCCTCAAATATCAGTTGGGATTCACGTTCGGATGCACCCCAGCCCCAGGCTTCTCCAAAGGTCATCGTTCCCAGGCACAACTCTGAGACCCGCAGACCGCTCCTGCCAAGTAATTTGTAGCGCATTGATGGGCTCCTTTTTTATCAACAGATTGTTTTTTATCCTGCAGACGATTGGTGATCTGGAAGATCTGTTTTTCAGGAGAGGTCGATTCACCGGAAATTATCAAACCGGATAAATCATTCCTTCCTCTGCCTCCCTCCCAGATCGATCTATATCAGTCAGCCCCAAGAATACAAAACTATCACCCTGGGGTCAATCGGCAATCCTATTCAGTTGTCAATTAAGCAACAGCAGGACCCTGATTGTTGAGAACCTCCCGGAGATAAAATGATTTGGAATAACAGAACCATCATTCCAGCAGCTGGTGTACCTCAAGTTAATCTGCTGGAAATTGATGCCCTGGTTCAAACTGGATTTCTAGGATCAGAAGAACTTATCGCGCAGAATCCTTTTTCTTGCTGAATATTTCTCTACAGATATTGGTCTGTGTTGAATAAACTACACTGGGACCGAGTTCCAGATGCGAAAGAATGGAAAGCTTGCTAAGATGATGGCAGATGGCAATTTCCAGAAGCTCCAGGTGAGGAAAGCATGGCAGATCAAACTCAAAAAATGGACCCCCGGGTTGTCCGATCCCAGTCTCTGTTAAAAAATGCTCTACTGGAATTAATCAAAGAAAAAAAGTTTGACAAAATTACCATCCAGGACATCGCCGACCGCTCCACCCTGAACCGGGTCACGTTTTACCTGCACTTCAGCAATAAGCACGACCTGCTCCAGCGTCTGACCCGAGACCTGATCCAGAGAGAATTGGAAACTATCTCCCTTCCTGAAAGTGATGGGGAATCGGTTTCTTACCCGCAGTCCATCACAGCCCTGGAGAGGTATTTTGACTTTATCCGCAAAAACGCTGATCTGCTACGCTCGCTGACCGGTGAAAATGGTGTGCTTTCCTTTACTCATGACCTGGAACAGATGATTTATACTCTCAATCTATCTCGATTTCAGAAAACCCTGGGGAGGACAGACCCGCCGGAGCCTGAAACAGAAATGACTTTCCGGCATCTGGCGGCCGGGATACTCGGCATGATTCGTTGGTGGCTGGAAAATGATTTACCTTTCACTCCTCAAGTGATGGCTGAAAAAGTTATGGACATCAATCAGTACGGGTACTACTTCTGCCTGGGAATCCAAGCCCGGGAATGATCATCTCTCACTGCGGACTGGTTGGAAAATCTCCGACTCCCCCATTTTACGGATAAAAGATGTCTACCTGCTTCCATCCGGCTCCTCCCAACAACATCTTTTCAACATTATGTTGTATAAACAACACGATTTATTAAACACTTGTTGATTTCTCAACCGCGGGTTGATAAGATCAGCATGACGAACCCAAAATCAGGATCCAAAGGCGGCAGTCATGTCAACCAAATCCGATCTTCTTGATCCGCGCATCCGCCGCACCCGGCAAGGTCTGCGGCAAGCATTGATGGAGCTGGTTTTGGAAAAAGATTACCGCAAAATTACCGTCACTGATCTAACTTCCCGGGCTTATATTAACCGCTCCACATTTTATCTTCACTATCCAGAGAAAGACTCATTGCTCAAGTCTGGATTTCAAGAGTTCTGGGATCAGGAGCTTCCCGTTCGATCTATCCTGCCGGAAGATGGTCTCAACCAGCTGACAGACCGCCTGCAGGCCGAACTCGAGATAGACCTGGTCCACTTTGAAAAATTCAAGGATTTTTATCGAACCATGCTGTGCGATCAGAGAGTTCTTGAATTCCGGGAGCAGCTCAACCGCCACCTGCTGAAAGTCCTCCAGCAGCGCTTCTCTCTCCTTCGTGCAATACCTTCCTCCCCGGCTGCTTTCCCCACCCTGTCCGTAGTTTATCTTGGCTCTGCCTACCTGGGTGTTTTGGAATGGTGGCTTTCAGCCCAGGATCCTGCTTCAGTTGGTGAGATTGCATCCCAGCTGAGCGTGATGTTCCTGCAACCCTTTGGCCACATGGAAACGCAGGAAGAAGTTTATACGGAAGAAAGGGTCAGAATTAAAGAGATATATTAAGTCTTCCGCGCGGTTATCTAGAAGAAAACCAGCAGGTAACTGGCAGTTGCAATCCCCCTATCAGGGTCACCCTCCCAGCCAGAAGCACCAGTCCCAGAGACATGAAATTTGAATATCCTGTCCCTGGAAACTGACCGATGGTTGGATCCCTCAGAAATATCAAAGAGTAATACAAAGGTAATCGAGAATTTCCAGCATGGCATTGGCCTGGGCCAAATCGATGACCGAGCTGGAAGCACTGCTGATCGACACCAGAAATTGAACCGGGGTATCCCGGGAAATCTGATTTCCCACACTTACCCTGGTGATCTGTCCCCCGCTGCGCTCAACCACAATCGGATTCGGGTTTTCATCCCCGAAGTAAGTTACAAATTCAGTCAGCTCCACCTCCCCTTCAGGAAGTTTTCCGGTCAGGGGATAAGCCTCATCAAACTTCCGGTACTCAATCCGCATTCTTAGATCACCCTGCTGAAGATTAAGGATATGATTGGCTTCGTCAATCTCCATATCCTGGGGGTGATAAAAGTAAAATCCATATTCTTCATTTTGATAGACGATCCAATCAGAATGTGGATTTTCCTGATCAGTAGCGCACATGTCGCTTTTTGGAATGACAGTGTGGATTTCCATATCAGTTCTTTGAATTGTTTCCAGGATCATTTTCGCATCTGCAATAACCCCTTCAGATAGATCAACACTTTCATAGTCTGCTCCCAGACTTTCCAGATAGATTAATATCTGAAGGTCTCCAGAGGAAATTACTTTTCCCTCGTTGTAGAGCACCTGTTTGGTCTTTCCCTCGTACTCCAGATAGGAAACCGGCAGGACCTGTTCCAGAAAAGTCTGTTTGTCCCTGTACAAGAGATCTCCGGCCGGCGTCCCGTACCAGCGCACAGCTGGATTGATCTCGTCAGACCACCAGGCCTGAATTACCAGTCTGGCGCTGTCCTTTTCAACCTCCACTCCTTGATCAATCTCCTTTAAAATCCAGGTTTCGGGGTAGCTAAACTCAAACCCATATTGACTGCTGTAGATAGAAGTGGGAGGCAGCGGTGTAGGTTCTATCCCCACTTCCAGCTTCAGGGGGTTTTCAGGTTCTGCAGAAGATGGAGTTTGATTCAGCTCACCTCCCTGATCGATATCAGGAGTGTTTGGATCCGCAGCGGCTGTCGTGATACAGCCGGTGAGGAATAATGTCAGGAATCCTATCAACCACCATAAATTGATGATTGATTTATTGTTTTCTTTTGTACTCATTTGGTCTCCTTGTTAGATCTAGACAAAACTTTGCTGTAATTTAAAATCATCATACAGCACAGTTGTTACCCCTTTATCCAGATCCTGTCACCATTTTATACTGCATTGTTACAAACTGGAAATATCTCTCATCACTACCACTGCAGCGGAGAAAAAAATGGAAAACCAAATCATATCGAAATGTTTTTTGGCAGTCTTTTCTATATACCCGTGCTTGAAATCGGCAGAAGGATCCCAAACACGCTGCCTTGCTCCTGTTTACTACGCAGAAAGACCCTGCCGCCGTGTTTCTCAACGATCGCTTTGACAAGTGAAAGTCCCAGACCGGAGCCCGGGACCCCCCGGGAATGGGTTCCCCGGTACAGCTCCTCCCAGACCCGGTCTTGTTCCTCTGCCGGAATTCCCCGTCCGGTATCGGCCACCTCAATCACCAAATAACGGCCTTCTTCATGAGCCCTGACTTCTACGGTGTCGCCGGGGTCTGTGAATTTCAGCGCGTTTTCTACCAGATTATGGACAGCCAGCAGCAGCAAATCCGGATCGGCTTCGATCTCCGGCAGCGGCCAGGGTGCTCCAGGGATAATCAATTTCAGCTTCCTGCTTTCCAGATCATTTCGATTCTTGATAATCTCTACAATCTCTTCCAGCAGATCCACCAGGTTGATCTGCATCAGATCGGGAGCTTTTTCCTCCAAATTTGCCACTTTCCGGAGATCAGCAACCAGCTGGCTGATCCGCAGTACCTGAATCTCGACCACGGACACCTCGTTAGAGACATAGTCACCTAGCGGTTCTGAAGAGATGTTTGCCAATCCGGCCCGGATCACGGTCAGGGGATTTTTTAATTCATGATCTAATCGTCCCAGGAATCGCCTCCGGTTTTCCTCGTAGGTAGTTCGGAGATTTTGGAGTTCCGTTTTGTGTCGGTCTCTGACCCAATCCATCCCGACAGCGATACTGGAAATAACAACTCCCAGAAAAAGTCCGCCATAGAATAATAGGGCAGAAAGCCTCCCTCTGAGATACAACACAGGATTCCCAATGACTCCACGCTGGATCAATAAAGCTAAGGCTCCCCCCAATACTGTCCATCCCAAAAAAACGGCAGCAGCCATCCATAACTTTTTTCTATTCATGTGATTTTTTCCACCTGGGCGATAAACCGGTATCCTTGGCCCGGGATGGTTTCAATAAAGGAAGGGTCCTGGGGATTATCTCCCAGCTCTTTCCTCAATTCGGCTATCCGGGTATCTACAGTCCGGGTCCCAACCGGATAATCCCAGCCCCAGACAGCATCCAGCAGACGCTCCCGTGTCAGCAGCTCCTCTGGATGGGTAATCATATAAGACAAAAGAGCCATCGCTTTTGGTGACAGCAAAATTTCATTACCCTCCCAGAACGCCCGCTGGCGGACCCGATCCACAACCAGTTTTCCGGAGCGAAGCCGCTCAGCAACCGTCAGCGGTGGGTGACCGGGATTAGACCGGCGGATGACCGCTTTGATCCGGGCCACCAGTTCATGAGGATCGAACGGCTTATTGATATAGTCGTCAGCCCCTTCCAGGAGGGCCATCGCCCGCTCAGCTGATTCTCCTACCTGGGTCAACATGATCACCGGTGTCCAGTTTTCCTTCATACGCAGCTGGCGTAATACCTGACGGCCGTCCAGCTCCGGCATTATTACATCCAGGACTATCAATTCGGGCAAAAATGAATCAACCAGATCCAGAGCATCCACACCGCTGGCAACCGCAATAACTTCAAAACCTGCCCGTGACAGGTATGGCTGCAGCCTCTCAATCAGAAGCTTCTCGTCATCAACCAGCATTATTTTTGGTTTTTCTTCCATGGTTTTCCTCTTCTGGTATACAACTCTGTCTGGAAATCAAAAGCTCTTTTGATATCTTACCCGAAAAAAATAAATCGCCTGACAGCATTGGAAATATCATTCACGGCAGACAATCCCCGGTCGGGCATGATCCCCTTCCATAAATTGGAAATCCACACAATCAATTCCCGGCAGCGAGGTCAGCGTATACAGCACAACCTGAAGATATTCCTGCGCACCGCTGGATCCCATCCCCTGGGTCAGCTGCAGGTCATGGCTGACTTCAACCTGAACTATTTGATCATTTTGGTACTTTACCTGGATGGTCGGTAGATCATCATTGGCAAGCAGTTGATTCAACTCCCTGGCAGTACCCTCGAGAGATTCATCATCTAACGAATGGTGAAAGTTAGGAACTCCGCTGGGGCGGAAATACCAGATCCCCGGTCCATAACCATCTACCAGCTGATCAACCTGTTCTTCCAGAACGCTTACCTCACGATTCAGCTCTTCCACCAGAATTTCCAATTCCGGGCAGGAGCTTTCCTTCTCATCAGATGCCGACTGAAAAATTAAGCAGGTTTCAGGAAATGGGCAGGCATTAGATGACCCACCAATCTCTCCCTGCTCGCGCAGCACCAGTTGATAGGGAGTTTCCGGGCAGTTCCGGACCAGGATTGGCTGCTTCATTCCCAGCATCGCCCTGCTGCTCTGATCGACTTCCAGCTCAAACACCTCCATCTTCTGCGAAAACAGATTCCCCGGGCAGCCCGCAGGCCATTCCAGTTTAGGTCTGGATGAATAGGGGATCAAAAGCGGGGAGCCTTTGCGGAGAAAAATTGTCAGCTCTTCCTTTTCCCGGTCGACTTGAATCCGCTCCACTATGGGGGGTGCCGATCCCTCCATCTGTCGAAAATTTCTGTTCAAGGTATACAACCCAGCGTCAATCGACAGAGGACGGCTGAAGGCGCATCCGGCCAGCAGACAGATCAGAAAACCATTCAATAGATAAAATCGGAAATTCAACATTATCCCCAAACCTGGATAAATTAATACGGGAAACCAGCTGCAGTTTCATCTTCTTCCAGCCCAGCGTAAAGATCAATCTAAACTCCGGGTTGGATCAGTTAATCACCGGTGGACAACCACTTCCTCGGCAAGCAGTACTCCTGGTTCTCCGGGATGACCAAATGCCTCAATTTCCAAACCCGGCAGAACTTCATTCAGCGCCAGCGGTTCCCCGTGTTGATCCGTAAGAACACTCTCTTCCATCAATACAACCGAGTTTATTCCCTGTACCGCCTTATCCAGCCAGACCACCCGGACAATGGGAGAAGCTTCCTGAACAACTCCGCTGAGGGTGATGATGGGCTTACTCTCTGGGGGGATCTCAGGCGGTTCTCCTCCCAACTGGCAATCGACCCCATCTTCCGCTGGTAAAACCCTGACCTTTACCGGAACGGAGGGAATTTCCACCGGTCCGGTTTCTTCTACACTAACTGGAAAATCCCCCTGGTTGACCGCAGTATCAGATATCCGCGGAGATCGGAACTTAATCTGGTATTCCCCTTCTTGATGAAACGGATATGCGGATGCCAAATCAACACTTGCTGAACTGGATTCACCCGGATTTAAATTTAGGTAACTTTCCGGCAGGGGATCGCCCCGCATCACCATCGGCCCCAGGTAATCCAGTTCCTTTCCCTGGTAGGTGACCTGGAAAATGTCCCCCTTAACTCCCTCCAGTGGTGTGTACCATTTCAGGAGATATATCCCGGATTGACCCGCGTTGGTGATCGTGAAATCCAGGGGCAGCGGATTACATGCTTCAATCGCATCCGGAATAGTAATAACTGCAGTAAGCAGGGTACCATTCCGGGTCTGTCCCTGATTTCTAGCAGACGCAGGTGGGGTTGGATTGGACCGCAGATCGATCTTCAAACAGCTCGTTCCAATCAGACTCAAACCTAACATCAGAAACCCCACCAGTTGCAGTTCCCGAATATGCCAGCCTGATACTTTTCTCATTCTAGATCCTCAATTCAGCTTTGATCTGATTTCACAATAGCTCACCGGCGGCCGTCTGCAGCGGAATCTAATTTCGTATCCACAGCAGGCGGACCGGTCCAGAGTCACGATAGAACTCCCGGGTCAGGTCGAGTTCACCTGGATTCAGGGTCCATCCGCAGCAATCCTCTCCCGGATTTCCCGGGGCAGCCCCTCGATCAGGTCGATTCCCAGTTCCGGAGGTCCATCTTCTGCCTGCAGGTTCAAATATCCCAGAGTTTCCTGGTACTGGATGGTCTTGGTTTCGAAATCACCTTCCACTGCCCGAACACCGATCTGATGGGGCTGTTCGGAGAACAGCATTAGATCTCCCTGGAAAATGAAATTCGCTTCATAAATGGCCAGCGGATCATATTCCGGGGAATAAACCGCCAGCCGCGATTGTTTCCCGCCGTCTTCAACACTGTAAGTAAAATACAGCTCGGCCCGATCATCCCGGTCCAGATCAGCCAGAGCCAGAGAAGATACCCCTCTTCCTCCCGCTGTTCTTCCCAGCCGAATTACAGCGCTGTTGTATGTCAGCAGAAAAGTTTCATTTTGCAGCGGCCCCTCGGAGACCCTGAAGATTCTCCCTCCGAGCTGATTGGCGAGCTCCCCCTGCATGGTTGTTAGTTCATCAACAGCAAGTCCATCAAGAGCGAGATCTTCAGCCTGCTGCTCCTGCCAGTACCCGGCGATCAACCCCTCCACCCTTCCCGGGGGCAGCGGAGCAGTCAGGGGATCCGCATACCAGTCGCAGATATCGACCCCGCGGGTTTCCTGGCCCGCCTGGACCTCAACCGGCAGGGGAGAGTGATCGGTACAGCTTGCTTCAAGTCCGCAGGGAACAGCCGCAGAATACATCCCTCCGATCAGCATTCCCGTGGGAAGCCAGCTGTAAGCATGATAGGTGCCTGGTTCCAGCTCCAGCGAATAGGAGGATTGTCCCTCATGAGCCTGGTAGCTGATCATCCGACCGCTGTCAGTAGACTGAAAATAAAGCGTCAGAGGAGGGATTTCATCTGAAGGGAAACAAATCTTCCCGCTGACCAGACCGGAACTCCCCTGCGGCTGACAGGCTGCTGCAGCCAGAATCATCAATATTCCAAACCAAAGCGCAGATCTAAAGAACTTCATACGAACATCCTTCTTTTGCTTTGTAGCATTTCCAGTTAATACTTTGATCATAGGATCTCCTTGTTACCCGGGTATCATCTACCTGTTATGATTTACTGACAGGATGTCACCTATCTGTAACGCACTCCCGGTGACTGCCGCCGCCGGCAGCATGTTACCCACCAAGATAACGAATCGGACAAACGCTGTCAATTTTGTTCCAGAAACGGCTGTTGAGTAAACAACAAATTCTGTCAGATTGTGGACCTAATCATTTCCGATGGGATTATTAATGGTTCAACCAACCTCCTTCTATCTCCGTCCGGTCAGCTTCTACCGTTGAGAAAATCAGCTACAATCCGGCGCATTTCAGCTTCATCAATCAGCAGCACGTACGGGTTATAGCCCAGGAAACTGTCGTACACCCGATCTTCCCGGAGCAGATCCTCCGGGATTTCATGGAAATCAATATTATTCTTGGGATCGATTTTTTCTGCCAGGCAGATCAACTGGTTAATTTCTGCCGGGCTGAGATCCGTCAGCACACTGTTTTGGACCTGACGGATGAGAGTGGGAATATTCTGGATCCCAGAGGGAGTGATCAGCTTGGCAGCTACCGCTTTCAGGACCACGGTCTGGTTTTCGATCCGTCCCAAGTCACCGATTTCAATCCTTGTTCGGACCACATTTTCGGCTTCTTTTCCGGACAGGTGATGCTGTCCGGCCTGAAGATAAAGTTTTGGTTTCTCAAACTTTTTGATGTGCACCGGCTGGGAAAAATAGACATCCACCCCGCCCATGGTATCGACAATATTCCGGAAGGCATGCAGATTGACCGCCAGGTAGTGGTCAATCTGCATCCCGAAGTTTTCCTGGAGTGTTTTCGCCAATAATCCTGAACCGTATCCAGAACCGTCAAAATACCCCATCCCTTCTGTCCCATAGAAATAAGCCTGATTGAGTTTCCCCTGACTTACACCATGGTCCGCGATATCCGGAATATCCACCCACGTATCGCGCGGAAAAGCCAGCACGGAGATGGTCTGGTTCTGGAAATCCAGGCTAACAACCCGGATAGCATCCGCCAGCCCGTACAGATAACCCTCCGATGCTACACCGGATAAAAGGATGGTCATCGAGGGAGGACCCCCGCAGATCGGGACTATGGTTGGCGTAAGAGACAGCGTCGGCGTCCCTGTCGGGACAGGAGTCCTGATATTTTGTGTCCGGGCAGGCTGAATTGAGGCAAGTGTCGCTGTTGGATGCACCGGTTCCAGTGCTGGTCCAAGGGGCGTATTCCAGGTTAGCCATAGATAGCCTCCTCCCAGGCAAACCGTCAAAATAAATAATACAAATATGGCAGACTTTAATATGATTAGGATTCTGGATTTCATACCCAACCTTCCTATGGTGAAGATTCTTCCTAAATTTAATTTTTAAACATGGAGAATGCAATGGTCTCCAGAGCCGCTGTGAAAACCTCGGGCTGCTCCAGATGGCAGGAATGACCGGCCTCTGGGATAATGCTTTCCGTGACCCCGGGAACTTGTTTGCGGATCTTTTCCGCCCCCCGTCTGGCAGATCGATCTCCTTTGCCGTTCAGGAGAACAATGGGTCCCGGGTACTGCTTCAATCGCTCTCCGTAATTCTTTCCCGCCATTTCCAGCAACACATCCCCCATCACCTCCGGAAAGACCCCGGCATTGAGCTGGGCTTCCGCAGCCTCCTGCAGCTGCGGAGAATACATCCTTCTAACTCTAGACTGCAGCTGTTTATAATTCTGCTTCAGCAAACCCGCTTTCACCAATCTACCAAACAGATGTAAATACAAACCCACAATCCCATTCGTTTTGGAGCGGCAGCCGGACAGCACCAATCCCCTTGTTAACTGTGGAAATTGGCAGGCGAACTCGATCGCTACATATCCACCGAGCGACATGCCGGCGATTACGGCCGGCCCGGTTTCCCGCAGGACTTCCGCGATCAGCTGGATCGATCGCTGGAATGAGAAAGAAAGTTGGCTTAAAGCGCCGTGCCCGGGAAAATCCACAGTTATCACCCGGAATTTCGGATCTATTCTTTGCAGCTGCGGCAGCCAGTTTTCTTTGGAGACTACAGCCCCGTGCAGCAGGATTAGCGGAAGACCATCTTGGGGATCCCGGATTTGATACCAATCCGCCTGGAATAATTTTTCGTCCTCCATCATAAACAACCGAAATCCTTTCTGATATTCGAAACATGAATTGTGAGTCAATCAAAAAATTTACATACCGGGTGAAATTACCTGTTTACTTTCAGGTGATAGATCCCCTTGCTTATAGACTGCCGTCACAATCACCGCTCCAGCAATCACCAGCACACTGATCAGGGGAGCTGACCACTCAATTTGAGGGGCTGTAAAAGCTGTGGTGGCATTGAACAAACCGTGAAAAACCGCTGTAATCAGGACACTTCCCCGGCTGGTGTTGAACAGCCAGGTGAAAACGATCGTTCCGGCAAACAGACCTGACAGCATGCCGGGAATGGCTTCCGGGGAATAGGAGTAAAAAAATAACGGGAGATGCCAGAAAGCCCAGATAACCCAGAGACGGAAAGAAGCTCCCAGAGCGGAATTATTTGCCTGTAGGCGGGGGAGGGCAAATCCACGCCAACCAGTTTCCTCTCCAAATCCAAAAGTCATAATCCAGATCGGGATCACAACCAGACCCAATGGTGGAAGAAAGTTAACCTGTCCCAGAGCAGCCAAATCAATTGGTCTGCCTCGAAAGAAAGCAAATCCCGCTGATACTGAAAAATAGATCAGAAGTGGGGAAAGTGCGGCAAGCCAGAGCAGCGGATTGAACTGGACTCTTACCAACCGGGAGATCAAGTCTCCAATTCCCGTCTTCCCCTCGCTGAATTTGGTTACCAGAAAAGCTGCGGCTAGCGGACCATAACCTGCCAGATAATGAAGGGTATAGGACAGAGAGGAATCCATCACCCCACGGTATTGAAGGGCAAGCGGTATTTCAATTACCCAGCTGAACAAATACGCCAGAACTACATAGATCATTAGAGAATGCCTCTGGAGCCAATTTTTATTCATTTAACCCTCCGGGAACTATTTCTATTGTTATCTGCAAAATCTACTGCCAGTCAGTACAAAGCAGCATATATCGTGTAAACCGATTTCAAAATAAGGATTCCATGTTTCCCGGCTTTTCAAACAGTACTCAATTCAGCAAAAACCAGACACCATTGATATTCATGGACACGGACCTGTTTTGGTTCCACGTTTATCATCAGCCGCTGATCACCCTGTTTTCCAGAGACCAGAGATATCCAGGAGACTGATCATTCCTGTCTGCAATTTCTAAGGTTATCGCGTTATCTTTTTAATAGAAAGGAGTAAACCAACCATCCTGTCGCATATGCAACATTCCCCCCTTTTTTGTTCAGCTGAATCCCGGGCAGTCACTACATCTTAAGTTAAAAAATTATTTTCTGATTTTTTTTACTGCGGCAGGCTTTCAGGCGGATGATTTGCGAGGGCGAAAGTACTCAACACATCATCGCCTGGTGTTGTATTCTCAACACCCGATTACAAAAAAAGATTGACTTCTCCAGGATGGTGAGGATATCGTATACTAAACAAAGATTAGCTTGGCTCTACCAAAACTAAAAAATGGATTGATGACCAATTGAAAAAGATTATCAGGTATTGATCTCGGAGTCACAATAACTGGAACCGAAAGGATATCAAGAATAGGGAAGGGGAATACTTCCATAAAAAATGTCGTTTCCCGAACAAACGCTGCTGGAGATGACCAGGGAGAAAGATTATGAAAAAAACGCTGCCCGGCTGCTTGTGGTTTTCATTGGGGGCAGGGATTTCACTGGTTCTGGTAATTTTGGGTTTGCTGCTGGTTTTTGCTCCCGCTTACAGGCAAGGGACATCTCCGGTCCATCCAACTGCGGATAAAGCAACCTATACACCCTACATCACCCTGACAGCGACAGCTTATCTGGAAGAAACCGCCACTCCCACCCCGTATCAGGATCAACCTGGCCAACCAGAGACCCCGGATGACCTCCTGACACCCACGCCGACCTCCAGAGAGGGTTACATTTCGATCTCCCCCTACATCAGCGCTGATGCCATGCACTACTCCCTCAAAGTGGGTCAGGATGTAAATCTGGACTGGGTCGATTTTCCTCCCGGTGCCGCGCAGTATCAGATCATTCTGATCCCAGACAGGGCTGGAACTGAATTGCTCCTGATTGAGGATGACAACCCGGCAGATGGTATCGGCGGTGTGTGGCAGGTTCCGGAAAAAATCGCCGGAGAGGTCCAGGGTCGGGCGGTTTTCACGGAGGGACATACAGTAACTTCCGTCTCTGGCGGATGGATTTATTCCGGGCATGGACAGTAAGGAATGGTTGGGGACTTCCAGACCCCATCCGGTTCCGGAATGTGATCCTGAGCTCGAAAGGTAGATGGATCTATGAAACGACTCCTGGTCTTCCGGATTGCTGCAGCGTTCTGCGTGTTCCAGATCCTGGGTACTGCCTGGCTGTCTGCAGGATGCAGCAGGTCGGAAATGCCTGCCTTCCGCCGGGAGAAAGCCGATCTTACAGTCAGGCGCAGTTTCGGTCAGGCGCAGATTGAAATCGCCCGGCAGGGAGCTGAAAGCTGGCTGGCTCAATACCGGGCCCCGGGAGCTGCGCCGGAAGTCCGGCTGCTTGACTACCAGATTGGCGCCCTGGAAGCGGTGGAAAGCACCTGTCCCCGGATGGCTGATTACGATCAAGTTTATCTTTTTGAATACTCCGTCCTGCCCGATCAGGACGCGGGTCAATGGATTGCCGGGGACGGCCGCTTTGATACGGATCAAAAATGGGTGATTGAGAAAACCCAGCATCTCGGTCTGCGGATGGATTTCTGGCAGGTGCAGTTTTTCATATTGGGACCCTGCCCCTGCTGTTAAGAAAATGGGCCTTATCAGTTTTCTGACCTCCCGCCTTAGCACTGGGAGAACATCTTACAAGAGGAGCTTTCCAGCATGAAAAAGGAAAACAACATCTCAGAGACTTTAGTCGGGGTCAGTATGATCGGCTGCACCGCTGCTGGCGTAATGGGGATCATCTTTGCTCTGATCTCAGTCTTCAGCCTGGATTGGATTGGCGCGGGAATCTGCCTCACGGCTTCCGGAGTGTCCTTCGGACTGCTCGCCAACGCTGTCCTCCGGACCTGATTCCGGATGATGTCTGGCATTCGAAGAATGATCTGTCTTTTGGATGATTAACCCTTGGTGGTTTTTCTTTCCTCCTTATCAGAGCAGGAATGTTATTTATCAGGGATGAATTATGAAAAAATACGCTCTTCTGAGGTTCTTGATCTTATTCTCTATCCTCCTCCCGGGCTGCTCCAGAATCAAATCGGCGGCTTCAGATCAGGCTGCTGCGCAAGCAGTGAAAAACTTTTTCCAGGCTTTGCATCTCGCTGAATATGACACAGCTGTAGAATTGTACGGAGGCTCTTACACCATCCTGGAAAATTACAACCCCGATCTCGATCCAGAAAACCGGTCCCGGCTTTGGCAGAGAGCCTGCCAGCAAAACGGGTTTGTCTGCCTGCCTATCAAAGAAATCGTCCGGATAGAATCAAAATCCACCGATGAGTTAGAAGTTACCGCTACCTTCCAGGACAAGAACGGAAATCTGTTTGTTCGGAGTGACTGCTGTGCTGGATCCGATGCCAAAAATGCCCAGCAAACCGTCTTTACTTTCCAGGTGGCTGAAAACAAACAAGGCGATTGTCAGGTGCTGGATCTACCGGTCTATCAACCTTAGAACAAAGCTAGGAAAATTTTTCAATTACAATCGATTTTTCATGGTACCTGATCCCCCCTGGATCCAGACAAACTAAATAACACTTCAGGGTTAGATTGCAGATTCTAGGAATTATTCTCTATTAATTGGGTTCCAGAGCACACTCCCAATATCCACCTGTTGCATTTCCAGTAGACTCGAAGGAATTTGAAACGATACTGTAGCAATCTAACCTGCGATTCTTGATAGGATAGGATCGTTTGTGAAAATATCCATTTACTGGCGCATTGTAGGTTTCAAAGAACAATCATGATCACTGTCCTCCACATCGAAAATGATCCAGATTGCCTGGAGATTTCCCGCATCGTCCTGACTCGCAATAAATACCGCTACCTGGCAGCTTCCACCATCGAATTTGGACTGCTCCTGGCGGAGAACGAACAGCCCGATATAATTATTCTGGCTGCCCAGTATGCGGAAGGGAAAGGGACCCGGCTGGCCCAGTATTTTCGTAAACATGAAAAGACTAAAAACAAACCACTGGCTTTTTTCTGCCCCCGGGATCAATACCATCAAATTCGGAGAGAGCTGAAGCTGAACAACGGTCAGACAATTTTCCACATTGACAAACCCACCACTTATCACAACTTCTTGAACGGGATTTCAGCCATAACCAGGCAGCTGGAAAAATAAAAAGACGTTCTCCCTCGTGAGGGTGAACGTCTTCCGGTCCAGACACGTTTCTGTGAAAATTCCTAACCTTTCAGTTCCTCCAGTCGGTCTACGGTATACGCCAGGACTTGAAATGCCTGCCGGACGGGCTCGGTGCGGGTTAGATCGACACCGGCCATCTTCAGCGCATCCAGGGCATGAACCGAACTTCCCGCTTTCAAAAAGCTCAAATAGTCCTCCGCTGCCGGTTCTCCCTCTGAAAGCACGCGCTTTGCCAGGGCGTTGGCTCCGGAAATCCCGGTCGCATACTGGTAAACATAAAAATTGGCATACATGTGCCCGAACTGGGCCCAGGTGATTCCAATCCGGTCCCGGTCAAAATTCACTTCCCCGCCGTACCCTTCCTTAAAAAGCTCCGCCATCAGCTCAATCATCCGCTCCGCTGATGTCGGCTCACCGCGCTCCACCCGCTGGTGCATTTCCAGTTCAAAGCGGGCCAGGGTGGGCATGATAAAGAAATAGCGGTGGTAATTCGACATGGTTTCTTCAATCAAGGCCAGCTGCAGTTCTTCATCCTTCAAGGTCCGGAATAAATAATCCCGCACCAGGGCCTGGTTGAAGTTGGAAGCCACCTCGGCCACAAACAGCGAGTAATCCCCGTACACAAAGGGCTGGTTCTCCCGGGTCAAATAAGAATGCATCGAATGGCCCAGCTCATGAGCCAGGGTGCTCAGGCTGAACATATCATCCCGGTAGCTCATCATGATAAAGGGCTGGCTGTCGTAGGTCCCGGCGGAAAAAGCTCCCTGGCGTTTTCCCTTGTTCAATGACCGATCCACCCAGCGGTTTTCGAAGCAGCCCTTCCGCAGAATATCCACATATTCCTCCCCCAGCGGCGCCATCCCCTCGCAAATCCAGTCCACAGCTTGCTGGTAGCTGACTATGGGTTTGGCGGGGGTCAACGGCGCTTTAAGATCATAGACATCGAGCTGATCATAGCCCAGAATCTCACGGCGCAGCCGCCAGTAGCGGTGCCAGGTTGGAAGGTTTTCCTTGAAAACTTCGATCAAATTGTGAAAGACTTCCAGCGGGATATTGACCGGGAAGAGGGACGCCTCCAGGGAAGACTCAAAACGCCGGACCCGGGCCCGGTATACATCACGCTTTAATCCCCCGGTCTGGGTCGATGCCAGGGTGTTGCGATGCGCCAGGTAAGCATCAGTATAATTCTCCCAGGCCGTTTTTCGGACCTCCCGATCCGGATCAGTGATCAAATCATCAATATTACTCTGCCCGACCTCCCGCTCCCCCCCCTCCGAAGTCCGGGCTGCCTCAAAGCTCAGATCCGCGTTGGTCAGCGCTCCATAGGTGCCGGAAATCGCTCCCAGGGGATCTGCGGACATTGCCAGGACTTCTTCCACTTCTGCCGATCGCAGGTGATCTTTTTGGCGCTCCAGATCCTCAAAATAATGGCGGTAAGTCTCCAGCTCCGGAAGTTCTTCCATCCAGCCGGTGAGTTTCTCCAAACCAATCTCCATCAATTCCGGTTCCAGAAATGCCGCAGCTGCGCCTGCCCGTGCCATAAGCCCCTGGCCCTGACCGGAGCGCGCCAATTTTTCCTGATCCACCATATCCACCGAGCTGTCCAAACTGGCATACATCCCGACCTGGTGCGCTTTTCGGAGTACTTTCTCCCACAGCTGCAGGCCTTCATGTAATGAACGGGGGGATTCAGCCAGGGTGCCCTGGGCCTGCTGCAGCTCCGGGAGCAGGTCTTCTAATTCCTGATACGCAGCTTCCCAGGATGCCAGATCTGGAAAAATACTGGATAGATTCCAGGTTTGATTCTGGGGAATTTGATCTCGGGGGGGCAGAATATTCTTGGACATAAATTCTCAAATCCTTCACTTAGCAGCTTATTTTATAGCAAGATTCTTAGCGAACAACCTCAAATCCGGGACCCTCAGCCTGGTCCAGATAAACAATCACTTCATTTCCACCAAATCCATCCACTATGTCATGGGCCCGGACCCGGACCTGGTTCACATCCTGCGGAATCCGGATTCCACTTTGACTCCGGGTGAAAGGCTGTTCATTTTCATGGGGATGCAGAAGTAATCTTGTGAAAGATTTTTCTGGATCTGGAAGCAGCAAGGTTCCATCCCGGAGCAGGACATCCCAGCCGTCGGCATAATCCTCCCAACCGGTATCGGGATGTTCAACAGTAACCTGAAAAGTCCAGGAGTCCTCGGAATCCTGAACGGCTTTGACAAATACCACATCAGCGTTTGCTGGGGACTCAGCCGCTGGTTCCGAATCTGCAGCAGTCTGGCTTTCCTGGCAGGCGCCCGATCCTAAGCCAAGGATCACAGAAAAGAGAAGATATCGAAACAGTTTCATTTTTTCAGGACAGGAAAACAGGGAGTGATTCAAGCTCGCTGAGTGGGAATTGACCCACCGATCCTGCCTTGGGAGGCACGCCCTTAAATCGATACCGGTTGACCCGCTGAATGACCTGATTGACAAACTCAGCGGAGAATTCATCCCCAATGACTTCCTCTCTGGAAAGGCCTTCTTCCACCAGAGCGAACAGAAGACGGTCCACCTGGTCATATGTGAAACCAAGTTCATCTTCGTCTGTTTGTCCTTCCCATAAATCAGCTGAAGGCGCTTTTTCAATGATCACGCCGGGAACCCCCAGCTCTGCTGCCAGCTGCCGGACCTGGGCTTTATACAAATCTGCCAGCGGGTTAAAGTCAAAGGCTCCGTCGCCGTGCAGTGTGCTGTAGCCCAGCAGGGATTCCGTTTTATTCCCGGTTCCTACTACCAGTCCGGGAAAAGCAGCCGATTGATCATAAACGTGGATCATGCGCACCCGGGCCATGACATTTCCCTTTCGAACCGGGTTGGCATCCGGAAATTTTTCCAGGACCGCGTCCACGGCATCCGTGATCTCATAGGTTGCGGAATGGGCTCCAGTTTTTTCAATCACCATCTGGGCATGGGTTAGCGATTCCGGAGAGGAGGTTCGGTACGGCAGGCGCAGCAGCAGGACATTCTCCGGACCCAGAGCCCGGACTGACAGAAAGGCGCTTAAGGCGCTGTCCACGCCTCCTGAAACACCCATCACAACCTTGCTGTATCCTGCCTCCCGTACGGTATTCTGGATAAAATTCACGAGACCATCTACGGCTTCTGAGGCATTAATTTTTAATTTTCTCATTGTTTATTTCACTCCTGGTGACCTGGAAAATAACCAATCCACCGATCACCATAATCAAGGACAGCCAGGTTTCAATTTTCAAGCCCCACAAGCGGGGGGCTGGATCCACTTCAAAAAAAGAAATGATGCCGCTGATCGTTACCAGACCGATCAGGCCCACTCCGCCCTGCCAGAGGCGGTTGCCAAGCCAGCGCTCTACTGGATAGAACACTACAAACGCTGTCCATCCCAGGCTGCCCAGGGCGCCGACGATCGGCAGCGGCCAGCGGGAACTGACGTTTCCATAAATATCCTGGATCGGGATCCCGATCCAGCTCTCTGTTTGTGGTCCATACCCGGCGCCAGAACCCCAGTCACCCAACCAGATTGCAGCACTTACCAGACCGATCAGAGGCAAATAAACGTCCAGTAAATTCAAGGCCTGTTCATCCCAGAACACCTGGCAGGCGGTGATAAACACCAGTAAACCAACCAATCCTCCTGCCCAGGTCATTCCTCCCAGCCAGAACTTGGGAATTTCGATCAGATGGGATTGAAAATATCGAAAATTCTGAACGATATATCCCGCTCTCCCGCCAACCAGAGATGCTCCCAACAGACCTATCCCCAGCCAGGTAAGGGCATCCCGGCGTTCAGGAGAACGCCAGATAGAAAGACCTAAACCGACCGCGGCCGCCAGGGAAATCAAGATCGAATAGAGAGGAATAAATCCAAAAAGAATCGGTTCAGTCATCACGCTAAAATCATACCATAGGCAATCTGTTCTAGTATAATCATCCTGTTAGAGCGGATAGTTAATTTAAGAACCCCTCCAAAGCGGGGGGTTCCTTTTCAACCAAACCATTCAAAGGATCAGCCATGAATCCCCTCAAAATTCAAAAGGTCACATCTACCGAGGATCGGAAAAGGTTTTTAAGTTTTCCCTGGAAAGTTTACAAGGATGATCCCTACTGGGTTCCCCCCATATTTTCCGAACGGATGCATTTTACAGACTCCGCTAAAAACCCTTTCTTTGAACACGCCGAGGTGGATTTTTTCATGGCCGTCCGGGGAGATGAAATTGTCGGAACCATTGCCGCTTTTACCAACCATCTCCATAATGAATATCAGGATGAAAACATCGCCTTTTTTGGTTTCTTTGAAGTTCTGGAAGATTTTGAAGCCGCAGAAGCCCTTTTTAATACCGCGGAAGAGTGGGCCAGAGAACACGGACATACCGAATTAAGGGGACCGGCCCAGTTTTCGACCAACGACGAATGCGGCCTGCTGGTGGATGGTTTTGAGGACCGCCCCCGGATCCTGATGACATATAATCCACCCTACTATACAAATTTCATTGAACGTCTTGGTTACCAGAAAGTACGCGATCTGTGGGCATACTCGCTGGCTGTGGAAAAATTTATGGACCAGATCGGTGACCGCCTGGAACACTTGACCACCCGAATCCTTAAAAGAAAAAACATCACCATCCGCAATCTGGACATGAAAATTTTTGACCAGGAAGTTAATAAGGTTAAAAATCTTTACAACAACGCCTGGTCCAAAAACTGGGGCTTTGTCCCCATGACTGATCGGGAATTTGATCAGCTCGCAGAAGAGCTCCACTCCATCTTGGATCCTGATGTGGTTTTCATCGCAGAAAAAGACGGAAAAACCGTTGGCTTCAGCTTGACCCTCCTGGACTTAAATCAACCCCTCCATCTGGCCTATCCCAGGCCAAACTCACCTGATTGGTGGGTGCTCGCAAAACTGGGCTGGCACTGGAAGGTCCGCAATCAAATTGATTGGATCCGGGTCTTTGCGCTGGGCGTGATTCCAGAATACCGGACCCTGGGGATTGATGCCCTTTTCTATTATAAAACCGCAGTGGCAGCCCTGAAGAAAGGGATCAAAATGGGCGAAATGAGCTGGATCCTGGATAACAATGAACCCATGAATCGGCCGATCATTGCCATGGGCGGAGAAGTATATAAAACTTACCGGTTTTATGGAAAAACCATCTGATGATCTGAAGCGCATGTCAGGGGTAACCACATGATTACAAACACTTTGGCTCCCGATCTGCTGTACTTGCTCCTGATCAGCTTTTTCTTCCTGGCCAGTATTGCGATTCTTAACCCTGGGGCAGGCTTCCTGGAACTGGCCGGACTGCTGACCCTGATTGCAGCAGTCTGGGGAATCTTCACTCTTCCGATAAGTTATGGGATTCTTCTGGTTCTGATCCTGGGAACTTTTCCTTTGGTAATTTCAGCCCGCCTGACAGGGAAAAGGTTTTTTATTTATTTATCCGCCATTTGCCTGACGTCCGGCTCGCTGTTAATTTTTCCAGGAGAGCGCTGGTACCTCCCAGCCATAAATCCTTTACTGGCTGGATCAGTATCCCTCGGCTTTGGTCTGCTGTTTGTCTTTACAGCCCAGAACTTTCTGGAAAGAGCCTTCTATTCCAGTTCAAACCAGTTGGACAACTTGATTGGCGCTCAGGGAGAAGCCTTTTCTTCCTTCAGCGGCGAGATGGAAGGCACGATCAAAATCCAGGAGAAATACTGGTCCGCCCGCAGCGCAGCTGAAATCAAGGAAGGGGAACCCATTCAAATTATCGACCGGGTCGGTTCCCTACTGGTGGTAGTTCCTGTAGAAGACAGCTGACTGGTCACTGGCTGCTATCCTTAATCATCTAACAAAATTATTTGTTTTCATCCGTAGAACTCAATCGAATTTTCCCCTGATACACCCTTCGTCATATGATTTCCAAACACCTCTCCGCTGCAGGTAAAAAATACACGATTCTAAGCGCAGGCTGGCAGGATTTTGGTGAGTTGTATCGGCTGGAAAGAATTTGCTTTAAGGAAGATGCCTGGCCTTTTCCCGATGTTCTCGGAGTGCTGACCCTGCCCTCCATCATCCGCCTTAAAGCAGTTGATGAGAACAAAATGGTGGGTTTTATAGCAGCTGATCTCCGCCGCCGGGACCGCACGGCCTGGATAGCCACTTTTGCTGTTCTGCCCGAGCATCGGCGATCTGGACTCGGAACTGCCCTGCTGGAGACCTGTGAAAATGAAATTTCCCTGCCCGTAATTAAACTGAGCGTCCGGCGATCCAATACCCCCGCGATCTCTTTGTACGAAAAATACGGCTATCATCAGGTGGATATCTGGCCCAAGTACTATCAGGGAAAAGAAGACGCTTTGATACTTGAAAAAACCTCTCCAACTTCCGAGGTCAAACTGAACTAACCTCCAAGGTTAGAATCTCAGATAATTCCGAATTATCCTTCAAAATCCACCGCTTTTCATTTCAACCTCCGAGGTCGGAAAGTTTCAACCCGGAGGTTGAGTAATTCCAGGCTTCCCCTGCTATAATATGCTCACTATGACATCAAAAAATATTAATCTTCCAGCACCTATCTATGTTCAGGATCAAGCTGTTTTTAATCGGGTTGTGGATAAGTTGTCACTGGAAACAGTCCTTGCTGTAGATACCGAAGCCAACAGTCTTTACGCTTATCAGGAACAGGTTTGTTTAATCCAGATCTCGACCCGAGAGCAGGATTACATCCTGGATCCCTTAACGATCAGCGACCTCTCCCCGCTTGGAAAAGTCTTTTCCAACCCGGAGATCGAGAAAATATTCCATGCTTCAGAATATGACATATTAATTATTTACGAAGATTTTAAATTTGAATTTCAAAATTTATTTGACACGATGATCGCATCTCAGATCCTGGGACGGAAAAAGCTGGGTTTAGATACGCTGCTGGAAGAATTTTACGGAGTGAAAGTAAATAAAAAATTTCAGCGTGCGAACTGGGGAAAACGCCCTCTGACCGAAGAAATGCTTCATTACGCCCAGATGGATACTCATTTTTTGATCGGGATCAGGGAGCACCTGGCCCGAGAGCTGGAGGAATCCAGACTGCAGTCGATTGCAGCGGAAGACTTTATTCTGGCTTCTCAGGCTCATCGGATTGAAAGGCAAGAAAAAATCCCGCCCTGCTGGCGCCTCAACGGGGCCCGAAACCTTCCACCCCAAAAAGCTGCCGTCCTTCAGCAGTTAAGTATTTTCCGGGATCAAACCGCACAGCGCCTTGATAAACCCTTATTTAAAGTCCTCAATAAAAAAACCCTGCTCGCCCTGGCAGAAGCTTGTCCCACGAATCGCACTCAGCTTAGAAAACTCAACTTAAACCATCAGAAATCCGTTGAGCATTATGCCGAAGAAATCTTGAAAGCCGTTCAAATCGGATTGAAATCGGACCCCATTCATCCTCCCACCACCAGCCGCCCGGATAATGGTTACCTGGCAAGAGAAAAAGCACTTAAATCCTGGAGGAAAAACAAGGCTAGAAAAATGAATGTTAACTCAGCTGTTGTTTTACCCAAAAATCTTTTAAACGATGTAGCCCGTGAAAATCCTTTATCCCTGTCAGAACTCGAAGATCTGCTGCAGGGTGTTCCGTGGCGTTTCAAAAAATTCGGGGAAGAAATTTTTCAGACCCTCACCCGCGTCCAGTATTAAAGGAAGATTTGAAATGAAACTCAAATTTTTAGGTGCTGCCCAGACTGTCACCGGATCCATGCATTTACTGGAAATCAATGGCTCCCGTCTGCTTCTGGACTGTGGATTGTTCCAGGGCCGAAGAAAAGAATCTTACAAACGGAACCGTAATTTCCAATTCAATCCAGCTGAACTCGACGCGGTGATTCTTTCCCATGCTCATATTGACCATTCTGGAAATCTGCCCAATCTTGTTAAACAGGGTTATTCAGGTCCAATTTATGCCACCTATGCCACCGCCCACCTGGACAACATCATGCTGCTGGATTCAGGCTACATTCAAGAAAAAGATGCTGAGTACCTTAACAAAAAGAAGAAAAAACAGGGCAAGCCCCTGGTGGAACCGCTCTACACCAAAGAAGACGCGGGCCGGGTTGCCCCCCTGTTTGCCCCGGTTCACTACCAGCAGCAATTTGAGCCAGTGCCGGGAGTAAAAGCAAAAATGGTGGATGCCGGACATATTCTGGGATCTGCTGCCGTCGTCCTTGATATCACGGAAAAAGGGCGGACTTTCAGGCTGTGGTTTTCGGGGGATATCGGTCGGCCCGGACTGCTGCTGCTCCGGGATCCTGTACTTCCTGAAGCAGCCGACTACCTGATCATGGAATCAACCTACGGGGATACCAAAAAACGGGATCCGGAATCCGCTTTCGAGGAATTCCGGGAAGTCGTCCAGCAGACCGTGCAGCGTAAGGGAAGAGTGATCATCCCCGCCTTTGCGGTCGGGCGGACCCAGGAACTGGTCTACAGCCTCCATAAAATGATCGAGAATGGAGACATACCGGAGATTCCAGTCTATGTTGACAGTCCGCTGGCCATCCGGGCATCCCGGATTTTCAGCCAGCACCCGGAGTGCTTTGACCAGGAAACCCAGGATTTTATTGCCGCTGACAAACACAATGCAGCCCTGGGTTTTGACCGTTTGCACTACACCATGTCTGTTGAGGAATCAAAAGCAATCAACTTTGCAGAACCCCCGTATGTGGTGATTTCAGCCTCTGGTATGGCGGAAACCGGACGGATTCTGCATCACCTAAAAAACCATATCGAAGATTCCCGCAACACGATCTTGATTGTCTCCTGGCAGGCCCCCCACACACTGGGCCGCAGGCTGGCAGATCAATTGAAAGAAATCAGGATATTTGGTAAAACCTACCACCGCCAGGCTGAGGTGGTAACTATCAATGGTTTTTCGGCCCACGCCGGGCAGGATCTGCTGGCGGATTATGCCCGGTCCACCAGAGAAACCCTCAAGAAAGTGTTCCTGGTTCACGGCGAACCCAGAGGAGCTGAACCGCTGATGGAACGATTAATCGAGGAGGGAATTCCTGCGGTTTATTACCCTGAAGAGGGAGAAACTTTTATTTTGTAACCTGATCCCAAATCACCCCCTGCTGAATAGCATCAGCTGGGGGTTTTTGCTTTTAATGCCCCCTGATGATATTCCACCAGCTGTAAAATTATTCGTATCCCAGCCCGGCGGGGTGCCGGCCGGACAATCATGCCAGCCTTGAGATGCAAAGTGGCACTCCCCGGGGTTGTATCCATACCTGATCTCCGGGCCATAAACTTGATCAACTCTCCCGGCATAATCATCTCCGGCAAGTCCAGCGTCATTTTCACAGCAGTCGGTCTGAATGCCAAAGATATGATCAGCTGGTATTTCAAATTCAAATCCCCCGGGGTTTCCAATCTCCAATATGCTCCCAGGGGGAATCGGTCCAATCCCGCTCGAGAACGCTGAACCAGGGATAGCTTCTGGTTCCAACCGCCGTACTTACCCCAAGACCTAATTGGCTGTTGGTATTAATCACAGCCCTAGCTCGGGGTGGGCAGGCCGGAGCTTGTTTTTCGCTGAGCTGTTTCTTGCAGGAAGCCAGTGAAACAGAGGCAATAATCTCCGGATAATTTTTCCCTTACCTTTTTTTATTTTCTGTTAATCGATAATTTCAAAGATCCCGAAGCTTCATCAATCCTTTAATCATTCTTAACAGTTCCTTGACATCTTTCCAGTATCCTGAATGCTGTAAGAAGCATCAGGAAAAAACATTAGTAGCTTGAAGGAGATAAACATGAAAAATACTTTTACTATCTTATTTGGTTTCCTGGCCGTGACCATCCTTTCCCTGGCTGTGATCAGCCCGGCGCAGGCAGCTGAGCCGAACCGCGGAGGTCCCTGGGGAGATAATACTTCCAGGGTTCCCGGTAGGAACGCAGGATTAAATCAGGAAGATGGTATCGGCTCTCAGGAGAATACGCCCCTGCAGATGAACCTCAGCCTGGATGGAATCCTGGAGGAGTACATGCACGAAGCAATGTCAAACATCCTGGAAATTTCCCCTGAGGAATTGACCGAACTTGAGAATGATGGGGAAGGCTTTATCGAGATAGCTCTCAGTAAAGGGTATGAACTCAGCGAGGCCCGTGAGCTGATGGAAGAAGCCCGGGCTGAAGCTCTTGCTCAAGCAGTTGCTGACGGAGTCCTCACCCAGGAAGATGCCGATTGGTATGCTTCACGGGGTTCACGCGGATCTCGCTATGCTGCAGAATTCACAGAATCGGGCAGGATGTTCGATTGTGATCCCGAGAATGCCCCCCGGGGACCGAAATCCCGCTAAGAAAAACTTTTTGAGAACCTATCAAAAGCACCCAACCGCAGTTCCAGATTGGAACTGCGGTTGTTTTTCGTTATAAAGGAAACCTCTATCCATAAAACATAATTCTGATGATTTCAGTTTTCCGCCCAGCTCAAACCAATCCGTCCCCGTTCTGGTTCAACGTTTAAAACTCTCACAGATATGACATCCCCCACCTGAACAGCTTTTCCTTGTGGGATTTGACTACGGTGTAAAAGCCCATCCTGCTTGACCCCGATATCAATAAAAGCTCCAAAATCTACTACATTTCGAACAGTTCCCTGCAGCACGGTTTCGACTTCAAGATCCTCCATGGTCAGAACATCCCGGCGAAGGATAGGTTTAGGTAGATCTTCTCTGGGATCGCGCCCCGGGGCAGCCAGCTGCTTGAAGATATCAATTAATGTCAATTTTCCGATCTTCAATTTTTGAGCCAGGGCAGCCGCGGATTCCTGCTGGCTGAGGTGAGTTAATTTTTCCATTCTCATCTCAATCGAGTCCTGCTCTTGGATCTCAGATAACTCAATTACCTTTTCCGCTGCAGGATAGCTTTCAGGATGAATTGAAGTTGAATCCAGAAAATTTTCTCCATCCTGAATTCGTAAAAAACCTACCGCTTGCTGAAATGTTTTTTGACCAAGGCCGGGAACAGCCAGGAGTTCAGAGCGATTCTGGAAAGGTCCATTCTGATCTCGGTGCTCGACAATATTTCTGGCTGTCGCCGGTCCGATTCCTGCGACATGGGTTAACAAAGCAGGAGACGCGGTATTCAGATCAACGCCAACCTGGTTGACCACACTCTCTACCACTTCAGCAAGTTTTTCCGTCAGCTTGGCCTGGCTGACATCATGCTGATACATCCCCACCCCAATTGAACGGGGATCAATTTTGACCAGCTCTGCCAGTGGATCCTGGATCCGGCGGGCGATCGAGACTGCCCCCCGCAGGCTGACATCCATATCCGGGAGCTCCTGACCAGCCAGCTCTGAAGCGCTGTAGACGCTGGCGCCGGCTTCGCTGACAATTAAGTACGCCAGATCTGGTTGGTCCGCAATCAAGTCGGAGACAAATTTTTCGGTCTCTCTTGAAGCAGTTCCGTTCCCGATCGCAATCAAAGTAACTTTATGCTTCTCAATCAATTCCATCACTTTCTTCCGGGCGGATTCGATATCTTCCCGGGGAGGAGCTGGATAGATGGTTGCAGTTTCCAGAACCTTTCCTGTCGGATCTACCACAGCCACTTTACAGCCAGTCCGGAAGCCTGGATCGAGACCCATCACCGTCTGATCCTGCAGGGGAGGCTGAAGCAGCAGAGAGCGGAGGTTTTTCGCAAAAACTTCGATCGCTTCATCTTCCGCTTTATCCGTCAAGTTTCTTCTCAGATCACGCTCAATGGCCGGCAGCAGCAGTCTCCGGGCAGCATCCACTCCCGCTTCCTGCAGTTCTCCTGCTAAGGGAGATTCTGATCTGGAAGGAAATTTTTCATTGAGCACTTCCTGCCAATCCTGATCCGGGATATCCAGGCCAAAGCGCAGCACTCCTTTTTCCTCTGCTCGATTTAAAGCCAGAATTTGATGCGAGCGCAGTTTCTGAACAGGATACTGAAAATTGTAGTAGGCCTTGAATACACCCCGCGGATCTTCAGCGTCCTTTTTTTTCCGGGTTGAGACCCGGCTGGAGCGCAGAGCGCGTTTGCGTGTCTCACGGCGAACAGCGGGATGGTCGCTGATCACTTCAGCAGCAATGTCCCGCGCACCCTGGAGAGCCTGATCCACAGAGGAAACTTTTGAAGAGAAAAATTCGGCAGCTGCCTGGTCCGGCTCCGGGCTGTTGGGATCCTGCCCTAATATCATATCTGCCAGTTCTTCCAATCCCAGGTCCCGGGCTTTACTGGCTCTGGTTTTTCTTTTCTTTTTATAGGGCTGGTAGAGATCCTCCAGCTCTGTTTTGGTGCCGGCAGCTTTGATTTCTTTTTCCAGCTCGGCTGTCAGTTTTTCCTGGGACCGAACTGCTTTGAGAATGGTTTCTCTGCGCTCTTCCAGGCTCCGGAGCCGGTTCAGCTCTGTTTCAATCTTCCGGAGCTGTACTTCATCCAGTCCCCCTGTCGCTTCTTTCCTGTAGCGGGCGATGAAGGGAATGGTATTTCCATCATCAAGCAAATCAATGACTGCTGTGACACTCTTCGAGGTTAGATTATTTTCTGTGGCAATTATTTTATTAAATTTCATTGGGATATCATTCTGTCCAATAGTAGATCCGGTCAACAAAATCCAGAACTTATCAAATCATTCAGTTTCAAATCGAATTTTCAGTGATGTGTATTCTGCCCGGCGCAGTTTTCCCAAGAAATAAGCGATCCAAAATCAATGCCATATTTCTTTTTCATCAGGCGGGTTGTTTGTTTGAGGGCTTCTTCTGAATCATCTGCGGCGGCTGCAGCTTCAACCCAATCCCCAAGAGGTTCCCCTCTGGATTTGCAGGGGACTACTTTACTCCTTTCCTGGCCGCGGATTCGTTTTGACTTTCCGGATTGCGCCTGCGTCCAGGCATGTAAGAAAGATCCATCCCGGACAAACCAGACCGGCGTTTTTACTCCCTGCCCATTTTTTCGAAACGTTTCCAGGTTGATATATTGATGACCTTTGAAATTATCTATCACGGACCCTCCCCGGAATTTACATTGAAAATAGTTGATCAGGCACAATTCTTCCCATTTTCGAATTTGTATCAGATAAAACTGGTTTCAGAATTATTACTTTTAGAATGGATATCAACCAGAGTAACCACAAATCGCCACGGCACCCGGTCCTGTATGAACACCCAGAATAGGTGAGACTATGCTCAGGATAATTTCATCTGGATCCAGCTCGTGCCGAATTTTTTCTACCAGCTCCTCCGCGGCCTCCAGCGCAGCATTGTGCAGCACAGCCACCCTCAGATTCTCTACCGATTCAATATTCTGTAAAAAATCCTGGTAAAGATCCTTCAACGCTTTCTTGCGGGTTCTAGACCTCCGCCCACCCTCTACTTCACCTGTCTGATGGTTAACAGAAATCTGGGGTTTGAGATTGAGCAGATTTCCAATAAAATGGCTCGCTCCTCCAATTCTTCCTCCTTTATGGAGGAACTTCAAAGTATCAAGACTGATCAAATAAACCATTTTCTGACGGGCTTGATCGGCTGCTTCCAGCATTGCCTGAACATCTCCCCCCTTTTCTCTGACCCGGGCTGCAGCCAGCACCTGCCAGCCCAGACTCATCGAATTTGACCTGGAATCGTGAACATGAACCGGAACATCCACATTTTCCCCGGCCCGGCTGGCTGATTCATACGTTCCACTCATTGCGCTGCTGATGGTCAAGACAACAATTTCCTCAGCCCCGTTCTTGATAACTTCCTCATAAGCAGCCTGCATTTCCCCCAGCGTTGGCTGAGACGTGGTGGGGATTTCAGGATCTTTTTTCAGCCGTTGATAAAAATCCTCCGGATCCATATCCACTCCATCCCGAAATTGTTCCTCCCCCCAGACAATCGTTAATGGAACTACTTCAATTTGATACTCCTGACGGAGCTCAATTGGAATATCGCAGGTGCTGTCTGTGACAATTGCAATCTGATGTCGCATTTCGCCTCCAATTATCTCAACGGATAATCGATTTCTAACCTTGTTGAATCACTGAACAGGAAAATGATAAGTTTCTCCAGGTCTGATTATTCAAGGTTGTTACCCGGTACATTCATCTTTGCCCTCCACCGGAGAGATCCCGATCATTTATTTTCAGGGAGCTTTTGTTTCCAGCGGGGTCTGGCTTGGCTCTGGTGTCCAGGTTTCTGTATCTGCCGGAATTGGAGTCTGGGTTGGCTCCAGAGTTGGACTTGCTGTCGCCGGCAGCGGGGTTTTTGTTTCCGCAGGAGTCGCTGTTGGACCGGGTGTAAATGTCTCTGTTGCACTGCTGCTGACAATAATCTGGACATAGAACAAATCGCCAAAAGATACACCGTTCTCATTCCGAATGGTCCAGTAGCCGCTGTAATCACCTGCGGTGAGTGGAGCTTTCATTTTGACCGAGATATCCAGATTTTGATTAACAGCGATGGAACCCGGGAGCGAGGTGGTTTTCCCACTCAACTCGTTCCCGCTTACGAAAGCCACGTTGTAATCTCCATTCCAGTCACAGGTACCGTCATTTCTCAGACGCCAGGTTTTGGTAAATTCCTCTCCTGGATCCAGCTCAGTGTTATCCGGAATGCTGACATCAGTGATAAAACTGGCATCATTACAGGAAACACTGCCAGGAGATGTCGGCTGCGCAAAAAACGGAACTTTTGTGGTTCCCACCGGTGCTGGAGTTATTCCCTGAAAATCCGTTGCTGTTGGAGACGGAGTCCAGGTTGGTTGGAAAGTTGGAGTAAGCTGAGCGACTTCTGTCAGCGCCGCAGCTGCAGTCTCCAGGAATTCCGCTGTGGCGCTTGCCTCAGCGTCAGATTTTCCTCCACATCCAACCAAAACAAAACTGAGTAATAAAATTAGCAGCCAAAATTTTTTCATCTTTTGTATTTCTCCAGAATCCGGATAAAAGTGGATCTTTACCGGCTGGTGCAGCTGGAACAGGAAGATGGGGACGCCGGGCTGCAGCCGCTGCAAGCGCTCGCTCCAATCCCCTTTCCCAGGCTCACTCTGGATAGAAGCCGGTTAGTTTTTTCACTACCGCAGTGCACACACACCTGCCCGCTCTCGTTTCGTTCCTGGTAGGAAATCAAGACCTCAAAGTGCTGCTGACAATCCTGGCACCTGTGTTCGTATATTGGCATCCGCTCTCCAAAATTTCCATTCAATCGATCAGCGCTGATTTTACCAGATTCAACAACTTCTAATCCTTTTAG
>CAZTWV010000007.1:0-73233 GCA_964618295.1 uncultured Anaerolineales bacterium | reverse complement strand
CATTCCAATCCCCGCCGGCCGCCACACTGCCAACCAGATCCAGAGCTACTTCATGATCAGGTCCCGCTTCTGCGATATCACCCGATTGAATAGCAAAGCCATCTTTCAATGAAGCGTCAGCTGTGGGAGACCAGATTTGAGCAGACAGTTCTTCTCCAGCAATCCGATCTACGGCATCCGCCAGAGAGATAATTTCTCCTTCCAGAGGTTGAATTGTTGTGAGGGTCAAGCGATAGGCTTCCTGAAATGAAATCATCAATCCTCCAGAATCTTTTCCACGATCAGATCCACAAGCCCGCTGGCATCCTCCAGATCAAGGACCGGGATATCCGCCTCAAGCGGGACATCCGCCGCGATCCCGATCCGCTGCTCCGGCGTGCTGATTAACTCGAGGCCATTTTCTTCCCGGATAACTTCAATTGAGGGCATCTGGGCGCTTTTATAACCCTCAACTAGAATTAAATCCACATCCAGAAATTCTTTGAGGATCTCCGGAAAATCGAGTTCTCGTTCCAGACTCCGGTAAGACGCAATTTGATCCGGGGCAGCGATAATCACCTGTTCTGAACCAGCCTGCCTGTGCCGCCAGCTGTCTTTTCCTGGTTTATCAATCTCAAAACCGGCGTGGGAGTGATGTTTCAAGGTTCCAATCCGACAGCCCCGAGATTTCAGCTCCGGAATGATTTTTTCCATCAGGGTTGTTTTCCCCGATCCTGATTTTCCAATGATTGTTACAACTGGTATTTTCATCCCTTCTCTCCTCATCAAATAAAGATCACCAAACCCAGGGTGACAGCCGCCAGGGGAATAATCAACCAATCGAGGGGGCTTTTTTCAATCGGAGCCGGGCGGGCTTTATCAGGGCTGAAAGCCCGGGCTTCGGCTGCCAGGGCAATTTCCTCAGCCCGCCTCAAACCATTGGAAAGTGAGGTCAAGGCAAACAATCTCAAACCCCGCCACCATTTTTTGCGGAGGCCGCCGCGCATTTTCAGCGTATTCCAGCTTTGCGTGGTTGATTTCTTCATACTTGGCAGTAAATTCAATGCCACCCCCATGGAAAAACCCAGTCCTTTCAAGCCCAATCTTTCCAGCATACCGGCAATAGATGAGATATCCACTGCATTCGTGAACCCCTCTACAGCGCCCATCACCACCAGGAACCGCAGCGCAATCTGGTAGGCCGCCCGCAACCCTTCCTGGGAATATCCCAACCCCAGCAGGATGCTATCTACTTCACCAATCATGAATAAAGGAGGAAGGGTGATAATCGCCATCAAAAGCAGCCTGCGGCCTAGAAAAAAACTTCTCCAGATCCCTGGGTAAATTGACAGAATGACGATCAAGCAAACCGCAGCCGACCAGGCGACATTTTCGACCGGGGTGATTAACACCATCACCAGACACCACAAAAACAAACCAAAATGGCCCGGCATTCCCAGCTTCCACTCCCCTGATCCCATACCTTGTTCCTTTTTCACTCGATGATTAATTCTGCTACCATTCTCACATTTTGGTTTCCAGGCTCACCCGGGAGAACCATCCGGAAAGTGCCGTCATCCTTGGTCAGCTCACCTTCCGCTGTCGCATAGGCCACCATGACATCGGGACGGCTGACAATATCCGAATTGTAAGTCACCTGGTAGCCATCGGTTGCTACAGCTGTGACCTTCTTGATTCCGCCAGGATTTATTCCGGCATTCTCCAGCAAAACAGAGAGCACAACACCTTTATAAACAACGCCTTCGAACTCAGCCTCGGAAGATTCAAACTCTTCTAACTCCACCCGGGAATATACTGTCTCGGTCTCCGGTCCGGTGAGCGTCAGAACTGACGGCTGTTCAATATCTGATGGCCCAGAGCCGCAGGAAGCAATTAACAAACCGGCAAACAGCAACACAAACAATGCTTTTTTCATTTTTTCAATTCTCCTTATGTTATTTACTAGTCGGATTCAGCAACCGGACCCCGACCCAGACGGGCTTCCAGCTGATGTCCCAGCTCCCAGCTGATAAATCCCGCCAGCCCTCCAATCAGGACGTGAACAGCAACCATCAGCAATAGAATCCCCACCACCGCTGATTGATCCAGTCCGATCAGCTGGCTCCCTCTCCGGAGCAGATCAAACCAGACATCCAGCAGTGTTCTCCCAAACAACAGCGGGTTGGTTATAAAAGGCTGCACCAAAACCCAGAGCACTCCCGCCGCCCCGGCCAGCATCAGGGACAGTCTGCCCGGCTTTCCCAGCGCTGAGAGAATAATTTCAGCCACAACTGCCTCGGTGATAATTCCCACCATGGGTCCAATAATCACACCCCCCAGGCTGAACAATTTCAACAGCATAGCAATCACCCCGATAAACAGGGTGGATCCTTTCCGGGGTACAAAAACTCTTCCAACTAGGGCAATGATCAATCCAATCGCCGCCAGCAGAATCCCGCTTATCGGGATATTGATGGATTTCAAAACTGTGCCCAGTGTAATTTCAGATATTCCCCACAGGGTTCCGAATACAGCCAGAGTTACCAGTTCTTTCGTTGAAAATTTCATATCCTCTTCCTTCTTATTGTTTAATTTTGCCCTGAAAGGTGATCTGGCCTTTTTCCAGCAGCATCACCTTTCGGGCATAGCGGTGAACTAATTTGTAATCATGAGAAATCAAAATGATTGCAGTTCCCTCCTGGTTAATTTCCTCTAGATAAGACATCAGGGACGAGAGATGTCCCCAATCCTGGCCCAGGGTGGGTTCGTCAAGAATTACCAAACGAGGATGAATCGAAATGCTGGCAGCCAGTGCTGTCCGGAGCTGCTGTCCAATCGATAGCGTCGCCGGAAGGCGGTCCTGAAGCAGATCCAATCCGGTTTTCTGCAGGAGCAGTTTCTGATCTTCCAGGTCAAGCTGCCCAAAGTTTTCAGGAGCAAAGGAAATTTCTTCCCTGACAGTGTTTGAAAAAAGCTGCTCCTGGGGATTCTGAAACAGCAGCGCTACATCCAGGCCGGGTTTTGGTTTTTTCCCACCCTGGAAGATGACCTCCCCGGAGCTTGGTTTAATCAATCCAGCAGCCGTCAGTGCCAGGGTTGATTTCCCTGTGCCATTTTCCCCTACCAGAGCGGTAAACTCTCCAGGATAAATTTTAAAATTAATATCCCGGATCACCGGCTTTCCCTGATATCCAGCTGAAACCTGATTAAATTCCAGGACGGGTTGTTCTCCGGAAGTCGAAGATCCATTTTTCTCAATCAAATCGTTCCAGCTGGCCAAACCTTGATCTCCCAGTCTCCTCAACCCAAATTCTTTCCGTCTTTTCGAGTCCGAAAAGACTTCCTCCAGTCCTCCTTCCACGATGATTTCCCCCCGGTCCATCAAATAAACACGGTCAACAGACTGCAGGGCTCCCTGAAGCCTGTGTTCGATCAAAACAATCGTAATTCCTTGTTCCTGGTTCATCCGGGTTAATGCAGCAATGACCTGTTCTGTACTTTTCGAATCGAGTGATGCAGTTGGCTCATCCAAGACCAGGACCCGGGGCCGCATGGCAAGAACAGCCGCAATAGCCACCAGCTGTTTCTGCCCCCCGGAAAGCTGATCCGGTCTCTCCAAAGCCAGCTGTTCAATCCCGACCGCTCGCAGAGCAAATGCCACCCGCTGCTTAACATCCTCGTCATTCAAACCCAGGTTTCTCGGCCCGAAAGCCAGTTCTTCCCGCACCGACAAATGGAACAGCTGGGAAGCAGGATTCTGGAAAACCATCCCTACAGATCGGGCTGCATCCGGTAAAGATCTATCCAGCAGGCAGCGGCCGTCCACCACCACCTCCCCTTGCACCCGGGCCGGGACAGCGTGCGGAATTAAACCGCTGATCACCCGCGCCAGGGTACTCTTGCCGCAGCCTGAAGGTCCAGTGATTAACACAAATTCACCAGGGGAAACCCGGAAATTGAGATCTTTTAGGACCGAATCCCGGCGATACTGTACGGTTAAGTTTTCTACTTTTATCATCTCAAATTCCAGTCCAACAAATCATCATTCCCGCTGGTAAATAAAAACGCCCACCATATTGAAAACTGGCGAGCGCGACAGATCACGCAATAAAGCGTGGGGTCCTTTCCAATTCAATCCGCTCACCAGCGGATATCGGGAGGTGGGAGCATTTCTGCATCCAACCCGTAGTCTCCAGGAAAAAATGGAGAAATCGGATTTCCTGCCCTGGCGAAAAAATTCCAGCTGTAGGCAGTAAATCTCGGAACAATATATTAATTTTTCAGATCTTCCAGATCCTGCTTTACTTCCTTGATATCATCCAGTAGGTCCAATTCTACCTTTAACTCATCATTCAAACTGCTGAAATACTGCTTAACTTCCCGGACTATTGTACCCATTTTCCGGGCACTGAGGGCTAATCTTTCCGGCCCCAGGATAAACACAGCCAGCAAAACAATCAAAAAAAGTTCTGTCCCGCCAATATCAAATATTTCCATTAAGACCTCCTCGCAGCCCAGGCCAGCAGGATACTGAGTAAATACAGAAAAAAGAGGGGGAGCATCACCAAACCCATGTTGACCGGGTCCACAGTTGGAGTGATGGTTGCTGCTAAAATTGAAATCCCGACCAGGGCATAGCGCCAGCCGCTGGCCAGCTGTTTCGCAGTCACCACTCCGGCTTTCGCCAGCACAAAAGATATCAAAGGCATCTCAAAACTAAGTCCAATCCAGAGCATCAACTTGGTGATGAACTCAAAGTAATTCTGGGGGCGGACCTGGGTCGTGATGCTAAGAAACTCGGTTAAAAAGGGCACAGCTGTCGGAATCATCACAAACCAGGCAAACGCCACCCCGGCAGCGAACATCAAGCTGGCAAAAGGAACACCAAGGAAAATCCAGGTTTTTTCATTTTGTTTCAGCCCTGGGAGAACGAACCGGAGGATTTGATAAACCACAACTGGCATCCCCAGAATCAGACCTCCCAGCAGGGAAACCCGCATGAAGATCGAAATATTTTCCGTGATCTCAATTGACACCAGAGAACTGCTTCCCCCGATGGGCCGGGCGAGATAGTCAATTGCCTGTTCTGCAAAGATCGCGCTCACAGCTGTGGTCAGCACCACAGCTCCAAAGGCTTTGAACAGCCTGCTACGGAGCTCATTCAGATGCTGGAGCAGCGGAAGCGACTCATCAAGTTCCCGGCGAGCCTTTTGATGAGCCCGGCCCAGGGCTCCGGTATAACGTCTCCAGAATGGTCTTTTCGATTTCTTTTTCGCCATACTGTTCTTCCAGGATCTTTGCTGGCGTGCTATGCCTGATCATCTTCCAGAGATTCTGCTTTTGATTCATCATCCATAGAAAGTCCATCTTTAAAAGCACGGACGCCTTTGCCCATTTCTCCAGCAACTTTGCTGATCCGCCCTACACCAAAGAGCAGGACAACAATCACAAGAATAATAATCAGTTCGGTGGGTCCTAAATTCGGCATGATATTCTCCCTTACAGCATTTCTAATCTAAATTGTTGGGGTGTAGTGACATCTACTTTCAACTCCCGCAGGTAGGTTTCCCCGTCCCGGGTTTCAAAAACATTAGTAGAAATACCCACCTCGATATCCAGGCTGGCCAACGCGGGTATTTTTTCAACATGAAATTCCAGGTAATCGTGCTCCCGGTTTTCCTCCAGGGCCGGATCCTGATAAAGATTGGTCAGCAGCTCCCGGACCGGCCGGATATCCTCGCCAAACACTTTCGCAGTTTTGATGAAATAATCCCGCTCCGAAAAATAAGCTGTCGGGGGTAATTTTTTTCCGTAATTCTGCTGGTAGATCTGACCCGTTTGCTTATTTTCCACCGAGCAGTAGTGAACGCCCAGGGAAAGTTCTTCTTCAAGGGCAAATTTTACCAAATCCAGGCAGACCAGCTCACTGCCTGCGATGGGAAGACCGCCCGCATACCAGTAGTTGTATAAGACCCGGAAGGGCCGCTCTTTGACCTGATAACCGCGCTGATTAAATTCCTCTTCATTGGTAAGCGGATAGCAGAGTTCGAGCAAGTTGATGCTGTACAGCCCGAGATCATCCAGCTCCCGCAGGATATCCTTCATTTCTTCCAGGGTGTCCGGCAGCACCGGCATCTCGACCATCACGAAGGGGATGTATTCATTGGCCAGGGCGATACGTTCGAAGGTGCCTCGCTGGCCCTGGGCCAGGTCGTGCATGCGGATGCTGAAGCGGATCTCGGTCAGCCCGGCTTCCTGCAGGTCCTGAAGGGTTTCCCGGTCAATATGATCACCACAGGTGTACAGGCGGGTGTACACCCCCGGGAAGTGCACCCGGGCATAGTCAAAGAATTCGATGGTTTTTTCCTTTTGCAGCAGCGGTTCTCCGCCGGTCAGGGCTAGATGCTCCACATGCTGGTTTTGGTTCTTAATCTCCTGCAATTCCGCGATCACATCCCGGGGATGGGTCTGATAGTAGTCGTAGTTTTGCTGATTGGGATTAAAGCAGTAATAACAATCCCGGTGGCACTGGAGGGAGATAAAAAAGGTCGCACTCCCCCTGCCGGTCTGGCAGGCCACGCAGGCCGGGGAGATCTCGTTGACCACCACGCTCTTTTCGTCATTGCGGAGGACTGCGTCGGTTTGCTCCAGCTTTTCCATCCGTTCCCGGACCTGTCCGGAATAATCCCGGGTGTCGATTTCAATACCCGACGCCTTGATCTGCTCCAAAAAATCCCGCTCAATATCCACATATATTTCCGCATAGGACCGCAGATGGGGATTTTTGATCTTATCCAGTGTGTTTTGGTTTACGTTTAAAATCATGAGTTTTTTCTTTTTTCAATAAGGTCCTGCACCGCAGGTGGAAGCTTTGAACCCAGGGGATTCTGGGCCCGGAATTCACAAATCGGGCACAGCTTCCCCTCCCCGTTGCTGGCGTACTTGCTGCGGCAGTCCCGGCAGGTTTTCAGCCGGCCCTGCTGCAGTACGCGGGGGTCTTCCACGCCAAACAGCTCCTGGATTGGAGGGGCGTGATCGATCAGGATGGCATCCTCCGAGCAAACACGGACGCATAATTCGCATCCCACGCAATCCCGGGCGGTATAGCTTAACTTAAAACTGGTTTCCTCTTCATCGAAAGCAAAGCGGAGGGCTTCTGTGGGACATATTTTCGCGCAGGATCCACAGGCAGAGCAGGCCTCGGTGATCTCCAGCAGCGCAAAGCCATTTCCTTCCAGGACCACATCCTTCTCAATCGCCCGCTGGAAGAGGTTTTTCATGGCAGCCGCTGTGCGCAGATAGTTTCTACCCGGACGCTTGCCCCCCGCTTCCTGATGCGGGTTCAGGGCCTTAGCCATCGAGAGCTGGCCCTGCTGGGCTGCCATCCGCAACAGATCCCGGCGGGAAAGGGGAGGATTATCCGCATCCCAGTATCTCCTTTCTTCGAGATCTTCTCCCTCCGTTATTTTCCGAACCACTTCCTCTTCTCCCCAGGCGGAAAGCTGCAGATTGGCATGCTTCCGCTGCTCAGCGATCTCCTGCTGTAAAGTTGCCCAGGGGCAGTCCCGGCAGTATTCGGTGTGGAGCACAATCTCCTCTATCCCCAGGGTAAACAGGGCTGTATACGTGCCGCTTCCCAGCCCGGCCAGGCAGCCTTTCACCCGGATACCGTCCGCATTCTCCAGCCCTAATTCAGGATGAGGATGGAGCTCACAGAGCACTTCCACCCGGCTGCTTTCATTCCGGCTCGAGCTGCTGAGAAGCGAAGAAACAGCATCCTCCCCTCTGACAGCATCCACCGGACAGACCTGCATACAGGCCAGGCAGTTTTTACACTTCTCCCCATCGATTTCCGCCAGCTCCTCGATCTCGATGGCCTGCTCCGGACAAATCTCAGCGCAGAGCTGACAGGTTGAATTATTAAAATTGTTCAGGCAGCGATCCCGGGCAATGTGGACACCTTCCCCGGACACCGCTTCCAAACGTTCTAATAATCCGACAATGCTCACTTACCAACCTCCAGCAAATTTTGATCTTCCAATAATTCCCGGGTTTCATCCAGGGATCCCTGAACAAGATGACTTACCCCGCGGTAAAAATCAGTTTTGGCATACTCCCGGAGCTGCTCACTCCAGTTCGGCACCCAGGTCAGAACATGTTCACCCAGGAAATCTTTCTGCGCCTGGATAATTTTCCGCGTTCTGTCTCGATCCTCGTCTTCCAGTGCCTCAACTGCCTGTCTAGCCAGGTGGCTGAGAAAGGCAAATTCCAGACCGACATGATCATCGGGTTCCTTATACAATTTGGTGACCTGAAGCCCGAACCGGCGGTACCATTCGCGGACTTTCAACGTGCTTTTTTGAAAGATCCCCCTTTCCTCGGTAAAGTAAACGGATTCCCAGGGTGAGATATCTTTATCGGTAATTTCAATGAAAAGACCGGTGTAATCCACCCGCAGTTCTTTCAGCGCCTGTTCCTGCTGATCCCGATGTTCATCCAGCCAATCATTTACCAGGCTCAGCCCTTTCTGAGTATGCTCCTGGTCATTCCCGAAGGGAGCTTCCGAAAACAGACCCTCTTCCTTAATGACTTCCAGCAGTTCCTGATCGGGGTATGTGTAAGTAATTTTTCCCAGCAGACCAAACATTAAACTCTGGCCAAAAAAAACGGTCTTGAGATCATGGCTTTCGCTTCCATTATTATTCATCTATTTTTCCTCTCCATCTTCTTCAGGTTTCCTTTCTTGATCCTGATGGTTCTGTCTCAAAAATGACTCGGCAGCACCCACAGCAAAACCAATGATTATCAAATACATGGCATAGACAACAAACTGACCGATACCCAGGGAGACGGCCGCAGCAGACTCTTTGATGCGGGAGAGCAGGGTGGGCTGCCAGGACGGCTCCTGAACTGTATTTTGCCTGGTTTCCAGGGCCTCCAAGACCACAGAATGATAGGCCACAGCCTGCAGACGCTGCTCGCCCAAGAGATTAACCATCTCCCCCGTCCGAACAGTAATTATATCATCCCCTTGCTCCGGAGTAAAAATTTGGGCTGTTCCCTGCTGGAGATAGAACCAGCCGGTGCGCCCGGGGAGATATTCTACCGCAAAGGATACCTCGTCTTCCGGAAGGAGGATTTCTACCTCCCCCACCCGCAGCCGCAGTGCCTGACCGCCCTTTCCCCTGCCCCAGACCCAGCCCCTCTTCAGCCGCAGGACATTTTCCGCCCTTTCCTCAATGGATTCTCCAGGAAGATAAAGCTTCCCCTCCCCCCAGGAAACCACGGATAATCCTGGTTTCGACTTCAAAGCAAAAACCGCGGATTCTCCTCCTTCCTCCCGGGTGTCAAGGGCAATTTCCTGGCTGTAGTATCCGGGGGCGGAAGCAATCAGCCGGACCTGTCCTTCAGCAAGCCCAATCAAACGGTATATTCCCTGGAAAGGATCCAGAGGGGCAGTCTGAACCTCCTGCTGCCCGGTTTGGACCCAGGCCAGGGGGATTTCCTCGCCCTGCTCATCCACCACCCGACCTTCCACCACCGTACCGGCAGTTTTCTGCACCGGCAGGCGGACCGCACGCTGGGTACTCTCCTGCAGATCCAGCGGGGTGCTTCCCGCTGCCTTTACTTGTTCCCTGCTGTCCTCCAAGATCAAAACATACTCCCCCAGAGGCAGCTCCGAAAAGTGAAACTTTCCTTCCTCGCTGACCTCCGCTTGAAAGGCTGCCCCGGTGGGTTTCCTGACAGCCCACACCGAGAACC
This sequence comes from uncultured Anaerolineales bacterium, assembly GCA_964618295.1. Classification (GTDB taxonomy): domain Bacteria; phylum Chloroflexota; class Anaerolineae; order Anaerolineales; family UBA11858; genus B10-G9. The sequence goes on along the minus strand of CAZTWV010000007.1, from coordinate 63,492 downwards.
CGGTTTCCACGGAAACATCACCTATCAGCTGACCTCTGACCAATCCGGCCTGGGCTACCAGCTCCAGTGAAACCTGAGGGATCTGCTCGGCATCCGGCTGGATAACGAGCGTCTCCTGATTCAGCGATTGATATTTGATACCGTTGACAATTACCGGTTCAACGCCAAATTGAACCTTCGTAGGCGCTTCGCGCAGCACTTCCACTTTAACATCGGTCCGGCCTTCAGCGTCCGTCCGTCCATAAAAATTACGCGTGCGCCACAGGTAAAAGCGGACGCTGCCGACCACCTGGACATCTTCTAGGCTGACTTCAGAGTCCGGAATGCTGACCTGGACAGGCACACTGAGATAACGGGCGAGGTCAATCTGGATATGGCGGACATCCACCGCTTCCCGCCCGTTCTCATCGGTGGCAATCACCCGCAGGGTAACATCGCCCTCCGGCAGGGTCAGGCCCCGGGGAAAATGGCAGCATTCGCCGCAGCTGAGCTTGGTGGGATCATACTCGCCGTCCACCCGGTTGAAACGGCCCACCGGATGATCCGGATTAACCGTGGCTTCAAAATTAAAGGTGCCGTCCTGATAGAGCTGGCCGTCGATGTTCTTAATCAGCGTGCCGTTCTGGACAATTTGCAGTTTAATGTCAATGTCCTGATAGGAAAGGTCCTGTCCGAAGACAAAGCCGTAGACCGGGATGTTGTAAAGAAAGGATGAGGGTCCGGCGTAGAAGGTTTCCCCTTCATTGGGCAGGCCGATCAGGACCTCAAAATCGCCTCCCTGAGCCTTCACACTGCGGGGACTGAGAGCAATCAGCCCCCCAATCAGCAGCAGGAGGAGGAGCACGGCTGCCGCTGCCCTGCCGCTGAATCTCCCAATAATTTTGCGCTTACCACCCAGATCTTGGATCATTTGCTCACATTTTCAGAAAGGTCCCAGGGGTTCTCAGGATAGTGACAGCGGCTGCAGTCCACCTCCCTCTGAATGGCATGGGACAGATAAGGTTCTTCGGAAATCTTTCCTCGTAATTCTGTTTGTCGGAGGAGAATCCATTCGCCGGTCTCTTCCAACTTTCCCACTTTCATGCCCGAAGCATCATGACAGACCACACAGGGAATGCCCTCATGGACCTGATTGTGACCGCGCAGCACGGGTTCGAGAGCCACGTCGGTGACCAGATCATCATGACAGTTGATGCAGTCCTGGCTGCCCGTCTGCTTTACTTTCATGTTGTGTCCGGCCCAGGCGTCCGGGTGACATTCCAGGCACTGGTCATTGGACGTGACGCCGGCATGCACATCGCCTGTCACGTCCACTTCCTGGAACTCCACCGGATGGCAACTTCGGCAGGTCTTGGCTTCCAGGCTGTGAGGATTGTGGCAGCTCACGCACTCCAACTCCGCATGAGCTCCGCCTTCCGCGATATCCCGCTGATGCTGGAGGGTTTCTGTATTTTGATGGCATTTCCCGCACAGCTGGGTGGAAGACGCCACAGATTCACAGTAGCCGCTGGTAAAATCCCGCCAACAAATCCCTTCCTGTACAATTCCGTTTGTCATCTGATGGCAGGTCTGACAATTTATGTTTTCCCACTCTTCTTCGGGGACCAAAGGATTTCCTTCCGCGATCCGGGGTTCCTCCTCGTGGGGGAACTTGCAGGAAACGCAGTCGGGGCGTTCATCAATAGTGGCCGCCATATCCCAGTTAGCGGGAGAGTGACATCGGGCACAGTAGGTATTGGGGCCCTTTTCCAATGCGTAAGTGTCAGCATGGATACTGCTTTCCCAATCCGACCAGTATGCGGACTGATCAGGGGTCGGCGTGGGCGGAACAGGGGTCAAGGTAGGGGTAGGGGTAGGGGTAGGCGTAGGCGCAGGCGCAATCACACCGCAGGCGCCTAATCCCATGCCCAGTATTGCAGTTCCCAGCACAAGTAAAAGAAAAGAAAATTTATTCATGATCAATTATTACGGGTCAGTTGTTCCCTCGTGATAAGGATTGGGTGAACGGGGAAAATCAGTGCACCAAAAATCAACCGCGCCTTCCCGATGAATATGACATACTTCACAAGAAATCTGGGGGGTGAGAGAAGGCGTTTTCATATTTGGTTTATGATGGCATCGCAAACAATCCACCTCTAAAGCTAAATCGTGGGAAGGCCAGGAGGTCAGGGTGTGGGCAAAACGGCGGGTGATGTACTCGCCGGCGTGGTCAGAATCCGGATCCCGATCTACCCAGATGTTTAAGCCGCTCTGATCATGGCAGGCGGTGCAGTTCACACTGGGGTGACTGATATGCATGGCTGCCCCATCGCCCTGCTCGGGATCATGGCAGTCCGTGCACCTGGAAACTTTACCATGATTTCCATGGCAGGTCGTGCAGGTCATGCTGCTGTGGGCCTGAGTATCCTCCATTTCTTCCACCACCATGAAGCCGTGCTGGCCTTCGTGGCATTTGGTAAACAGCGCTGAGATGTCTTCCACCGGCTGATAGGTTTGAGAAGACTGATCCCAGTAGGCAATCCCGGTGTCGAATGAATCACCAATCGGAATATGGCAGATCTCACAGCCGATATTCATCCATTCCAATTTTGGAACCTGTTGGCCGGAATCCAGGGTCGGCCTCTCGCCGCCGGGAACCCGTTTACAGCTGTAGCAGTCCAGAGCTTCCATGGCGGCGATTTCCTGGGAAGGATCCCAGTTCTTGGGGGATTTGCAGCGCGCACAGGTGTTATCAGCCCCCAACCCATCATCATAGGTATCCGCATGGGCGGAATTGGACCACTCCTGATAGGCCTTTTCCAGCTGCTCTTCCGTGGCTACCTGACCGATAGGAGTCGGGGTTGCCTGCTGGACGTGGAGAGCCAGGCCGGCATCCAGCTGCCGTGACAGCATACCAAAGCTAAAGAATAACCCACAGATCATGCCCAGCATGCCGTAAGCACCCAGTTTATCGAGCCGCACAGCACACCCTCCCTGAAAAGCCAAGTGGGGGATAACTTGACGTTATCCCCCACTCACTCAACCGATAAAGATTACGGGAAATAAATTAGATCCCGATTTGAACCTGCGTAGCATAAAACAGGAACCGTCCTAGGACTTCTGCGCTCAACACCAGCACAAAGGAGGCGTAGGCAAAAGTCATCAGGGCTGTCTCATTTTCCGGATCCTGGGAGTGCTGGTAGATGAACATCCCCAGCACGCCCGCGCCGATAAAGGCCAGCAGCAGGCGGAAGGCAAAGATGACGCCAAAGTCACTGGTCATCATACTGGCTGTCATGGTAGCTTCATTGCCGATGGCGGCCAGTCGTGAAAGATACATGGGGATGAAGATGAACTCAACCCCCAGGGCAACGATGGAGATCACTGCCAGCCACCGCAGCGCCCCGCGCATCAGTTCACACTGCACTTCTTCGCAATCCGGATTTCTCCGCTTTACGATGCTGTAGTTGGCCACCAGTGCTGCTCCCAGAGCCACCGAGCCTAGTAAGAGGGCGGTGGTGAAGAAAGCCAGCGGGGTCTGGAAGGTATTCCATCCCGGCTGCGTTTCCATCATGTAAATCATGGACATGCTGGCCACCAGGCCGATGCCAATGACTGCTGAGATGACAGCGACTACATTCCGGACGGCAAAAGAACCGATCTTCTGCCACTGCATGAGGGTGAACAGGCCGGCAAAGGCGGCAAAGACCACACCCAGCAGAATCTCCCGGCTCAACCATGACGATCCGACGTTCAAAATCGACTTGGGGGCATTGAGCGGGTTGCCAAGATGGGCAACCGAGGCCAGGAAGCCCAGGAACATCACGATTACGATCGCAATCAACACGCGATCACTGAGACGGTCTGCCTCTTCCACACCAGCTTTACGCATGGCGTAGAAGTGGATCGCGCCCAGGATGATGAACGAGCCTACAGCCATCTGCCCTAAAACAGTAAATATGATCAACGACCATTCACTTACATTCATTGTTACACCTCCGTTGGCAGATTCTGAAGCTTACCGCTTCCCATTCCGCTGAGTTGAGTATTCTCATGAGGTGTGACCACAAAGGCAGGTTTGGTCATCTCAGACTGCGGCAGGGGTTCAATTTCATTGAAATCCCCGTATTTCTCGCGCAGTTCGGCCAGATCACCGAAATCGAGACAACGCATCACACAGGCATCCACACAGGCAGGATTATTGCCTTCTGCGACCAGATCCTCACAGAAATCACATTTGGTCATCACGCCGATTTCCTCATCAAACTGAGGGGCACCGTAAGGGCAAGCCCATTCGCAGTACCGGCAGCCAATGCACTTGTCGGCATCAATCAAAACTACGCCGTCCTCATCACGCTTGAAGATGGCCTTGGTCGGGCACACCTCGGCGCAAATCGGGCGTTCACAGTGCATACAGGCTACGGAGACCGAGTAACTAAAGATATTGTTAGGCACCAGGGTGCCGTTCTTCTGGATCCAGCTCCCGCCGCCGTACTGATACACCCGGCGCCATTTCACCCCGACGGGGGCATCCGCTCGATCCTTACAAGCGATCATGCAGGCTTTGCAGTCGGTGCAAGCGCTTGCATCAAAATAGAAAGCCATTTGTTTAGCCATTTATTTTAAACCTCCTCCAACGATGTAGTCTTCGGGATTCTTGAAGACAATTCGCTGAGGCCAATGAGCGTCCGGATCAAGAGGTTTGCCATCCCATTTCGATACCTCAACGTTGCAGGTATTCCAGGGCTGTACACCCTGACCGGTGGGCAGGGATCCGTTCAAGACATTGGTCGCACCAGCTTTATCGACCCCAAGTTCTTCGTCCATTTCCACCCAGGCACCTTCACCCAGGGTGGTCACTCCAGGAGCAATCCGGTCGGTCACGTAAACCGGTCGGATCACTTTCCCGTGCCGGCTTTCGATCATCACCGTGTCACCCATCTCCAGGCCGCGGGCCTGCGCATCCAGCGTGTTCATCATGAACTCCTGCGGGAAGGCTTCCCTCAGCTGGGGGATGTTGTCAAACACAGAATGACTGCGGCGTCCGTAGTGAATGGTATAGAGCTGCAAAGGATATTCGCCCTTGATCTCATCCTCAAAGTCAGCAAAGGTATCCTCGACGCCTTCCTTGGGGGGTTGATACTGGGGGATCGGGGGCAAATTGATCCAGCCGTAAGCGTTGATGGTATCCGCCAGCGGCTGGCAGTGAATCTCCAGTTTGCCCGTTGTTGTCGCCACCGGATTGGCCTCCGGATCATCAATGAAATCCTTGGCATGGATGTAGGTGAACTTGTCATCCGGCGAGCGGGGTATCTGGTAGGTGCCCTGTTCGATTAGATCCATGATCGGGATTCTGCCCGTCTGGGTTTCTCCTTCCACACCGAGCTCTTCCAGGTCCTCTTGAGTGACGGTGACCAGCGTTTCATAGCCGGAAACATCATCCTTGATGACCGTGGCGCCGGCGATCTTGTTGAACCACATCTGTTTCTCAGACAGCGGATGGATTTCATCCGGATCAACGCCCATGCGCTTGGCCAATTCTCGCTGCATCCAGATTTCTGATTTGGCTTCGAACACTGGTTCAGCAACCTGGCTGGTAACCAGCAAACATTCACCGCCGGCGATGGTGTATACCATGCCTGCCTGTTCCCACGGCGTGGTGGCAGGCAGCACAATGTCAGCGTACTTGGACTTGGTGGAAAGCACGATGTCGTTGCTGACCACAAAATCAACCGAACGGTAGGCTTCGATGCCCTTATTGATATTCGGGAGCTGGTTGAGATAATTCCCCCCGCTACCCATCCCAACCTGCCAGATCATCTTGATATCCAGCGGCTGTTTGCCCCGTACGGAAGCGGTGTATTCGCCCTCCAGGATTGCCTCCCAGCACTCATCCCAGACCGGGCCGTGCCAGTCGGTGTTGAAGGCCAGATCCGAGTAAGGGAAGAAGTAGCCGAAGAGCGGGTTCGGAATGTAAGGTGCACCCCCGCTACCACCCCTGACCAACGCCGGTCCGCCGTAGCTGGAGCTTGCATGGTACGACTTGGAAACCATGGCACCAGACTTACCCACGTTTCCGGTCATCCAGGCCACGGTCATGAAGTTCTGCACCATCTGTTCGCCAGTATGGGTCCTCGAGCAAGACGCGGCAGAAATCCAGGCCGCGGGTTTGGTCGAAGCCACCTCGGTGGCGAACATGCGGATTGTCCGCGGATCAACACCGCAGATCTTCGAGGCCCATTCCGGTGTCTTAGGTTGGCCGTCATAGGTACCCAGGACATAGTCCTTATAGTTCTCTTTGGGATCCGCACCTTCCGGCATGTGATCCTCATCAAATCCTAACGTGTATTTGTCCAGGAACTCCTGATCATGGAGATCGTTGACGATCATGTGATAAGCCATACCGAGCAACAGAGCCGCGTCCGTTCCGGGGCGGACAGGGATCCACTGATCTGCCATCACCTGACCTGAATCATTGTAAAAAGGATCAACCAGGATGAATTTGGCGCCGGCTTTTTTCGCCTGCAGCCAGTTATAAGCCGGGTTTCCGCCGCTGCTCCAGATGGGGTTGTGGCCCCACCAGATGATCAGCTCAGAGTTACGGTAATCCATGCGGTCGTTGGAGCCAATCGCGCCGCCGCCCATCAGGGCTTCCGGTATGGGCCAGGAGCCTTCCGAAACGGTGCCCCATGTCGCACAGCCGCCGCCCAGCTTATTGATCACCGTGCTGGATCCAAGCACAGCCTTATTTCCGTACTGGTTAATGATGCGCAGGGCTTCTTCCGCGACAAGATCCAGGGCCTCATCCCAGGAAATCCGCTCCCACTCATCTTTCCCACGTAATTCTTTGTTACCGCCCCCCGGTTCCCAATTCTTGCGCTTCATAGGGTACTTCAACCGATCAGCGCCAAAGACCTGATGGCGCTGGGAGCGGCCGCGAGCACAACCCCGCTGCTGCGGGAAGTCTGGGCTGTCAGGATGGCTGTCATCGGTTTTCTGCCGGATGACAACGCCGTCCTTGACGAGGGCATGGTTCGGGCACCGGCCGCCGCAGTTATGCCAGCAAGCTGCGGATACCCATTTCTCTTCCCCGGCTGCGTCCTGGGCAGCCGCTTCGAGCTTCTTGAGACCGTAGTCCCAGCCCCCAGCAAGTGCTGCCGTTCCTCCGAGCACAGAGCTCCATTTTATGAAGCTGCGTCGGGTGAGAACGGTATTGTTTAGGGCTTGGGAAAGAAAGTTCTTTCCACTCATATGTAATACCTCCTCGTATTGACTTATTAACCCTGGTTTGGAAAATGCGTCTCCGGCTGAAAAACAACTCCTGACTTACACGGAAAAGTCCGATCCAGAAACGCCAGCAGCATCCCCCCGGAAGGGATGCCTGCTCTGTCTAAGCATACTTGCCTTGAGGATAAAACATACCTCAGGAAGGCACATCCCTCCGTTGTACAATTTTTTCTCACCCGATCGGGTGATATTCGGTGGAACCACCGGCCGACAGCATTTTCCGGACAGGGCCAGAAATTTGAGATGCGGCCTGACCCTACCTGCTGTTATTCGCTCAGGGTAGTTCAAATGTAGCGGTCACATCCTGCGACTCTACCACATATTCGCCGGCTTCCAGTCCCGAAACATCAAGCTCAACGCTTTCATCAAAGGGGACCGCAGCCTGGCTGTTGCACATGGTGTGGGCTTCCCGGGCGGTCTTCACATGCACCAAGAAAGTACCATCTTCCAGCTCATACTCGATGCCTTCCATCTCCGTGCAGGGATCTTTCAGCTTTCCAATCACTGTCACTTTCACCCTATCAGGGGCATCTTCCATGAGGTCAATCTGCAAATCTTCCACGGTAGCGTTGCCTCCGGTGGACGCCGTGGTCATGACATTGTCCTCTGTGAACTCAAAAGAGCCTTCCATCGAGTTGGCTCCCTCAACGATCACCGCGTATTCTCCAGCCGGCAAGTTATTCACGGGCAGCGAAACTTCTTCTGTAAAAGTGTAAGATTCTTCACTGCATTCCACGCCGGTCGTGCGCAGGGTGGTGATCTCCACCTCAAAGGAGTATTCCCTGCGCTCCGTGGTGATATCGTTGATCTTGGTGCAGCCGTCGGGCAGTTCACCCTCAACCACCACCTGGACTTGCTTGGGCACTTCGCCGCGAACCTGAACCTCAATATCCTCAATGTTCGCAGTGTCCGTGATCTCCTCGCTCGGCGCCGGCGGCTCACTGCAGGCCGGCAGCATCATGACTGACGTCAGGAGCACCAGGACTAGTATTGTGAACTTCTTTTTCATATTTTCCTCCAAAACGTTTCTGGTTCAGGTTCTTCACCTGCCAGAGATAATTAAGAAACGGCTGCTGTCTGTTGGCCCCGGAAAAAGGGGGATTCCCACAGGGAAAGCCAGCATACAGTTTGCTGTTTATAACCTAGCCGATTATTGTCAGATTGTCATCGCCTAAGAGCGCAATGTTATATCACCCAGAAGTGTGATTCTCAGGGTTTTTTCCCCCCAGCGATGAGACCAAGCCGGTCTTAATGGCATAAGTTGCCGCCTGGGTCCGGTTGTCGATCTGCAGTTTGCCGTAAATATGTTTCAGATGGGTCTTGACGGTGTTAATCGTCACCCCTAATTGCTCTGCCACCTCCGAATTGCTGGCGCCCTGGGCGACCAGCTTTAAGACATCGATTTCCCGATCGGTCAGCTCTTCGCCCTCTTGGGTCGTGGTCCGCTGACGGGCGGTTGTCTTCAGCAGCTTGGCCGCCATGGTCCGGGTGATGGCTGCCTCTCCTGACTCGATTCCACCGATAAGTTCAAACAGCTCCTCCCTGTCCAGATTTTTCAGCAGGTACCCGGCCACGCCAATGCCCACCGCCTCCGCCAGGTGCTCATCTTCCTCGGAAGAGGTGAGCATGACGATTTCCACCTCCTGAGTTTTCTCCCTGATCCTGCGGGCCGCTTCCAGCCCACTGCCTTCCGGCATGTAAATGTCCATCAAGACCACATCCGGCTGGAGCTTCTCGGCCATCTTCACCGCCTGAGCCCCGGTTTCAGCCTCACCGACCACTTCGACCAGGTCCGGCCTGGTTTTCATCAGGCTGATCAACCCCTGGCGGAATAATTTATGATCGTCAGCAATCAGAACACGGAGTGTCATTACGTTTTTTCCTCAATTATCCTCATATCCCCACCCGCACATGGGTAGCATAAAACAAGAAACGTCCCATGATTTCCGATACCAGGATCATCAAACAGGCAATATATCCGGGTCCGATCAAGACATCCAGAGAAGCCTTTCCCCGGGCGATTCGGCGCTGCCAGATAAGGAGGATCACGGCTGCGACCAACAGCAGCCCGTAGCGGAAAAATAACAGCGGTTGATAAATATCAAACAAGAGCTGCAGGCTGACCCGGGTTGAAGGATCCTGAACCTGCTGCAGGGCCAGGTTTTGATACACGCCCAGCGTTAAAACAGCCGCACCGGCGATCAGGGTAATCCCGATCAACCAGGATGCGGATTGCTTAAATATCTGCCGGTAATTCTCCAGTTCGACGGCCAGCTGACTTTTAGAAAAATTCAAGTCCATTAATTGAATGACCAGCACTGACGGCGGACCCATGACCAGCATAGAAGCGATATAAATCAAAATGGTCAGCGGTGAATCCCACGTCTTCTGGGTGGGTAAAAGATAGATCTGAGACATGCAGTACACCGTGACCAACCCGGCAAGGACCGTTCCCCATCCCAAGGTTGTTTTCAGCCGATGATAACCGGGCAGGTACCAGTGAATGGCGACCAAAGCGCCCAGCAGCAAGAAGAGCAGGATGGTAAAGACAATCTCCCGGCTTAACCAGGATGTTTTGACATTGAGAACAGCAAACAGAGAAAAAATTGGCCTGCTGAGGTGGAAATGGGCACCGATCACGCCAAAGACCACGGTTGAAAATAAAATCAAAAGTGGATTCCGGAAAATTTTATCTATCTGATCACCCGGAATCCGGGAACGATAAAAGGACCGGATCAGCCACAGGCACAGTAGGGATCCTGTTGCCAGCTGAGTGAGTATCGTGTATACCGGTAGGGCCCATTCTCGAAGGTTCATAAGCAGGTCAGATCACTAAACCGTAAGAATTATACTCCTGTTGCTGGCCTCTTCTTCCAGCAGGCAGGGCAAACAGCAATTGATGGTCGTGCCCTCTCCCGGGATGGAGTGAATCAGCAGGTTCCCCCCCACGCTGTCTGCTCTTTCTTCCATAGTCTGCAGGCCGAAGCTGCGGGTGGACTGGTTTTTCTGGAAACCCCTGCCATCATCAACAACCTTCAGGCAGATAAAGTCTTTCCCCTGCAGATCATTCCTGGAAAGGATTACCCGTACAGTTTCCGCCTCAGCGTGTTTACGGACATTGGCCAGGGCCTCCTGAAGGATGCATACCAGCTGCACCTCGGCGAGGGAAGAAAGTTTGATGCTGCTGTGCAGTTGATTGACAAATTCGGTACGGATGGTGGTTTGAATGCTGAACTCCTCCAGGTATTCATCAATGGAAGAGATCAACCCCTTTTCATTGGCCAGGGTGGTCCGCAGGCTGAGGATGTTTTCCCTTACATCCGCATGGGCCGATTTGATCGCTCCCCGCATGTGTTTCATTTCCTTCTGCAGTGCTTCCTTTTTGCCCTGGATTAACAGGGACTCCAGGGTTTGCACCTGGAGGTTGAGGTAGCCCAGCACCTGGGCCAGCCCATCATGCATCTCCCGGGCAATTCGCCCCCTTTCCTCAACAATGGACAGAGTCTGCAGCTGGGAGGTCATCAAACCGTGCTGAATGGCGATTACGATCTGATCAGCGATGCACTCCAGCCAGATTAAATCCGTCCCCGTGTAACGACTGCTCCTGTCATCACAGCGGGCTGCCCACAAGACGCCAATCGGCCGGTTGTCCATCCGCAGCGGAACAGACGCGATTGTCCGGGCGGGTTTCTCCAGCTTGGGACAGACATCCACCAGGATGCTGTTCTCGGAATTTATCTGGGAGCGAAAAGAGCAGTTGGTACGCATCGCCCGCCGGATAAAAGGGTTGCTGACAGGGAGAGAAGGCTCCACAATCTCTGAACCTCCGCCGTGGGCATGGCATTTTAACATCAGGCTGGATTGATCCTCCCGAAGTAAAGCCACCCCCACAAAATCCGAGTTAAGAAGGTGCTGGGCCACTTCCACAATTTCCATTAATATCTCATCGACATTGTCCAGCTGGGCAATCTGCCGGCTGATGTTGACCAGAGCATCCGTCCAGCTTTCCGCTGTTTCCCGGGCCGCGATCTGGGCGTTGACCACTTCCATCTGAGCCCGATCCCGCTCTTCCTGCAGATTTCTCAGCTGCCGTTTGCGGATGGTATCGAAAACATCCAATCCGCGGACCACAAAGAAAGTTACCGCAAAAGCCGAGAACATGCGCCAGAACTGGATGGGCAGACCGGTGGCCTGCAAAACCCCTTCATAATCCCAACCAAAAGTCCCGGGGGAATAGGTGCCGGTTCCAAAAAAGGCATTATGAACCACCCGGTCGTAGTTGTAATAAGACACAGGACCGTAGGGGGCGGCGGGCACGATAAAGCCGACCACAAAAGCCTCAACGAGGAAAGCTATCCCTGCGCCCAGCATCAACTTGGAAACGTCCAGGTAGCCTTTTTTCTTCTGCCGGTTCCACTGTCGCAGGAAGCCAATCCCGGCCAGCACACTTCCGGGCAGGTAAAGCAGGTAGCGGGACCAGATATCAACGGGAATTTCGATTGGCGAGGGGGTAACAAAGGTGGTGGCCGCATAGGTGAACAGATAAGCCGCCGGTACAATCAAAATACCGGGAATAAAAACTGCCCAGGCAGGTAAAGGCGTCAGATACTTAAACACGCCGTAGCCAAAACGGAGCAGCAGCAGACCGCTGATGGGCTGAAGCATAATCCGCAGAATGGTCAGGATCTGCTCCATCTCCGGATTGGCTCCGCTGACCAGAAACATATCCACCCAGCTGGTTGCACCGCAGGTGAAGCCAAAGGCAGCCAACCACGGAAGCTGCTTCCGCAGGGGGATATCAGCGCCCTGCCGCATCTGTAAATACGCAGCGAGGCCCAGACCACCGAACAGCAAACCACTAAAAAAGTATAGTATCATCGTAACTTCACAGCAAAACCATTAATCATCCACGGTATGACTATCCTGGATTTCCTTAATCCGGGACAACTATTAATCATATCCCCCCGGTTGTTTAAAAGCAACTGAAGGAAATCATATTATTGTTTGAACATGGTTTCTCAAATTGGCTCAGATCAAAAGATGTTTTCGCCCTTGAAGTAACAAACGCCCGCCAGTTTAAGAGCTGGCGGGCGTTAATAACAAGGAATATTTACAGAAAACTACTCTGCCCCGGGTACAAACTGCTGGTAAACCAGATAGAGCAGCACAGCAATCGCAGCCGCTCCCGCCAGCGCCAGGTATTCCACCCAGCTGGCAGCATAAGCCGCTTCGGGCAGCTCCAGCAATGGGAACGCCTGTCCGGCTTCCAGCATCCAGATCTTCTCTGCCAGCACACCAGCCAGCACCAGACCACCGACAGCGGTCAGGGCCTGCTGCTCATACAGCAGCCAGAGCGGGATCGCAATTCCCGCAAAAACCTGGAACCAGAACGGAAGGGCGGCGCTGCCGGTAAAGACCACAGCGATTTCCTCACTCCCGGTCAGCAGTCCGGTCAGCACTTCTGCCAGCACCAGACCCAGATTGGCGACCAAAAGGATTTTCAGCCAGGACTGCAGCTGTGCTTTATCCTTCCAGATCAGCAAAGCCAGACCCACACCGCCCGCCAGGGCGCTCAGCAAGAAGCTGAAGACGGTCAGACCGCCCGCGAACATCGGCCGGGCCGCCATGATCGACAGCATCCAGCCCTCGACCACGACCACGGCAGCGGCTGAGACCACCGCCAGCAAGCCCAGGACAGGCTGTTCTCCGCCTTTCCGGACCGCCAGCAGATACACCAGCGCCACTACGCCGCTCAATGCCAGCAGCCAGAAGTCCCAGGTCATCATCGAAGAAACCTCAAAGGCGATGATCATCTGCCAGACCTTGAAGGGGCTGCCCAGATCCATCATGATCAGGATCCCGCCGGCCACAAAACTCACCAGCGCCAGCACCAAAGCTTTCTCGCGCTGTTCTTTTCCAATCAGGGGCAGAAACTCGCTCAGTCCCACCAGGCTCAGCAGACCGGCGCCTGCTCCCACCGCGGTGAAGAACCCGGCGATATACATCCCCCACACCACCTGATTCCCCAGCCCGGTCACCCCCATGCCCTGCACCAGCTGGTAGATCCAGGCTCCGATGCCGATCACAGCCAGCACGATGGAGGCAATCATGACCCCTGCCGGAAATCCTTCCTGCTTTTTCATCTCTCGGGTTGTCGTTGTCATTTTTCCTCCTATTCAGACAGGTAGAAGACCGATGGATTGGTCCCTGCCTCGGGGTGCAGTTGATAACCGTTTCTTTCCGCTACCAGTTTGGCAGCTTCACTGGTGGGATCATCCAGATCGCCCCAGATCCGGGCGTTGGGCGGACAGGCCGCCACACAGGCAGGCTGATCTCCTTCCGCGGTTCGTTCATAGCATAAGTCGCATTTCTGAACGACACCCACCGGGTGTTCCGCTGCCATCAGAGTTTCATACTGATTCAGATCGTGTCCCTCAAAATAACTCTGGGCTTCTGTGAAGTTAAAGTAGCGGGCGTTGTAGGGGCAGGCATTCATACAGTAGCGGCAGCCGATGCACTTATCGGTATCGACATCCACCACCCCGTCTTCCCGAATATAGGTGGCTCCCGTGGGGCAGACTGCCTCACAGGGCGGATCCGCACAGTGCATGCACAGCAGCGGCAGATACTCAAAACGGGTCAGGGGATATTCACCCCGTTCATAAATTGGAACCTTGCAGTACTGAACTCCTGGTCCGGTGCCTTTTTCCTGTTTACACGCCAGCGTGCAGGCATTGCAGCCAATGCACCGGCGCAGATCAATTACCATTCCATGTCGCATATTTTTATCTCCTCATCCATCTGGCCAATCAGGCTTTATAGACCTTGACATTAGGTGATCCATCAAAACCTGCGCTGACCGGATCGATATCTTCCGGGCTGTTGGACATCAATGAGTTGAAGTGCAAGCCCTCCAGCGCCTGGGGTGCCATCTGTTTGCTCAGGTGACCGAACATACCGGCGATCCCGATTACTTCCGGATGGAAAGCCTGTGACAGTTTCAGTTCGCCTTTGACCTTTCCGCCGTACTGGGATTCAACCCAGACCTCGTCCCCGTCCTGCAGTCCCAGATCACGTCCTGTCTGGGTGTTGATGCAAACCTTATGCAGATAGGGATCCCACTGCGCCGCTTCATGCAGCCAGGGGTTTTCAGCTGTACCGCCGTTCCCGAAGGAAAACTGGGGTGTTTTCCAGTTGACAGCGTACATATCAAATCCTTCTGGAGTCTCCTTAAGCGGTTCAATCCATTCCGGGATCGGGCGGTAATGCTCCATCAATTTATCCATCGGCCAGCCGGGGAATTCTGCTCCAACCTCTTCCAGGTTAGCCCGCAGTTCTTCTCCCATCCGCAGCATGTGATCCATATACAGCGAGTAACGCCCCTTGTTTTCAGGGGGTACCGCCTGGGCATAGATTGCTTTCTGGGGAGGCATGGCTTTGATCTTGAAGCTGGCTTTGTTGCGGATGCTGTCCATATCCTCACTGCCATCTGTCTGGGATTTGAGGACATGTTCTGCCATTTGCTTGGGGGTCAGCTTTTCATCAATTGGCCACAGATAGGGATCTGCCAGCCGGGGCGGAGCCCATTTACCGGAGTTGACCAGATTGTACATCCCGCCTTCACCGCGCAGGATTCCCAGCCGATCCCCGATTTCCGCAAAGACTTCATCCGGCTGCTTGGTATCATAGACTGGCTCAATCACCTGCTGGGCAATCAGCGAAATAATCGCATTTTTCTTGCCTTCCGGAGTGTCAACCAGTGCAGCCCGACCGCCGGCAGAGTAACGCTCCAGCCCGGCAGATTCCGGCAGGACAATATCTGCCATCAAGGTCGGTTCATCCACGGAGTAGGACAGCGCAAAGATGAACTTCATCTTCTGGATAGCCTCTTCTACAAA
Organism: uncultured Anaerolineales bacterium; assembly: GCA_964618295.1. Lineage (GTDB taxonomy): Bacteria > Chloroflexota > Anaerolineae > Anaerolineales > UBA11858 > B10-G9. The sequence goes on along the minus strand of CAZTWV010000007.1, from coordinate 48,328 downwards.
TTTTGGTTCATACATCCGCAGCATGGCATTGCCGCCCCAGACAAAGATAATCTCGGGCTCATAGGGCAGGTCATACTTGTCGGGATGCAGGATCGCATCATAGACAATGTGCGGGTTATCATGCGAGTAAGGCATGAAGGTTTTCCCGTCGACATGGGTTGGGGGATAAATGAACTCACGCGGTTTGGCTTCCACCTTGGGCCGTACTGTGCCGTCTTCATCCGGCGAGAGTGCCAGGAAAGAAGGAGTGCTTTTGTGAGGTGGTCCCAATCCCCCCTGTCCGCCGCCGGGTGTATCCAGTGCGCCGACCAGCATGTTGACCATAATCGTCGCGCAGTGGAAACTGGCGCCGTAGTACTGGGTGATCGAGCCCCGGGCCGGATGCAGCGCAACCGGGCGGTAGCGCAGCGGGGTGCCCTGCAGCGTGATCGTGCTCCCGATCTGAGCTTCTTCCACAAACTCGGCTGAAATGCGCCGGATGGTTGCCGCCGGAACCGTGGTCATCTCTTCGGCCCACTCCGGGGTGTACTTGGCCATCGCTTCCTTATACAGCTGGAAGGCTGTCACGCCTTTGACACCATCAATCTCAAACTCACCTTCCAGGGCGACATCGGCGATCGTCGGATCATCAAAGGTTTTGGCTTCTCCTGCTTCCGCATCCCACATCTGCGGTTTCCCTGTTTCGGCGTCGCGCACATAATGCCCGTCCGGACCGATCAAATAGGGTGCGTTGGTTGCGGTCTTGATGAACTGAACATCAAAGCGGTTCAGCTCATGGAGAATCACATTCTGCATCGCCAGCACAAAAGCGAAGTCCGTTCCGGGCCGGATCGGGACCCATTCCCCTTTACTGGAGGACATGGTCGCTCTCGGATCCACCGTGACGACTTTCATGCCCCGCGCAATCGCATTTCCAAAGGCTTGACTCTGGGTCGCGTATCCCTGACCGGCTTCCGAAGTGCAGCCCATAATGATCACATAATTGGTGTAGTTCGGATCATAATTGGGTCCCACAAAGTTGCCCAGCAAAATTGAGGAGCCAAAGTGGACCGAACAGTTCGGCCCATCGACCTCGACGTAATTAGGGGAACCAAATGCTTCACAGAATTCCATCCCCTCAAACATCGAGCCAGCCCGGGCAAAACCATTGTTCCAGATGAACTTTTTGGGATCATCGTCTTTGACCCGCTGCATCTCTTCCGCTATCGTGGAATAGGCTTCTTCCCAGCTAATTTCCACCCAGCGCGGATCTTCATTCAAACCCTTTTTCGGGTTGGTGCGCTTCATGGGCGCTTTGACCCGGTAGGGGTTGTAAACTGCCGGGATGGTGGCATTTCCGCGGGTGCAGAGTTTGCCTTTATTGGTCGGGCAGGCTGGATCTCCTTCCACCTTGACAGCCACGCCGTCCCGGACCTTGACCTTGATACCACAGGGCGGGAGGACACACTGGCGGCACCAGCTGTAGACCCACTCTTCTTCTTTGGCCTGTTTCCCGAGTTCGGTAAAAGCCTTCTCAACCGGTCCCCGCAGCAGTTTATCCCCAACAAAGGTCACTGCCGCAGCGGTACCCGAGGCTTTTAAAAACCCTCCTCGTGTTAACTTTTCTTTCCTGCTATCACTCATCGAAGACCTCCAATGTTTCTTCAAGATTTGCAGTCTAAAGGATTGATGGAGTGGCATATTCCCGAACCACTCCCTCCGTTATCAACATCACCCCCCGGAAAAATCCGGTTTCGACATATTTTTCCGCCTCCTTGATATATCTATAGATCCATGTCTCAAGATGGTTGGTAATAAATTGAGCCGCACGTTGAGCGTACACTTGCGATTCTTCAAAATTTTCCTGATCCTCGGCCCGATCCGCCTGATCCAGCAGGTAACCTACGAATCCCAGCTCGAGACCAATGTAATCCGGACGATTCCGATTTTCTCTGTTAATCACAACCCTTTCCTGCTGGTATTCGGCCATCAAGGAACTTAAGACCTTTGTCATCTGACTCTGGTCTTCTTTTCCCTCAGCCCGGTAGACAGATTCATAAGGCGGTTTGGGTCCATAATCAGGACTCACTCCCCGGAATAAGCGGGTCCAGTCCACCGCTAGATCTTCCTTGATCTTTTCAACCCCCAGATCCTGGATTTGGTAAATGTATTCTGAAAGCGCAGAAAATCCTTCCACGACCTGTGAATTTTCTTGTGCATTCTCAACCAGGTGTTGGATCTGCTGAGTTCCGAAGCTTTTCAGATTCACAGCTAAATCATGATCCGGCTGGTGATTATAAATTCCTGCTAAAAAATGAAATAACTTGGCTTTTTCCCGGTAGAGACCTTTTGGATTCAGTCCTGGATCAAGTTGATCTGTCATACCTGCAGAACTCCCGTAAGATGAAAACCTGTATTAATTATTAATACTTAGTAATTAATACAACAATATAAGATATTAATATACATAATCACACAACCTGATTATACGTTGTCAGCAATCAGCTTGTCAAGGACGCAAATATTAAAATGAACCGACAAAAAAAAACACCCCCAGATCTGGGGGTGTAATGGACAACAACGATTTGGATCATTTTAATAAATCAGGCCAGAACTCCTTCTAAGAAGAGTTCCACTAATTTTTCAACTAGATCCTCTTTCGCGATGGGAATTTTGTACTCTCCCCGAAGTAAATTTTGAGACGAGTGGATGATTAGAAAATTCCCGAAGAAAGAAAAACCAGCTACTACTGGATCTACTTCCCGAAACAATCCGGATTCGATTTGGTGGTTGATAAACTGATAAAAAATTTCCAGAATCGGTTCGATCATCCGGCCCGTATACAACCTGCCAATTTCAGGGTAGTTTCCGGACTCGGCCAGGAACATCCGATGAAACTCTTTGTTCTCTGTGTGGGCATCTAAAAATGCCCGCCCCACGCGAATCAGCGCCTCCTTGACCTCTGCCCTGTTTGACAGCTCTTCATCTTTCATTCCAGCGTTAATTTCTGTCAGGACATCCTTAAATGAGAATTTATCAATCAAGGCCATAAACAGATCATGTTTGCTGTCATAATAACGATAAAGGGCGGAGCTGGAAACGCCGGCTTCGTTGGCAATATCAGCTAAACTCGTCCCGGAATAGCCTTTCTGCGGAAAAATCTTAAGTGCAGCTTTGAGAATTTTTGTACGTTGGCTTTCCAGATCAGGAAGCATCTGGTCAAATCTTGACAAATCAAGACCGCACTGCTCCATTCGATTTCCAATTTCTTCCAGCGAGTAACCTTCCTGCTGAAGCATTTTGATGCAGGCCACCTGCTTGACATCCTGGATGCTGAACAGCCGAAAACCACCCTCCGAGCGGTCCGCTGGCTGGATCAGCTGCTTCTTTTCATAATTGTAGATCATCGAAGAGGTGCAGTGAATTCCGGTCAGCTCCTCAACAGCCTCTGTCAGCTGCCCGATTGTCAATAAATCCCGTGTTTCAAGCTGGATCTTCATATTTCTATAGCTTTTAGACATATCCTGCTCCCCTAAATTTCATTTATCACCGGAATTATAACGCACCTCTCATGAATCAAATCACGCTGAGCTCCGTAGATTATCACGGCAATGTCTCGGCTCACTTATAACACACAGGCTTATCTATCTCACCGACTGCAGCGAATCCAGCACAGAGCTGTGCACAAACATTCTGATAATCTCCCCCTCCTATCAGGTTTCTTGCTGTGGTAAAACCTTATTCCACGAGTCCGAGTTCGGATCGGGTTCCGGTTCTGGAACTGCCCGGAACTCCTGCCAGCGTATTGCGAGCAAAATGCCTGCGGCGGTAATCCACATCAAACCATTAATAATCATAAAGCGGGTTTCGTCCATGACCGGTGTGAAGACATAGTAGACGAAGTTAACCGCAAGGTGGAAGAACCAGGGGAAGATCACGTTCCAGCCGGCATCGCGGATCAACCAGGTCATAAAAATCGAATAGGCAATCGTCGAAAGCAGGAAAAAAAGCATATAAACTACACCATACTGGTAATTACCAACATGCCACACACCCCACAGCACCCCGATTATTAATGAAGTCCACAGCCCATTCAGCCGGGTACCAAGCAGAGGCTGCAGGTATCCCCGCCAGCCCAGTTCTTCCGCAAAGGCTCCCACCAGCATCCAGCTTACCAGAATTAAAAATGCCGTTCCCTGCAGGGGAGGGAGCTTGAAAGATTGGATCAACATCCGGTAAACAACCAGCTGTACCCCTCCAAAAAGAAGAGGAACAGCAAAAGCTGCCAGGTATTTCCAGAGCGGGATCGGGGACCGGGACAGCTTAAAAATCACCTGCTGGTCCCGGAACAAACCCAGCATCAACCAGGCCGCCATTCCCGGAGCCAGCTGGGGTAAAATCACCCAATCAGGTATGTAAGGGCAGGTCTGCTGCAAAGCACCCAGCAGGACCGTGAAAACCAGGGTCAGAACGAAAAAAAGGGCTGCTTTCCACGCAAATCGCACCGTGTTCTCCTTGGGTCTATGTTTTTATAAATTGTACTCTGGAAAAACCCCCCTCAGCCAATCCAATCTCATACATTATTAATACTAACTTAAACCCAATTTAATCTGAATATAGATTATCAATTACAGGAATCAATCCATCTCCGGAGAAACGAACATCCTTGAATCAAACATCGCACATTACTGATTGAGGGGAAATCGAACAGGATACCGTCCGGTCTTTCTCACTTTCTGCAGTACCCGGTGATTGACAACATCTTGGACCAAATACAACTGCACCCAAGGAGTCCCTTTAATGGTTTCCCGCTCCAAACTCCTGTTCAGTATCATTTTCATTTTAATCCTGACAACCAGCTGTAACTTCCCCGGCTTTAATGCAGAAATCCTTCCAGGTAGCAGTTCACCGGTTCAGGCAGGCGGTTCTGATTCTCCCGGAACCTTATCACCGGCGGGAACTGTGGTTGGCATAAATGGGGTAACCATATCGGCTGATACGGAAGCGATCTCCACCGACCAGCAGGTCTGGATCGAAGAGCTCGATCAACCAGTGCTCAATGCGGATGCGCCATCCGGTGCAAATCAGCTGGGAAGTTATTATCAAGTTGGGGCTGAAATGGATGTGTTTACAGCTTCCGGGACTGCGTTCCAGGTCAAACTGCCGCTTCCCGAAGGAACTGATCCAGATCAGCTTTTCCTGGGTGTGCTGGAACCCGGGGAGGCGCTGATCTCCGAGCTCAACTGCGAGGGTGCAGAGTGCCCGGACGATATTTCCATTGAAAACATCTGGGTCCTGATCCCGGTTGAATTCATCGAAAGCGAAAACGCCGTTTATGCCAGGATCGCCCGGCTTACCCCACGAGGAAGAACCCTGGCTCTGTTTTCCTCTACGGAAGAGAATACAGAGAATTCGCGCCTGGCAGGAAAACTGGCTTCAGCTGCCAAACAGCAGGGTGCGCAATACAACGCCAGCTGCACCAATTTCAGCGGTTCCGGTGTCAACTGCACTTCCACAACCCGTTCTGCCCTGGAAAATGAAATGGAGGATGCCCACAGCACCTACGCCGGGCTGGGATTTGGGTCCCCTTACCTCCAGCAAGACAGCAGCGGACAATATCAATTCGAAATTCGCCCCTACTACACTTCCACAGACCAGGATATTGATATTGCGGTTTGCGAACGGGAAATGATCAATAACTCCCAGGCTTCCCTGGCTGGTGTGTATTCCTCCACAGAACAAACCATCATTGTATGTGTTGAAAGCAGCTCCGTCTCCAGTCCGGAGCGCGACGCCGCCCGGCATGAGCTTTTCCATGCCGTTCAGTACAATTACCCGCAGGTCCGAAATAATCCCCATGAAGACTGGATCATTGAAGGCAGCGCCACGGCAGCTGAAAATTCGGATACAGGGATGAAACGGGATTTCAGCCGCCCTTATCACCTGATTGAGGATTCCCTGCAATCCAGCCGGGGGACCGTTGCCTATCAAGCCCAGGATTTCTGGGTTTATCTGGGCTTGTCCTGGGATCTCGGTCTGGATTATCTGATTGACTTATTTGAGAATGGGGCGGACACAGCCGCGGTTGAATCGACTTTTCAGGGAGATTGGCCCGGCGGTTTAACCCTGGGAGATGCCTACTGGAACTGGACCCGCAACCAGGCCTATGAAAATCACCAGGACTACGGAGGGGCATTCCTGCGCAGCAGCTGCCAGCCCGATCCGGATGTCAGCTCGCTGGAAACCATTGACTACAATTTCGGTTCCCCACCCGGAGATCAAACCTATACCCTTCAGCCCCTGGAATCCAAGCTGATTGAAATCAACTTTTTGGCCCTGGGGGACCTCTCCTACACAGCCGGAATAGATCTCAACGCCACCAGCCCGGAGATCCGTTCGATCTACTACCTCGGCGGCGCTTCGGACTGCCGCAATCAGCCCCCATCTCAAAGCCAGGTCGTCAACATCGACCCGGGGCAGCCCCGGACCTACTACCTGCTGGTCAGCCATACCGGGACGGGCGCCCCGCAGAACTTTACCGTCAGCTTCTCACCGGATCAGGGGGCACTGGAAATCCTCGAACCGGATAACGGCACTGTGTTCGATGAAGGTGAGACAATTGATTTTCTAGCTCTGGCTTCCGGTTTATCCGGAGGCAGTCCCGGGACCTTCCAGCTCAACTGGTTCTACTTCGATTACCGGGGGACCCAGATCGGATTCGGCACCAGCGGTAATGGAGAGTACTTCCCTTACGACGGGCTGTGTGACGGGAGCTACGAGATCACTGCCGAGGCGATCAATGCCCGCACCAGCGAAACAGCTTCGGACACGGTCACATTGACCGTCAACGATCTGGGAGCCAGCACTCCTCCGGACCAATGTGCCCCGGAAGTAAAAATTCTTTCACCCGGAGCAGGTGATACAGTCCGGGCCGGGGATTTTATCCAGCTCCGGTCGGAAATTGATGATGATCATCCTGAAACGGACGATCCCCTTTACCCGGTCACCTGGCGCGCAAACGGCCCCAACGGACCGGTCCTGGCCAGCGGATTAGCTGCTTCTGTGGAGCTCTCAGCCGGGGTGAATGCGATTTATGTCTCATACGGAGCTGCATCGGATGCTCAACCAATCACGGTGCTTGAAACAGAGAATACAAAACCCACTCCCATCATCCAGCAGCCTTCGAACGAAGCCCAATTCTCATGGTCCGACCCGGGCGCCGGCATTAACGGCATCACAATCAATCTGCAGGGGAAAGGCACTGATCCGGAGGACGGAAATTTGCCCGGCGGCAGCCTGCGCTGGTCCTACCGGGAGCAGGGATCAGGGGACTGGATTAACCTCGGCACCGGATCCCGGACCTCAACCAACATCCGCTACAAACCCGGCTGGACCACCTACGAGATCAAGCTGACAGCGACGGATGCCGGGAACTTATCCGCCAGCACCACAATCCAGATCCGGCTGCAGGGGCCTCCCTCATGATCCTGTATCAAAACTATTTGGAGCACAATCTATGATCACAAACAAAAAAATCTACCATATCCTGCATCTGGCGCTGGCAGCGGTTTTGCTGCTGAGCGCCTGTGCTCTCCCGGGATCAACCGGAGAAACAGATCTTACAGTCGAGGGCCGGGACTCTACACCAGCTGCCAGCAGTCCGGATTTAGACAGCACTGCCCTGCAGCTGGAATGTGAAATTGAGGGTTATCCCTGCACCTACGCTGAGACCGACCCCCAGGTGCTGGAGGACAGCATTACGGCTCTGGATCAAGCAGCCCTGGCCCTGGATGAAGGAGAAAGCATGCAGGATGCAGCCGATTTCCTGCAGAAAAACCCGGATCTGGCAGAATTAATCTATAACACTGGAGCTCTGCGCTTTCGGTTAGAAAATGGTCCCCCCTTCTGGCTTTTTCACAGCGCGGGATTAGCACAAAACACCAAAGGAACAGGGGGCACTAGTAAGTTCAGCCTGACTTCCTCTCAACCCTCCAGCGAATTATTTCAGTTTGATTTTTCAGACCTGGGGATTATTGGCTTCAGTGAACGCGGAGAAGAACCCAAGAAGAAAGCTCTGATCCTCTCTGCCTTTGATTGGGAATTCGGCCCTGAGGAAACTGATAACCTGCGAGATAAAATAGCCCGGCAGCGCAACTATGACTGTCCGGACTGCCTTAATTATCTCAAGAATACAATCCTCCCAAAAAATCAGGATCAAGACCCGGATATTTATGAACTCCGAAAACTGGAATCACTTCAGATGGATATCAGCATCACGGATTATATGACCTGGGATGATTATGATCTGATTCATCTCTCAACTCATGGCTCCCAGATCTGTGTGGAAACCCTCGAAAATTGTCAATCAGGGTTAATGACAGGACGTTTTACCGTCAAGGAGGAATGGAGCCGGGAAGGCGGTGATGGATTTGATGTCCCGGGAGTGGTCTGGTCCAGAACAGCCGCTCCGGGATGCAATGCGCTGGAATATGCCAGGAATAATAATGACCTAAGCGATGAAGAATGGGAGGAAAACTATGAGGAATGGAAAGAAAAAGGTTGCCCGACCTACACCAAACGCTGGTGGCAAATCATCGAGCCCAGCTTTTTTACTCACCACTACACTAATTTGGGAAAGCAACTTGATGATAAACTGATCTTTTTCAGCGCCTGTCAATCAATGAAAGATGATTCTTTTGTCCGTGCCATTGAAGGTGAAAACACCACCATTATGGGCTGGACGGAAAATGTTGAAGCCAGCAATGCAGTAAAAGTCTCTTCTGAATTTTATAAATATTACATCACCCAAGCCCTCGAAGCCGATCAGGCAGTTGAAAAAGTAAAGGAAAATCTCGGGGATAGTTTTCAAGTCTCTGCCCTGGACACCAGCACCATTAAAGGAATTGAAATTGACTCTCTGATTCCCCCGGACTTTCTGCAAAAGGGGGAGGATAAGACCCGTGGCAGGGAGATCATCACCCTCCTGCAGCCAATTTTCAAGACAGAACTGGAGGAAAGGGATGCTGTGCCCACCGTGGGGGCCGCCGGGGACGGCCAGCCGGATAAAATGCTCTTCCTGGTTCAAACCGACGGTATCTCGCAGGATCAAAATCCAGAGGAATTTGTGATTCACTTTTCTGTAGACGGCCAGGATCTGGAGGGCGACTACCGGCCGATGGAAAAAATCTCGGAGTTTTCCTACTGGACCCTGGCGGAAGTCCCGCTACCCTTCGATGCTGCCGAACGGGACTTCGTGGAGCTGGAAGCCTGGGTTGAACTCCCCTCAGGAGGTATCAGCCGGCATGTGATCGAAGAGGTCGAGCTGGCCAACTGCGGCTGGAATTTGACCCTGTCCGGAAGCTCCAGTGGGGAATACAGCGGCGATATTGTCTTCCCCACCGCTAATCTATCCAATGCCAACACCGACCAGCTCCTGCGTTTGGCCGAGGAAGGCTATCTGGGTCCCGGAGAATCGGGGGCAGGCATGCCGAGTCCAGAAGAATTGACCGGTCTGCCGGACAGCTACCTGCTGGGCAGCCAGCAGCAGTACCCTTTCCTGATGATGATCCCCGGCCAGGGACTGACCACCATGCTGGAAGCCAATTCACTCGGGATCGGGAATCAGATCTCTCTCAACCTATCCGAGGATACTGCTGAACGCAAAACCGGGAGCTATTCCGGCTCCTTTACAGATTTACTGACCCAGGGTTCGTTTTCCATCCAGGGTGATCTGATCTGGCATCAGGACAGCATCTGCAGCCTGGATGTGATTCTGGAATTAGCAGAAAATCCTTATCCGGAGTCCCTCACACCTTAAACTCGAGTATCTAAACCGTCACCATTGAGGAGAAAAAGTATGATTTGGAAAAACCAAACTATCCAGAGAAAAATCCTGCTGGCGTTCAGCCTGCTGATGATAGCCTCGCTGGCCTGCAGCCTGCCCTTCCTGGGCGGGAACGACAGTGACCCGGCTTCCGAACCAGATTCGGAAAGTACAGACCCCGGGAGCGATGATTCCGCTGCCGGAGATGATCTGCGCTGCACCCAGATGGGTTATCCCTGTACATTTGCCGAAGCCGATCCGGATCGGGTAGAACGCGGCCTGGACCTGATGGACCTGGCCGATGAAGTTTTTACCGATCAGGGTAACTCTGTAGCGGTTGCCGAGCGGCTGCTGGAAGAGGATGACATCGCTGAGATGTACTACGATGAGCGCGGGGTCTGGTACCGGGTCGAAGGCGCTCCACCCCTGATCTTCCTCCATCCGGATGCCTTCGTTTACGGGATGGAAGAAGAAGTCAGTCAAATTGAAACCGATCCGGCTTCAAAAACACTTCTGAGCTGGGTGCTTCCGGAGGGAGACGGGCCGATCGGGGAAAATCCGCCCGGGGAAAAAGCCGCTAAAAAAGCGCTCTTCGTCAACCCCATCGTCTGGCAGTTCGGGACGGATGTCTACGATGCCATCGAACCCAAACTGCGGGAATACCGGGACTACCGCTCCAGCAGGAGCATTACAACCCGATTCGACGATGTCCATGCCAAGGACTTAATCAATGAGCAAACCCAGGCAGCCGGACCCTCTTATGAGCAGTTCCTGGGCTGGGGTGATTATGACCTGATCCATGTTCTAGCCCACGGCTACCAGTTCTGCCCCGGGCAAAGCGTGGTAACCCGCACCGGACAGCCAGTCGTTTCCGGAGACCGGGAAACTTTCCCGGAGAACACCGGGGGCGTGATCGAAGGCACCAATGTCACTGAAGGAGAATGCATCACCTTTGTGGTTTCCGGTCATTATCAAACCCGGGAGCACATCCAGGAAAACCCCCGGGAAGTACCCGGAATCGCCTGGTTCCACAAACCCGGTGAAGATACCTGGGGTGAAGTGGTGACTACAGACTTCTTTACATCCAAATATGGCGGCGGACTGGACGATACCATTATTGTCTTCACCAGCTGCCAGTTGTTCCGCGATAAGAGCCTGGCAGATATCCTGCAGGGCACCAACACAGCCATTTTTGGCTGGAGCAACACCGTTCGCCGCTACCGCGGAACCGGAACGGCCATTGAATTCCTGACCGAATTGATTGATAACGGCCTGCGTGCCTCGGTTGCCTATCAAAAAGCCACCGAATCCGAAAGCCACACCGACCATGATGAGGACTGGTATGGTGCAATGTTTGAAAAATCAATTGATCCAGGAACCGATCCCCGCGGACGGGAGGTGGTGATCATGATGCAGCCGGTTTTCCGGGAGCTGCTGGAGGAAAATGACGCCGTACCGGTGGAAGGAATCGCCGGGGACGGCGAGAATGACGAGCTGCTGATCCTGATCCAGGTCGACGGGGTCGATGAGAACCAGAACGTGGAGGACTTTGAAATTCACCTGGCGATGGACGGGGAGGAGCTCCAGTAAACTTTCCAGCCCGCCGACAAAGTCGGGGACTACTCCTACCGGGCTTATGAATTCCTGCCGCTGCCCTTTGATGCTGCGGATCGGGATTTCGTGGAATTTGAAGCCTGGGTGGATCTCCCGGAGGGCGGCGACACCCGCCACTACCTGCAGGAGGTCGAAATCGCTGGCTGCGGCTGGACCGGGACTGCCTCCGGAAGCCAGAGCGGTCCGCTGGAAGGGGAAATTCTCTTCCCCAGCACCAATCTGACCGGAGCCAATGCCGAACAGCTGGCCCTGCTGGCCAATCAAGGCTACCTGGGACCCGACGGAGACGGCGGATCCGGAATGCCGTCCGCTTCGGAGCTTTCCAGCCTGCCCTTCAGCGCCATCTTCGCCAACCGGGCCCAGTACCCGTTTATGCTGATCGTCCCGGATCAATCGGCCACCGCCATGCTGGACAGCAGCAGCTTCGGGGTTGGTCAGCAGGCCCAGTTCAACATGCAGGAAAACAGCCAGGAAAGGTTTGAAGGCAGTTTCTCAGCTTCGCTGACGGACATCCGGACCCAGTCCGGATACTCGGTCCAGGGCGAGATGATCTGGCATGTGGACAGCTTCTGCAGCCTGGATGTGATCATCGAGCTGGCTTCCAACCCGCTGCCGGCCAGCCTGGCTCCCTGATCCATCCCGCATGAATTTGTTTAATGAGAAGCGCCCGGACGGGCGCTTCTTTTTTTCCCAACTCCAACCGGACAATTCCCGGGATTTCTTAGGCTACAATAAGAGAAAGATTAATAAATATCAATACGTCCATATCTTGCAGATAGTTGATGTATTTTTTACCAAGTCAGAAAGGAAGCTGAATTATGAAAAAATCTGATCGCAACGCATTAATCGCCATCCCGCTGGTAGTCCTGATCGGTCTGGGCGTGGCCCTGGCAGGAAGCCAGTACAGCGCTGAAGCGCTTGGCCTGCCGGTATTTGCCATTGTCGTCGGTTTGGCGTTCATTATCCAATGGCTGGTCTTCATCCCCTCCTTTATTTATCAAACTGAAAAATATTTTGACCTGACCGGCAGCATCACCTATATCACGGTCACTGTTGTAGCGCTGCTTCTGAGCCCGGTTAAAGATGCCCGCAGCTTTATTATGCTGGCCCTGGTCCTGATCTGGGCTGCCCGCCTGGGAACATTCTTATTCCGGCGCATCCAGAAAGAGGGCAAGGATGGGCGCTTTGATGAACTCAAGGTTTCCTTCCCGCGCTTCCTGAATGTCTGGACCATCCAGGGACTGTGGGTCACCTTCACAGCCGCAGCTGCCCTTTCCGCCATCACTACCACCAACCGCCAGGAACTGGGTGTCTTTGCTCTGGTGGGTTTCCTGGTCTGGGTCCTCGGTTTTACGATTGAAGCAGTCTCGGACGCCCAGAAAAGCCGCTTCCGGGAAAAGCCGGAAAACAAAGGCAAGTTCATCAACACCGGACTGTGGGCCTGGTCCCGCCATCCCAATTACTTCGGGGAGATCACCCTCTGGGTCGGGGTGGCGATCATCGCCCTCCCGGTCCTGCAGGGCTGGGGCTGGGTAGCCCTGATATCTCCCATCTTTGTCACCATTCTGCTGACCCGGGTCAGCGGGATACCCATGCTGGAAAAACGGGCTGATGAAAAGTGGGGCGGCCAGGAGGATTACGAGCAGTACAAAGCCAACACACCGGTGCTGATCCCCAGTCCTCCCAAAACCCAGAAGTATATCGATCTGGAATAACAAAACTGTTCCAAAACCAAAAAGGCGGCCGGATGGCCGCCTTTTTCCTTATAACGTGAAATAATCTTCACCAGATCCCGGGAATCAGCCTGCTGCGCACCTCCCCGGCATACTCGCGGTAGCCGGGCAGCTCCTCCTGCAGGGTCCGGTCTTCTAATGATGTGCGCAGCACCAGAGCCGCGGTCAGAAAGGCCACGATCAGGAAAGTCCACCCACCATCCAGGAACAGGGGGGTCCCGATATAACTTAACAGTGCTCCAACGTAGCCCGGATGGCGGATCAGGGCATAAGGACCCCCGGAAACCACCTGGTGGCCGCGGTCATGCTGAATCCGGACCACACCGGAAAAGTAGCGGTTGGCGATCAAGGCCCAGGTCCCCAGGGCGTAACCGGCCAGGATCAATACCAACCCGAGCAGCTGGATGCCCAGGCTGTATTCCACTCCCTGACCCAGGCGGTGCTCCAGGCCAACAGCGAGCGGCACCAGCCCGGCTCCCAGACCGACAATCCGCGCCAGAATTTTATCCCAGGACTTGGCATCCTGGTGATCGGCAAACCTGGACCGCTCGGCGAGTAGATCGGGATGAGCCCGGGACGCCAAAACCCGGCTGATCACAAAGCCCAGGATTGCGACGGCGGCATAGACCCAGCCCTGCCACCAGCCCCAGCGTCCGCTGATCAGCAGCGGGAAAAGGGGAATCAGAATGACCACCAGCAGCAGCTGGAAAATGATCCGGGGGGTAAACTGCAGTTTATTTTCGGACATCGGGGACCTCGTTGCTTAATTGGATACGTGACAGGAATTTCCTGATACTTTATAGTATATTTTAATTAGTTTATCATAAAATAAAATTTAGGCAAGACTAAAATTAAAGAGTTATAGTGGAACATGGAACTGGACAACTCCCTGCGCTGGATCAGTCTGGTCCTGATTTTGGGCGGATTCGGGATATCCATGTATTTTCGACGGAAAGCCAATCAGCTTGTCGGGAAGGTTCCCCCCCCGGGAAGAAGGATCTCTGCTGCTGGCACTGCGGACAATGTTCGGTCTGGGAATGTGGCTCTCGGTCCTGGTCTTTCTGATCAACCCGCGCTGGATGGCCTGGGGTCAGTACAATGCCCCGGCCTGGCTGCGCTGCAGCGCACTGAGAGGTGTCTACCGCAGCTGAAGGCAAACCATTCGGAATAATTTATCAAACAGCCCCGATGGATGGGGGCATACAGTCAAGTTATACTCTTTGTTGTTTCTACAAATATACCCAAGCGGGGCTGTTCAACTATGTATATCTAACCCATTTTACGGATCACAGCAAAGGCAGTATCGCCCAGCAATTTTGAAATCTGGGTCATCATCTGTATCAACTGCTGCTGTTTCTGGAGCCCGGAATGGAGATCTACCTGCGCCAGCTGGGCATCGTCTCCAATGGTATTTAGTTTTTCGTCAAGTGCCTGGGAGGCTTTAGTCAGGGCGGCAGCATAGACACTGGCTATCTGCTCCTGGGCTTGATCCGCATATTGGCTTTCAATCACATTCTGGGCGATTCCAATCAGATTTGCTCCCGGGTCCCGCTCCGCGATCAGGGTCAGGTCCAGAGCCAGCTGATCCGAAAACTCCTTTCCGCCTGCCGGCATGGCCTCAGCCGTCCGGTCCAGAACCGCGTTGCGTTCCATGTACTGGGATTGCTCCGGCACGGGGTCCGTGACATGGGAAGGATCGACCTTGGGGGTCTCCCGAACAGCAGCGCCACCCCCGGTGCCATCATCTGTGGTTGCTACCTGATCGAATCCCGGATCCAGATAGGAGCCACCCGCTCCACCCGGTCCCCCGCCTCCGCCAGAAATTACCTCACCGGTGATGTCCGCCCAGTCCACATAGTCTTTGCCGCCGCCGCCACCTCCCCCATCCACCGGCGTTGTTTCTGTTTCAGACGAACCGCCTTTTCCCTTATCTTTATCCTTGTCCTTGTCCTTATCTTTATCCTTGTCCTTATCTTTATATTTATCCTTGTCTTTGTCTTTATCCTTGTCCTTCTCCTTATCTTTCTCTTTGTCCTTTTCTTTCTCCGTTTCCTTCTGTTTTTCCGTGTCCTGATTTTTATCGAGGTGATCCAGATTGGGAACCCAGTTGGTATGAAGAAGTTTATCGGCTTTCTCGGTTCTTACGTTTTCGGCGCCGAGGTTATCGTACTCCTCCAGCCAGGCTTTCAGGGTCTCCGCGGACAAACCTTCTGTCCAATCCTCCCCTGGAGCCAGCGGAATCCGGGTTACTGTGGTACCCCCACCTTCACCTCCACCGCCTCCTGCAGAACCGCCGCCTTCAGCACCGGGACCATCAAAACCGCCCGGACCCATCCCTCCAGGAGTCCCGTCAGGTGTTTGGCCTGGATAATCTCCTCCGGGGCTGCTCCCTTCTCCTCCTGTACTCCCGCCGCTTCCGCCTCCTGCATAACCGCCGCCCCCACCCGGTCTTCCCCCGGGACCGGGCAGATCAGACCCGGGGGTCCCAGGCAGATCCGATCCGGGCATTCCAGGCATCTCTGAGCCGGGTATCCCGGGCAGATCCGAACCGGGCATCCCGGGCATCTCAGAGCCAGGCATTCCAGGCATATCCGAGCCGGGCATTCCGGGCATCTCAGAGCCAGGCATTCCAGGCATCTCTGAGCCGGGCCCACCGGGCATCTCAGAGCCGGGTATTCCAGGCATATCCGAGCCAGGCGTTCCGGGCGTTTCTGACCCCGGCATTCCGGGCATCTCGGAGCCGGGCATTCCGGGTATGTCCGAACCTGGCATTCCAGGCATCTCAGAACCGGGCATCTCCGAGCCGGGTGTTCCGGGCATATTCGTGCCAGGCATACCAGGCATTTCCCCCTGTTTGACATCATCCGGGGTCAGGGCCGGCTGTTCCTTTTCCAGGCTTTCCGGCGGCGGTTTAGGATCATCATCCCATTCCGGGCTGGGAGCGTCCGGGATGCCATCCGGATCTTCATAAGGCAGGGTTATGGGTGTGGCAGAAACCTCATCGCTTGCTCCCGCACTGGCTTCAACCGATTCTCGCTCTCTAGGTTGTCCCTGTTCTTCCTCAGACTGCCTGGTCGTTTCATCACTTTCAGCTGTGCTTTCGGCTTCATCCAGGGCTGCCGCGACCGCTTCCTCCGCTTCGTCAACCGTCTGATTGGTGTCTTTCTCTGCATCAGCGATCTGTTCTTCTGCCTCCGCCTCCGCTTCAGAGATCGCTTCCGAAGCTGCAGCTTCAGCGGCGTTGATCAGATCATCCAGGTTCTGTTCAGTGGGGGGCTGCTGATCATTTTGCCGATCCCCGGTCTCCTGTCCCCGGTCCTCCGGCTCTCCCTCCACCGCCTGCACCGCTTCTACCACTGCGGCCTCAATCGCCTCCGATTCCTGGACCGGACGCTCGCGCTCCACGGCCGCTTCTGGTTCCGTGGTAGCCTGCTCTACCCGCTTGGTCTCTTCCGAGACCTCCTGGGGCTGCTCCTGGTCTTCTCTCGATTCTAGTCTTCCTTCTTCCTGGGTCTCATCTCCGCGGGGCATGTATTCCTCCTTTATTAAGATGAATCATATCTCTATGATTCAAATTTTTCTATCAATCATCCTTTGGTAAACTGCCCGCCGGTTGGGGTCCTGCAGAGCCGGTCAAGAAAATTGTAGTTGCTGATCTGCCAGATTGATCCTCTGACAGCTTGTGCAGAGGGTTGGAGCTTTACTACCGCTTACGGAGTTTAGAAAGCCCCGCGGTCTATTCAGCCTGCTTTTTATCGTAACCTTTGTCAGCTGCCGCTTCGGGCTCGAAATCGGCCCGGTCCAGACTCAAGGGAGCTTCGATAATTTATTCAGTTTCAGTTGCGTTTTCAATAGCTTCCCGAGGTTGGGTACCTTCGGTCATCTATCCTCCACACCTCTTGCTAGTCATCCAGGGGTAAACCACCTTCCGCAGGAGTCAGACCTCCGCTCCCAGTAACCTGGCGGGATGATGAAAGTGAAACATCCCCGCTTACGGCAGTAGCTACAACCGGAATTTTTCTGGGAGTGTACAACTGGCCGAGGGTTTCTGCCAGAGCAGCCGCCTGCTGCTGTAAAGCCTGGATCCGGTCGCTGAGTTTCTGAATATCTTTCAGGAGCTTTTCTATATCAGTCTGTCTGCCTTCCAGGTTGCTGGTTTGCATATTGATCTCTTCCTCAAGGGTTGAAATCCTACCTTGAAGATTGCTGATAAAATCCTCGTTGTCAGCGATCCGGGATACGATCATGTTCCGATCCATCACCAGAGTCTCTTCCGTCCAGCTGTAATCCCCCGAAGAGGGGTCTCCACCAGCGTGGACAGTGACCGATAGGGTCTCCCCGCTTTCCAGATCAGCAAGATAGTTGGCCAGGAGGAGGTTTTCCTCCCGCACTTCCCTGATGAGATCCACCACCAGCTCTTTCTCAGCCCGCAGTTCCTGGATAGAGGACTGGATGTCTTTAAGCTCTTCCCGGGCCTGATTTAGCTCCTGGCCTTTGGCCAGGAGAGCCTTGATTTCCAGTCTGATTGAGTCAAGGATACCAGCCAGTCGCTCATCCAAACCCTCTACCTGGTCTGTAGTCTCCTCCAGCGATGCATTGTACTCTTTCACGGCAGCATTATAGGCTTCATCGGAGGCATAATCGTCCCACTGGGGAGCATCAGGGTCCTCGTCAGGAGTATCAGCGGCATCCCCGGCTCCTTCATCGGGCACCAGCGAGTCCTCTTTCAATCCTGTCAGGATGGAGCTTTCTGTCATCTCATCCGGGCTTTCATCAGGTGGGGAGAAGGATTCCTGGCCTTCGAATTCCTCGATCCGATCCTGGACAGTTGTCGGGGTAGCGCTCCCGTCATTGCCGAACTCATAGATACCGTTCTCCTGACTTGAGCCCTGTTCATCAGTGGAGATGGTTGGATCAGCATCCCCAGAATCGTCAACGGGGAGCCCCATTCCCGCTGGCGGTAGACTGTCGTTGAGTACCTTGGCAGCATCCACCGAACTGATGTCTTCCCCAGCGTTTTCCAGTTCAAGCGAAGGGGCTGCGACTTCTGCGACGACATCCACCCGCTGGACCTCGGCGCTCTCTGTCTCCCCAGGGGAGGCTGGGACCTCATCCTCCCGGAGCTGGACGGTTTCATCGCTCTCAGGGGGACTTACCCGGTCGGATTCCACACTCTCGATCCGCTCCTCGACTGTTTGGGCTCCAGTCTGGCTGTCCGACCTCATCTCGTAGGACATCTCTCCGTCCCCGGTCGCGGCGACAGCCGCACCTTCCCGGTTTCCGGTCTCCAATCCTCCTTCGACCGGCCGGGATTCTTCCAGGCCCTCCGCCATTTCTTCCAGTTCCTGACCCTGATTCCCAAGCTCATCTATGGTGCCCCTGATAGCTTCAGCTTTATTTTCGACTGCCTCCAGGACTCCACTGACCTGATCCGTAAGCGATTCTGTCTGGTCTCCTGTATCTGTTCCCCAGTTTGCATCTATACCCGCGGCCCCTTCCGTCTCCCGTCCTCCATCTCCAGTCTCCGGCGCTGGCTTCTCCGCCGCCTGGACCAATTCCTTAAAGGCGGTCTCCAACTGCTCGGCCTGCTGGTAGTCGCCCTGGCGCTCCACCGCCGCTTCCGGATCTACCGTGGCCTGCTCCACCCGCTTGGTTTCTTCTGAGACCTCCCGGGGCTGTTCCTGGACATCTCCCTGCTCCTGAAATTCCGTTCCGCCGCTCATGATGTCTCCTTGCTGTTATGGTGGGTGGGGCAGCTCAGCGTCCCACCAAAATATATATGATTGTTTTTTTGTCTTATTTTTTATTTTCAATTAGAGCGTTAGCTTCATCTTGCAGGTTTTTTACAATATTGACGATCATCTGCATCAATTGAGCCGGAGCATTCACGTCTTGAAGATCCGGTAAAAGTTGACCAGCCACTTGGTTCCAGTATTCATCATACGCTGCTTGTTTAGCTTCTCGATCTTCAAGATCCTCTGGTGATGGAGGATCAATTAAACCAGAGCGATCATCTCCTATTGGGGGTGGTTCCAAGCCCGGATCCCCACTTCCTGACGGGTCGGTTCCTGGATAAGATGGATTAATACCGGTCTCCACGCCTGGATCCGGGGGCTGGTCAGGCATCTCCCCGGTATTAAGTGACTCTGCGGCTTTCAGCAGCGAGGCGGCCAGCAGGCCGTCCGCCTGGGTAGCAGAAATTTCCTGGTATTGGTCCTGGATCGCGGATCGGATGGGGGAAACAAAATCCATCCCGCTGTCGGCCAGGGCCAGTTCGACGATCTCAGCCGCAGCCTGATCGGTGAAAACGGCAGCCGATTCCGGGAGCTGATCTATCAGCTGCCTGACGATCTCGGGATCGGTCAACCCCTGGACAGGCTCTTCCTCTTCCATGCTTTCGACATCTCGCAATCCATTAGTGGGATCAAATTTGGCGGCAGTAGATTCGTCCTCAGCTTCCGGCCGGCCGGTGACTTCCTCCTCACCCGTTTCAGCGATCACCCGGCCAATGACTCCAGGGTCCCGGTCTCCGATTGCTGGTCCGCTGCCCGGCAGGTTGGAGCTGACGCCTGTACCGGTATCTGGAGGCGGAGGCGGGGGAGGTGTATCGCTTTCATCATCCGAATCCCCTTCACCTGGCGTGTCTTCTTCAACTTCGAGCGCTAAAAATCTGACAGCTTCTTCCATAGTGAGGTTAAGCTCCTGGGTTTCATCACTTGAGGAGCCATCCTCAGTATCTTCAGTGACTGTGATCGGTATGGTTAATTCTTGGTTATCCTTGATGTCCGCGGCCTGCTCCCTGATCTGATTTAAATAATCCCTGACCTGCTTTTTACACTCGTTAAAGTATTTGACTTTGTCCGCGTAGAACCGCAGATCCTGGGTATTCTCCAGATACGCTTCCCGGAGCACAGACTGGACCAGGGCATTGACATCTACCAGGGCGCTTTCAGATACCCTCTCGCCTGTGGATATCGCCTCTTGCGTTTCTAACCCTCCGGAGACAGCATCACGACCGACCCCGGAACCGGTGTCAGGGGAAAGCGATGAAGTCTCGCTATCGTCATCAACCGTCAGGCCGGCTCCCTGGGGAGGCACAGCGCCTGTCACCTTTGCGGTATTTGCATTTGGCTCACCAGAGCTGATCGATTCCGTTTCAGGAGCTGCCTGGATTGGCTGGCTTGAAGGTTCCGCTTTCATGTTTTCCTGCGTCGGGATAGATGTATCTGCCCCAGGAGCTGTGCTTTCCTGCGGGGCTGGGCTGGTTGCGACTTCCTGGGGCGCTTCCTGGACGAAAACCTGCGCTTCCTGATCCAGACTCTCTTTTTCAGAGATCTGATCAAAAAAATCAGTCAGCTGCGTCTCTCCATCTCCCTGGAATGCTGGTGCTGCGGATCCGTCTCCTTCCGCCACTCCGCTTACCTCGCTGGGGTCGGTACCCGTTTGCTCCGCTTCACCAGCATCCACCGGATCCGGATCCATCTCGCTTTCAGTGACCGTTCCTCCCGCTGGCTCGCTCTCTCTCCCTGTCTCCCCGTCTCCCGGTCTCCAGGTCGCATCTCCCCCGTCCTCCGTCCCCGGTCCTCCGTCAGCTGCTATATCTGCGGCTGGACTCTCCGGCAGCGGCACGGTATCAATCATCACCGTCTCTGCGCTGCTTCCAGCCGGGAGATCTGTAGTTTTCACTTCACCGGCATCCACCGGATCTGGATCCAGCTCTCCCCCTGTCTCCTGGTCCCCAAGTCCCATATTCCCGTCCCCGGTCTCCGGTCTTCCGTCAACCGTTGCCTCCGCCGCCTGGACCACTTCCTTAAAGGCAGTCTCCACCTGCTCAGCCTGCTGGTAGTCTCCCTGGCGCTCCACAACCGCTTCCGGTTCCGTGGTAGCCTGCTCCACCCGCTTTGTCTCCTCCGAGACCTCCCGGGGCTGCTCCTGAACTTCTCCCTGCTCCTGAAATTCCGTTCCGCCACTCATGGTTTACTCCCGGTTCTGTCTAAGATAAGATGATTTTCTCCCCGCCTACCGTTTTCAGTCAGCGGGGAGACCTCTAAGTTGATAGGTCAGGGCCGATCCCCTCCCGAGGTTGGATCCGCCCCGCCCCCGGCTGTATCGGGCGGATCAATCAGGTCCTCATCGGGTTCGAGCTGGCTGCTGTACACCACCCCGTCGTCCGTGTGCTCGTCGCCCCAGTTGATATAGGGATCGACCTTTCCAGCCATGGCCTGATCATAAGAAATTACGGGAGGCATCTGCCGGCTTTCCGACTCCTCGCCCGCCGGCTGCATCATCGAGGCTGCGTAATCCAGCGGCTGATCCATCGGATCAAAATTGTTGTGGATCAGACCCCGCAGGTAGGCCTCCAACGCATCATCTCCGGTAGGTGTCGTTCCGGTCGATGTGTCCGAATCCGGGTTGGGCGTTTCATCAGTATCATCATCCCCATCATCATCATCGTCGTCATCATCATCATCGTCATCATCATCATCGTCATCATCGTCGTCGTCATCATCATCATCGTCGTCATCATCATCTCCTCCACCACCGCCGCCCTCATCATCCCCGTCACCTTCATCATCGTCGTCATCATCGTCGCCATCGATGCCGTGGCTGGTCTCATTTTCTATATCATCATCTTCATCCCCGTATTGGTCCGCGATATCATCCATCACCTCCGCATACAGCGTCCCTCCAAATCCCGCCGCTTCCTCTTTCCCAGCAGCCTGGGCAGCATTGGCAAGCTCGGTCGGATCTCCGGCTCCCAGCCACATCAGCAGAACCTGGTGTTCAAATTCCAGCAAGGCTGGACCCGCTTCTCCGGTCGTGCCGCTGATGCGCTCATCGGCCCCAAAACCGGCTCCGGCTGCCAGGCCGCCCATCTCTCCAAATTGATCCATTCCAATATCCGGACCACCCTCCAGACCGCCCATTCCGATATCCTTTCCAGGTCCGCCCGGGCCGCCTTCCAGACCTCCCATTCCCCCGTGGTCAGGAATCAGCATATCCGCTTCACTATCGCCGCCGATGTATCCAACCCCCTCACCCTGATCTTCTCCCCAGGTATCCCCGGGGCCACCTCCGTCTTTGCTGGGCTGGCGGATATCACCAGCCTGCTCCATCCCGCCCTGGCCGTCATCAAAAGTGGAACCAACGGGCTCCCCATCAGGACCGACGATCTTCATCCCTCCCTCATCCTCTCTTAAATCCGGGGCACCTTCCGGGATCTCCGGAGCAGTTTGAGCTGCTGCGCTTTCCGGCTGATCCGGTGCATCCTGCTGGATCTTTTCCAGACCCTGATCCTCGGCCGTATCAGGAATCCCGTCCGGATCCTCCATCGGGAGGGTGATCGGTGTTGCTGAGATCTCGTCAGACGGATTGCTTTCCTCACCGGGAAGGGGGATGGGCGTTGCTGAACCCTCACTGGCTCCCTCCGGGATCCCATCCGGATCTTCTTTGGGCAGCGTAATCGGAGTGGCAGATACCTCCTCCCCGGCAGCCACTGCCTGGGAGGCTTCCACGGCAGCTGGTTCTTCAGAGAGATCTTTCCCCTCTCCTGGAACCGGGATCGGTAGGGCATCCGCTTCTCCGGAGGCCTGCTCAGTGCCGCTCTCATCGCGGGGTTCCTCCGGATCTCCGGTCCCATCCTCATCCACCACATCCGGCGTCGGACCATCCCCGCTCTCCGGTCCCCTGTCCCCGGATTCATCCCGGGGCTCTTCTGGATCTCCAGTCCCCTCTTCATCAACTACATCCGGGGTCGGTTCTTCTTGGCCCCCGCTTTCCGCTTCCTGGACCGGCTGCTCTGCCTTCAATGTCACCTCTGCCCCGGTCTCCCCTGCTCCCTCTACCCCCTGCTCCTCTTCCGCTTGTTGTCTTGTCCCCGTCTCCCGTCCCCCATCCCTGGTCTCAGCCGCCGGCTTCTCCGCCTCTGCCTTGACCACCTCCTTAAAAGCAGTCTCAACCTGCTCAGCCTGCTGGTAATCTCCCTGCCTCTCGACCGCGGCTTCCGGATCCAGTGTGGCCCGGTCCACGGTCGCCCTTTGCTCAACCTGCTCGCGGGGTTCAACCACTTTCTCTACTCGTTGTTGTTCCTGGCTTTGATCCTGGCTCTCATTTATTTGATTGGGAGGGGTGACTTCCGAACCGCCCAGATTGACCGATGTCATGACATTCTCCTTTGCGGCGCGTGCTGCGCTGCCTTAAGATAGCAAAATCGGATCGAGAGCCGGCGCACAGGTCGACATCGATCCGAGAGGGGTTGGAGAAATGCTGTGGGGGGTGCCTCTTGGACTTCGAAGCTATTTAGATAAAGATGTTGTAAACGATTTCCCTCCCCGGGTCAAGAGGGTGATATGAAAATTTTAAGGTTCCTCCAACCGGATCGGGGCTGCGCCTAATTCCTGGATTTTGACCTGACTGAGCCGCTGGTAAGCCTGAAGTTCTTTCTCGGGCAGGGCAAAGCGCGATTTGGCAGTGCCCAGCAGCAAAAGGCAGTAGGACAGGTTACCGAGATGGATAGGGCTGATTACCCCATCCTTGGCTTCCAGCAGTTTCCAGATCTGCCGGGTGGTGTAGCTCCACAGCACCAGAACCGGATCCCGTTCCCCGACCAGCTTCTTATTTTCCGCGTCCAGCATGCCCAGCAGGGTTTTGAAATCGGGCTCGACCATCAGTGTAAAGAACCCGTAGCGGCAGGGCATAGTACAGAAAGCACAGCCTTTCTGGCGGTGCAGACGGTTGTTTTCTTTGGCCCGCCCGGGATGGGCGGTTACCGCTAACATCACTTTCAAAAAGTTGGTTTTTTCCTCCTGGTTTCCATCAGCCCGCAGCAGCACCCTGCGCAGCATCTCCACCATACTCTTCTCAGGGCTGCGGGTGGCCCCCTGGAAAGCAGCCATCCGGAAGGCGGTCTCCGCCGCGGCAGCCTCCCTGAACTCTTCCAGGCTCAGGCTGTTGGCTTCGGCCAAGCGGGTGCGCATCACCCGGCTGGCCCGCTGATTGTCCTCAAAATGCTGGGGAGGACCATAGGCAAGGAAATAATAATAACTGACCATCTTGCGGATCGCTTCGGGGGTTAATGTCGGCGGCATCGGACCTCCTTGTAAAAAATTCTGAAAATACTATTTTGACTTGACTTCCGGCAGCGGAGTGTAGAAAATCTTCACCCAGCTGGCCATATCATCCTGGATCCCGCTGATCACCGTCTGCCCGACCTTGAGTCGGGCGATAATCTGAGGTTGGTCCTCGGTCAGCGCTAAAGCACTGGCCATGGCATCCCGATCGTCGGCTGCCACCAGGCGGTGCACAATCTTCAGGTTGGTATTCTTGAGAGCGTCCGGCACCAGCTTGGCGGGCACCTGATCGATAATCCCCAGCCCCTGCCCGTAAGCCCGGATCTCGGCCAAAATATCAGCAAACATTTCGCCCATCTTGGCTGCTGGATTCGCGCTTCCACCGCCGTGCGGTGTAGCCCGCAGCACACGGTGAGCTTCCTCAAAAATCGCCAGATGCTGCAGCTGGGCGGATTCCGGTGAACCGGCTGCCTCATGCTGGGCCTGGCGGTATTCATAGAGGAAGTTGAGGATCAGAGCCATGGTGAAACACTTATCGGCATCATCCCCCATCTGGCTCAAATTGACCACCACCGGTCGGTCAAACAGATCCTCCCAGGGAGTAGAGAAGGAAAGGTCAAATAGTTTACCTTTCCAGCCCCGCATCAAACTGCTGACCCGGGTTTTGAGGGCAGCAGTGATATTGTTGGTGATCCGGTCTTCATAGCCTTTGGCGGCCACCAGACCACCAATCCGGGCGTGGAGCTGGCTGATGGTCGGCGCCCCCACACCCTCCGGAGGCAGCTCTTCCTCCAGCCAGCCCTGGCTCTCATACAGGTCCACCAGCCCTTCCTCCAGGATCACCGGCAGGATTTCGTGCATCGGGAAGCTGGCATTGAAAATCGATTTCAGGCGGTCCAGGTGGGGCATGACGCTGACATGGGCCCCTTCCAGGCGGATAATATCGAAGGGGTTGATGTGCATCTGATCCAGCTGTTGTCCGCCCCAATCCTCCCGACCCGGCATATAAACGGCGATATCTTTCTCAAATTGGCCGGACTCGTTGTAGCCCAGCGCCAGGCGTACATATTCATCTTTGGCAGGTTCAATCACCATGAAGTTGATGTTGTTTCGCATCATCTCCTCAATGAAGCGCCGGCAGGTGTTGGACTTGCCGCTGCCGGTGATGCCGGTGATGAAGACATGGCGTGTCAGAGAATCTAGATCCACGCTGTAAGTCAGCTCTCCCAGCTCTTCGCCGCCCTCCAGGACATGTCCCAGGCTCATCACCCGCTCTGTATCCTCCAGCAAAGGCGGGTTGAGGCTGAAAGTAGCCGTGGACTGCACCGACAGCCCCGGCATTTCTCGCCGGGGCAGGTTGATCAAGAGCGAGAGTTCTTCTGTGTTTAATGGAGTCGTCAGCCCTTGATACAGATCGCCCAGGGGGTGTTCGATCGGTTCCCCATCCTCCGGGGCGGTCAGCATCAGGCGCGGCTGGGTAAAGGCGTCCAGGGCGACCTGGACCTGGCCGTCCCAGACCGGATCCAACCGATGGACCCGGACTGGTTCAAAAGCACTTTTGTGGCCGCTGACCAGAGCCTTGAGCTGGGCTTGAGCCTGGGAAACCGATTCGGCCTGGTCGCTTAATAAATACACACCCACTTTCCAGCAGCCCTGGGAACGGGCGATTTCAAAGCGGTCTACGGTTTCTCCCAGTAAACGGGTGCATTCCTCGGCATGCTTATTAAGCACTTCCTGGCCAAAGGTCATCGATTCCCCGCTGGAAATACCTTCGCTGGATGAGGAGCTTACTGAACGGCTGATGCTCTCGCTTTCCGAGCGTGATTCACTGCTGGAGGATGAGCCGCTGGTGGAAGGCAGCAGCTGGCCGAACATCCCCATCATACCCGAGAGCAGGAAGGGACCGCCCGCCGCAGTCAGCAGGGCGGCCACGCCGCCCATCCCGGCCATCTTCAGACCTTTAGCTGCGCCCGAACCACTTTCCAGAGCGGTGCCCAAAACACCCTTGCTTTTACTTTCCGATTCGCTGCTGGATTCGCTGCTGGAAGTTGAACTTGAGGTCGATTCCGATTCTGAAGTTGAGATCGTTTCCGAGGTTCCGCTGCTGCGCCCCATTGACAGGGTGGTTTTCATGAAACCGTATATCTGACCGGAAAGCGAGTTGCAGGCATCCACCGTGTCTACCACCCGCGATTCCGGGAGCGGTTCAGCCAGCACCAGGTACAGATAGGGTTTTCCGCGCATACCCCGCATTAATTTGTCCAGGGTCTGGGGATCGGTCCCCGGCTGGGGTGTTTCGTTCTTTGGAGAGGGGATCCCGGTGAAAGCCCGGGCATGGGAAAAGGTGCTGAGCGGGACATGAACTTTATCAGCAATCTCCTTGTAATCCTCCACCAGGCGGACCCGGGTTCCGGGCCAGTTGGAGCACAGGAATTGGCCCAGCTGATCAGCGAACAGAGCCGGCTGGGTGCCCGGCTCGCGACCGGTGACCCCGAAATAAATCCGGTTGCGGATCCCGTCGCTGCTGATGGCAAAGATCAGGGCGTAGCGCGGATCATGGCAGGCTGCCAGTGAGGTCTGGATAGCACTGAAATAATCGGCTGCTTCTTCATTGATGGGCTTTCCAACCTGTTCAACCTCAAAAAAGGCCACATCTGGAGCGGAGGAAATCGTGCCCTCTATAACCCGCATGGCTTGATTTTCCAGAATGGGACCGTCCAGGTAATTGCGCCGCAAGGCAAATAGTGTGGAGCGGGACAGCACCTCCCCGGCCGCGGCCAGCAGTTCCGGTGATAATTCCCGGGCAGAATCCAGGTTGACCAGGGGGCCTGCAGATGGTTCGGACATAAGATTTCCTCAGTATTATTAACCTTTTATTTTTAACTGAAAGATCTGGTCTCCAAAGCGGATCTCATCACCTTCCTGCAGCCGGGATGGCTGATTCCGCTCCAGCTGCAGGTCATTCACAAATGTTCCGTTCGTGCTGCCCAGATCGATCAGTTCAATTTGCTCACCTTCCAGAACCACGCGGGCATGATGGCGGGAAATTTTTTCAGCGATGATATGGACCTGATTGCCAGCCGCCCGTCCTACCCGGTTCTCCCCCTGAATCAAGGGATAATCTAATCCCAGTTCTGATTCCAGGTAGAATTCCTGAGTCATATCCTCAGCCGCTTGTTCTTCAGATTCTTCTGATGGGATTTCATCTGGTTCAGCCTCTTCAACCAGCTCCCCCAGGTCCCCCATAAACAGCAGGCTGGGACGGGCTTTGGCACTGGCTGCCCCGAACTCGAGGCTGGTGCCCCGCACCACACTTTCGTCCGGGCTGTCGGCCAGGATCAGGTCCTTACCCGGGAAGCGTTCTTCCAGATGGTGGATGATCGAGAACAGCTGGGCGCCGCCCCCCACCAGCACTAGCTGGCCGATCTCATCTTCCTGGAGCCCGATTTCCTTCAAACCCGTTTCAATCAAATTTTCAAAGATCCCGGCCAGCTCCTTGGTCAAATCCTGGAAGCGGTCCTGGCCGAGTTTGACTACACCGCGGTAAATTTCACCGCCGCGCATCACCAGGGTCACTGTGCGCTGGGGTATCCGGGCGCTGTTCTCATCAAAGAGCAGCTGCCGGCTGAGGGATTCTTTCAAACGTTTACCGACATTCCGTAAAGATAACAGAGAGCCGGGATCCTCAGCGATAGCCGAGGCCGGGATCAGCAGTTCGTCGGCAATGGCGTTGGCGATCACCGTATCGTAATGCCCTCCGCCGAAAGCCTCCCCGTAGCGGCCGATAAACAGCAGCTCCCCGCTGGAGGGGTGCACCTCGCCGGCTACCAGGTCGGTGGTGCTGCCGCCGACATCGACAATCAGGGTTGATTTACCTGAATCGAGGTGCTCCAGGTGTCCCTGGCGCTGCAGGCTGAGGATGGCGCCCTCCGGTTCGGAGACAAAGCGGATGTTGTCATGCAGCTCCGCCGGAAGGCAGTCATGCACCACCCGGGAAAAATCATCAAAAATTACCCCCTCATGGGCTGTCTGCCAGTGCACCGGGTAAGCAAAAGCAAACACCGCCCGCTCATCAAAGCTCCCGGTGCGCCATTTTTCCCGTAACAGCTGGGCCAGCACGGCATCCAGCATCAGGTGCGTGAATCCAAGCGCCTGGCGGTGGGTGTAGCGCAGCTGATGGGGTTCGGGGTCCGGATCCAGGTGGGCCCCGATACAGGGTTTGAAATAATCCCGGATCCGGAGCCGGTTGGCTTCGTCATCCACCTGGGACTGGGCCATCTCCCCGTAGCATTCCAGTTCGGTGCCGTCCGCAGTCAGCAGCAGAACCGCCGGCAGACGTCGGTCCTGAAAGCTGGTCAGCGGCGAGGGAGAGGGCTCCCCGATTAAATTGGCCTGATTCCCGATCAGCTCATACTGAGCCCGGTACAGGCGCCAGTTAGTAGCCCCGCAGTCAAAACCGAAAAGTGTTTTTTGTAGCGATTGTGCCATAGGTCCGTCCCTGCCCTGTTAGTTCTCGTCCATCCAATTTTGAACCTCTTCCCGCCGTTCAATAAAAGCCGGGTCACCCTTCGAATAAGCCAGGAACCGCTGGTAATCCTCCAGTGTATTTCCGATATCCCCCATCTCCCGGAAACAATCCCCGCGTTCAACTGCGTACCAGGGATTCTCCGGCTCAAATTCCAGACTGACAGAATAATCCTCGACACATGCCTGGAAATCTCCCAGTATCATAAAGGCCAGGCCTCGCATATTGTAGGCCTGGGGATCCGGTTCAGGATTGAGTTCGATTGCCCGGCTCAAATCTTCCAGGGCCTCCTCCGGGTTATCATGATTCATCCGCAGCATCCCACGCTGCTTCCAGAACTCTGGGTTTTCAGGCTCAATCTCAATTGCACAACTAAAATCATCATCGGCCCCATTGAAGTCTCCCAGCTCCAGATTGGCAATTCCTCTGTGGTAGCACAAATCGGCTGATAAAAATCCGCTGCCCATCGCTTCGTCAAAGGCTTCCAGGGCTGAGTCGAAATCACCAACAGAGAAGTAATTCATACCCAGCTCAAAAGCTTGCTCACCAGCTACACTGTAGCTGGGTTGAATTTTATCTCTCCCCAGCGGGATGACATCAAACACAAAAGTTAACAGCAGGGCAGCCACGACCAGGACCCCGGCACCGATCCCGACCCAGGCACCCGTTGATAGTTTGCCGCTCCCGGAAGGTACAGCCGGAGTTTTCTCTTTTTCTGCTTCCGGTTCCGGCTCAGACTGCCCGGCTTCCATGGTCACGGTCGGGGCCGATAATTTATCATGCTCGGCCGCACTCATCTCAATCGTGGGCTGGACCAACACATCTTCCGTGGCCTCGAGAGCTTCCAGGGCCAGGCGCAGTGCTCCGGTCAGTTCATCAGCGCTCGAAAAGCGCCCTTCCGGGGTCTTGGCCAGGGCCCGGTCAATTACCTCCTGGGCCGAGACCGGGACACCGTCCACCAGCTCGGTGATCCTGGGCACCGGCTCCGAAATCTGTTTGTGGACAATTCCAATCGGGGTTTTTGCGTCATAAGGAACATGACCGGTCAGCATCTCAAAAGCGACCACCCCCAGAGAATAAATATCGCTTTCCTCGGTCAGCTCCTCGCCCCGTCCCTGCTCCGGGGACATATAAGCCGGGGTGCCAATCAATGTTCCGGTGGCGGTCAGCTTGTTGTCGCCCACGATTTTAGCAATCCCGAAATCTGTCAAATAGGCTTTGCCCTCCGCATCCAGCATAATATTGGAGGGCTTGACGTCGCGGTGCAGCATACCCTGCGAGTGGGCGTAATCCAGGGCGGCGGCGATATCGCTGACAATCGAGGCAATCTGGGTAATCGGCAGCCTTTCCCCGGTTTTATCCAGTTCAACCAGCTTCTGCTGCAGATTGGTACCGTCAATGTATTCCATGACCATGAAGATCAGATCCCCCTGGATATCAAAGTCATGGACCTGAACGATGTTGGGGTGGCGCAGGTTGGCGACTGCCTTGGCTTCGCGTTTGAAGCGTTCAATAAAATCACCCCCTTCCATCAGGTGTCCGTGCAGCACCTTCACAGCCACCGGCCGATCCAGATGAGTATGGATCCCCCGGTAGACGTCGGCCATCCCCCCCCGCCCGATGCGCTCCGTGATCCGGTACTTGCCGATTTCCTTTCCAATTAAGCTGGCCATCCCACACTCCTTTAAGTTGCAGCGGCTGATGAATCTAGATCGACTTAATGGCTCTGGAAACAAACCGGGGCAGATCTGAATCCGGAGAAAAGAGGTGGCATCCCCCGCTATCTGCAGGGCTGCTGCTCTTGTATTCAGATTAGCACCGGTCAATTATTAAGTTTAAAGCAAGCACAAGGTTTTCTCACAACCGGGATGGCTGTGTGAAAAAAATAAAGAAACTACTTTATAGTAGCATGGAAGGAAAGCTCTATCAAGCGCAGATTACTCCTTTTTCCCTGGAAAATCACCGCCTTCAGGCTAAGTTTCCAATCCTCTCCATTTCCTCCCCGTTCAGCTGAAAGTCAAAAACTTCCAGGTTGTCCTGCTGATGCTGGCGGGAGGATGCTTTGGGGATGGTGACCACCATTGGCTGCTGGATCAGCCAGCGCAGGGCCACCTGGGCAGCGGTTTTCCCGTACTTCTCACCAATCGTTTTCAAAGCGTCATCTCCCTGGACACGGCCTTTATCCAGCGGGGTATAAGAGGTCAGCAAAATTTGGTTTTCCTGGCAGTATTCAAGCAGCGCCTGCTGCTGATGGTAGGGATGATATTTCACTTGATTGGTAAAAAATCGGTCTGGAAACCAGCTCCCGGGAACGGTCCAGCAGATCAACCGGGAAATTACTGACCCCGATGAAACGGGTTTTCCCGGCCTGCACCAGGTCCTCCATGCCGGTCAGAGTTTCCTCCAGGGGCACTGCATCGCTGGGATGGTGAATCAGGTACAGGTCCAGATAATCCAGACCCAGCCTGCGCAGGCTGTCCTCACAGGCCCGTACAACCGCTTCCCGCTGATAGTGATTGCTCCAGACTTTGCTGGTGATAAATAAATCCTGCCGCGACACACCGGACTCCCGGATTGCCTGTCCCACTTCCTTTTCGTTGCGGTAGTACTCGGCCGTGTCCAGGTGGCGGTAGCCCAGCTTCAGGGCCTGCAGCACCTCTCTCCGGCAGGATTCTCCCTTCATCTGCCAGGTGCCCAATCCAATTTTTGGGATTTGCTGCTCATAAATAGTTGCGAACTCCATAATCTCTTTTACCCTCCAACTTGCAAGCCATCATTCAATAATAAAATTTTTACAAATTGCTGTGAGACTTTATCATTTCACTTTCTACATAATGGTATCAGATAGAGGATTTCCACCCTCCGATAAAGTTTGGATTCAAGTCAAACCTAATCTTCCAGCTAACACACCCGGGCATTAATCCACAATATAGTTGCTTTAGCAACTATATTGTGCTCTCTACGTAACGCAGGTGTAATGGGGAATTCCTTCCAATCGAGGACAGCAGCCAACTGCTTGTCCTGTATGGGTCTGGATATCCTCCCTGTGTTACACTTTTATGCTTTCTGATGGAGATCATTTTCTGGTGAGCCTGACTGTCCTGAAGATCGGATCCATAGCTGGCTGCCAGTTTATTGCTACTTTGGAAATAGCTCGCCAGAGGTATCCAGCGGAGGTTTTGAATCTTGATCCATGTTGCCTTGTTTTCAATACATTGCTATGTCGCTGAAAGAACAATTATTGATGCCAAATGCTTTCTACGGGCATCAATGTGGGCTCTTTTTATAAATACCTTAGATCATCCGCCTTCAATATGCAGCTGTTAGTTTATCCTGTTAGTTGCCATCAATTACTACCTGATCGTGTCTGGCTTTTTCGGTCATTCGGGCCAACACCCTTCCCATCCAGGACGGAAACATCCGGTTCACCAGCAGTCCCAGTTTTGTGGTCAGATCTGGCGTAATCAGATCCTGACTGGATCCGATCCTGGCAGCCAGTTTTTGTCCAACCTCCGTTGGGTCAGTCATAACTTCTTCAGGTACACCCAATGGTGCAGCCGAAGGTGTGTCGGTCAGCGGCGGGTGAATCAGGTTCACGGTTATGTTGTGAGAAGCAAGCTCCAGCGCCAGTGTGCGGGTCAGGGCTTCTACAGCTCCCTTAGTGGAAGCATAACCAACAAGGCCCGGAAAACCGGTGATCCCTACCCCGGAAGAGACATTGTGGATTATCCCTCCACCCTGCGCTTTCATTCCCGGCAGCACAGCCCGGATCAACCGCAGCGCTCCAAAATAATTGACCTCGAATTCCTGGCGGGTTTCAGCTTCAGTCCGCTTTTCAAAGGATCGGAAAACCGCCAGGCAGGCGTTGTTGACCAGAATATCAATCCTTCCCCAGGCATCCAGCACACACTTGACAGCCCGGCTGACCGGCTGATCTTCAGTGAGATCACAGAAGAAATAGTTGAAATCATCTTCATAAAAAGCTTCCAGCCCGCTAAGGTGATCCCCTGTGAGATCCAAAACCGCCACACGGTAATCCAGTTTCAGCAGGGATTCTGCCAGATGGTACCCGATTCCGCTGTTTCCCCCGCTAAGTACAACAACTTGTTTATCCATTGAAGACACCTTTCCCAAGTTTCATGTATTCCCTTTTTGATGATCATACTCGAGGCTCATCTTTCCAGCAATCAACCGCTGTCCGGTTCCCCACTGGTCGAAAGACCAGGAAAACAATCCTCTCATGGTGGGGGTCTAAACCTGTTCATCTGTTGGTTGGGTTCAAGGGAATACCTTGTTATCTTTAACTTGGATGCAGGTTTTACCTGAGAGGGATTGATATTGATGCTTCCTCTCCAGTAGTTCACGAAAGTAAATAAGGAGCAACCTCAGTGACAACTCAAAGAATCCTTGGAAACCTACTTAAAACAATCTTCCTGACTGTAATCCTGATGATCGTGATGATCGCTGTCAGTTCCGCAGTCGTTCCCATGGACGCTTTCAATACCGAACAGGAGTCCGGCAGCCTGCTGCCGCTGCTGCTTGTCTGCCTGACTTACGCTGTGGTCTTCACTCTGGTGGTCACCCAAACCAGCTGGCGCGGAATCCCCCTGATTCTGGGATTATCACTCAGTTTTTACGGAGTGCAAACCCTGATCGGACAGATTGAAGCCCTGGTGTTCTTAACGCCATTGGGTGAACGCTACGGGGCCGGCTCGATACCAGCTCTGACCATGCCCCTGGATTTCATCACCAGTCAGTTCATCCTCGGTGCAGCGATGGCACTGGTGGGCTCCTTACCTGCTGCTGTACTGTTTGGAAAAATCAGCAGGAAAGATGAACAGCAATCAATTCAACTGCTTCCCAATTTTTCTTCCCGGGAATGGCTCTGGAAATTAGGGTCAATTATCGTTCTCTATGAACTGCTCTATTTTGGTTTTGGTTATTTTGTCGCCTGGAAAAACCCCGCTGTGGCAGCCTTCTATCAGGGCACCGATCCGGGAAGTTTCCTGGCCCAGATGAAAAACGTGATTACAGAAACGCCAACCCTGATCCCTTTTCAGGCTTTCCGGGCTTTGCTCTGGACCGCGTTTTCAATTCCTGTGGTCTCCATGCTCCGTGAAAAAAAATTTCTCGGCGCCCTGATCACCGGCTTGTTTCTGAGTTTACCGATGAATATCCCCCATATCGTACCCAACCCCTTTATGCCGGCCGTCGTCCGGCAGGCGCACTTTATCGAGACCGCCAGCTCCAATTTCATCTTTGGAATGGTGCTCTTCTGGCTGCTGTATCATTCTCATCAAACAGAGTCGCAGGCAAGGGTGATAACGAGTAAAAAGGGCTAATCTCTTGCCGGCGATCCGGTGATATCCCTTGAGGCCATCAATCCGATTTCCTATAATGTTTTTGCTTGATTCTGAAACTAGCAGTACGATTAACGATAAAGGGGACCCGAAATGAATTTTTCTATGAAGACATTTATTGATAAAAGACCAAATATCTGGCTGGCAGGACTGGTGATCGTTATCATCAGTATTCTATTCACTGCCGGCTGCAGCACCGTTCCTGATCCAGAATCCACACCAACTGACTTTCCCCGGGAGTCTTTTTCAGCCCGGGCGGAAAGCGAGGACGGTACGATCGTGGAGTGGAGCGGTTTTGTGAATGGATATCAACCCGGCCAAAAGGGGGAGTTCGAAATCACTATCAAGAATCAAACCGATCTGGTTTGGAACGGACGTTTATGTCTCAACCTGATCACGAAAGATTCCACCCCGCTGATTAACACGCTGCATCAACAAGATTTCAATCTGGAGCCCGGGGTTGGTTTCTCTGATACCGTAGTGGTCCAGATCCCGGAAGGTCTGGAAGACGGCACCTACGGTCTGTCCACAGTCGCCCAGCGTCCGTCCGGCCCCATGGTGGATACGGTATCCATCCAGGTCGGCAGAGGTAGCACTGAAAATATAGAATTCACTCAAAATGAGATGGACGCCTCCCTGGCGGCCTGTCCTTCTCTGGACCCATCCGCCCAGCTGGTATCTCAGGCCCGCGCTCATCTGGCTGAGAAATTGGGCATCAAGCTGGAAGAGGTTTCGGTCCAAAACGTCGAGAAAACAGAATTTCCCGATGCCAGCCTGGGTGTGCCGGAAGAAGGGCAGATGTATGCCCAGGTGATCACCCCCGGCTATATTATTGACCTGACCGCCCAGGGCGATACCTACCGCTACCATGCCGCTGAAAACCGCCTGGTGCCCGTCCCGGAGGAAAACACATTCCTGCCGGAGCGCGATATTCTGATCCTTCCGGAGGACGGAGCCCGGGTCACGCTCCCGCTTCATATCCTGGCTCAAATCCCTTCCGGAGCAGAGCAAATCAAGGCAGTCCTGCGCTGGGAGGATGGCACCGAGCTTTCTAAACAGATCGACACAAATCAAATTTCTGAGAATACCAGTATTATCATCAGCAGCCTGGATTGGGACTCAGAAGGTCAGCCGCCGCAGCCGTTGACCAGCCGGGCTGTATTAATCCTGGAAAACAGCAGCGCTGAAATTCTGTCCGGTCGAGATCTTGCTGTACTTCAAGGCGGCAGCCCAGACACAGAGCTGATCGATCTCTACTGGCTGTTGGGAGAAAAACTGGAAAGCGAGCAGCGTTATGTCGTCAAAAATGATGAGATCGAACGCAGCGCAGTGGAGGAACTGCTGTGGGGTCCGCCGCCCCGCAACCTGGCCGGATTCCGGACCGCACTGCCCTCTCCGGAAGAGGTGCTCAACTACCCCGGGAGACAGCCGGACTGGGGTTTCCGGGTCGAGCTGCTGGGACTGACGATCGAAAACGGTACAGCCACGGTGAACTTCTCCCGGGAGATGCAGGCCTACGGGGGCGGATCGGCCCGGGTCACCGCGATCCGGGACCAGATCACCCGCACCCTGACCCAGTTTGACACCGTGGACGAAGTCGTCATCGCCGTTGAGGGCGAGACAGAGGGAGTTTTGCAGCCCTAGCAGGAAAATAATTGACAAGTAAATCTCAAATTCCATTACAATACCTGGAACTTGAAGTAGAGAAGAGAAAATGAACAATCAAATAAATCGGAAAAATTTCATTGTCTTTCTCGGCCTGACCTTCGCCTTCAGCTGGCTGATGTGGGTCCCTTCGGCGCTGTTCGGCAGCAACTTCACCAATTCCCCCTGGGGTATTCCTTTCCTGCTGGGCGGGTTTGGACCTTCCCTGGCAGCCCTCTGGCTGGTATACCGCGGCCGAAGCCCGGAAACCAGGCAGGAATTCTGGAACCGGTTATTCATCTTCAAGATGATTCCTGGTAGGATTTATGGGCTGATTTTCCTGATCTTTCCAGCGGTTTACAGCCTCAGTCTGCTGCTGCACCAGCTGCTGGGCGGTGAGCTTCCCGACCTGGAAACACTCTCATTAATCGCTGAGCAGCCAGCGGCTTTGATCGGTATGATACTTTTGGGGATTTTCACCGGACCGCTCTCTGAGGAGCTGGGCTGGCGCGGATATGCTCTGGATATCCTGCAATCCCGCTTTTCCCCTCTGCTTTCCAGCCTGATCCTGGCACCGTTCTGGTGGGCCTGGCACCTGCCGCTGTTCTTTATGGATGGCACCACCCAGCACACCTGGGGTGTGGGCAGCTTTGAATTTTGGATTTTCCTGCTGCAGATTTTCCCCCTCAGCATTCTT
This sequence comes from uncultured Anaerolineales bacterium, assembly GCA_964618295.1. Taxonomy (GTDB): domain Bacteria; phylum Chloroflexota; class Anaerolineae; order Anaerolineales; family UBA11858; genus B10-G9. Next base: position 11,884 of record CAZTWV010000007.1, on the reverse strand, counting down.
TTCACCTGGATCTATAACCACACCAACCGCAGCATCCTTTCCGCTGTACTGATCCATTTCATGACCAATTTCACCCTGGGCCTGGTCCACCCGATACCAGCCCGCGTCTTTCTTTTTCAGGCGCTGTTACTGCTGGCAGCAGCTGTGCTGCTTGAGCTGGTCAATCCTTCAAACACGCAGCAGCCCTCAAAACCAATCGGTCAGGAAGGCTAGTTAGATCCCGCTGCTCTTTCTCAGCTCCCGTCCATAAGTGAAAAGCGCCAGCTGAATCACTATTTGCCCTGCCAGAACCAGCTCGCTGACCATACTGAGAGTCAATGCCGCGGGTCTGATCCTGGTTCCCAGTTTTTCCAACCGATCAGAAAATTCATCCAACTGGTCGGATAATTCATTCAACCGGTCCTGCTCCCGGGAAATCCGATCCAAAAAAATATTCAGCTCGGTTGAAAACCCTCTCAGTTCCTTTCGAAAATCCTCTAAACCGGACCCGGAATTTTCCAGTGCTGCACCCAATTCCTGCAGGGCATCCGGCAGAGGCTCCAGGCTTTCACCAGCCGCGGCAATCCCGGCATCCAGAGATTGCTCCGGATCATACTCCACTCCGGTAATAAATCTGATCCGGGCCAGATTCCGAAGCACCTGATCAACAGCCCGGGCCCCATCTTCAGCAGCTGTCAGCGCCGCACTGGTCTCTTCGATCAGGTTGGGTACCGTTTCTCGCAAGAGCAGTGAAGTATCATTCACCAGGGGTTGACTGGATTCCAATAGGTTATCGATCTCTTCAAATAAATTCACTGTGGATAACAGAACTTGATTGCTTTGATCCAGATCCCTTCTCAAACTTGCGGCCAAATTAGCTAGATCTTGAGCTTCGCCTGAGGCAGCAGCCAGTACGGACTGAGCTGATTCAGCTCCCTTGAAAAGCAAAACCGGCAGAATAATCATCCCGGCGGCAATCAGCACCAGACTGACTGCACTTACCGTCTGGAGGGCTAATCCCAGCAGCTTCCTGTTGGATCGGAGTTCCACTTGTGTGTTTTGGATTGAATCCTCGTCCATCTCAACCTCCTACCAAACCCGGGGTGATGTGTTACTGCAGCAGATATCCAGTATGATACCGCTATTTAACGAATCAGACCCGTATGATCCGGGTCAGTGTAAGCTTGCAGCAATCCCATCAAACCGGCAGATTTCCTGGTTCCGGATTCTGCATCATCACTTATCGATATCTTGATCGTTAGGGATCCAGAGAAATTTCCGGCGAGATCGGTCGGCGGTAATCCTGGCCCACGGCGATCAGGACTTTCAGCTCGCTTAAGTCATAGACAATCGACCACTGGGTCGAAGGCTGGGACACAGCCGAAAGCAAATCCAGTCCCTCCCCGGGGGTGAGGCTCCCATCCGTGGTTGCTAATTCACGCTCCAGATGATCATAGCGCCAGCACTGTCCGGAGGGATCTGCACCGCTTTCCGCCACCAGGAAATTGGTAGCTGCCTGCCAGGGCCCCTGATTGTAAAGTACTTCCAAACCGTTTCTGGTGTATTCAACCAGCGCGGACCGTCCGGAAGCATCCGCTACCAGGTAGTGGATCGGCGTCGTGTCAGTCATATCAATTTGATAAGCGGAGAAGATTTCGACAGCCTGCGCAACCGTAGCTGCCTGATCGAGCACCATCCGGATCACCATCAAAGTATCCACCTTGGGACGGGAGGGATTTGCTGCAGCCGGGCGAAATTGGACGGCTGCCATTCCCACGGCCAGACCGGCTTCGTTCATGCCATCAAACGGCAGGTATGGGGCATCCAGCAGCCCGGCCCTCTCCTTAAGCGGGAGCTCAGCCACACCGTCAGCCTGCTGTCCTGCAAAACCCAGATAAGCTATGTCGACCATCGATAGCGCAGCAAACCCCTCCGGCGGATCCGTCTGCAGCAGCAGAACAGGACTGTAATCCCAGTCAAAGTTTCGGCCCAGCAGGATCCCCTCCGGATTACCGAGTGCTGCAAATAGAGAACAGCCCCAGGCTGGCTCACTACTGGTTTCTGAAGCGTTGGTACCGATCGGCTCCGGCCCGGGATCGTACGGAGCGGTGTAGGTCATCATGTAAAGCGGGTAATCATCCAGCTCCTGCAGGCTGGCCAGGGTCCGGGCTTCTTCCAGCGTCATCCCTTCCGGGGCGGTGAGGACCTCTTGATTGGCAACCGGCGGTCCAGCTTCAAATATTCCGCAGCCCGCCAGCAGCAGAATCAAAGCAACATTTCTCAATTTCAAGGCAGACAGTTTGGAGATCATGGATACAAATCCATTTAAATTAAGTAAACGTGAGATGATTTTTCATTGTAGCAGATCCTGGACCCTTGAATAATGTTAAATCAGGTTTTCAATACAACCCAGCTACTGGTCAGGAATCAGCGGCACAATTTCCAGAGAATCGCTGGGAGAGAGCTGGTAGCTGTAATTGGCGTAAAAAACGCTGTCGCGTGTGCCGACTATCAAACCATCCATCGCTCCCGCTTCATTCAGATCAAATCGCAAATCCAGCTCCGGTGCGCTGGTAATCCCCGGTACTGCACCCAGCTGACCGCAGGAACTTTTCAGCTGGGGCTCCAACCACAGCTCTGCAATGTGAAGATCAACCTGTCCATCCCGGCAGGTACCGGATAGTTCGGCTGTGAGCTGCCAGACCCCGGCAAAGGTCTGAATCGGACAGTCGCTGCTGTTGGGGTGAGTGGCTGTCCCATGATAGTCAATTTTCCAACCCTTGACAGAATTATGGAAATCGTATATTATTCCAGCACTGTAATACTCCAGTACTGGAATACAAGATGACCCAAGAACCTGTATTGACCGATGCAGAGCTGGTGGTCCTGAGCTTGTTCTGCGAGCAGCCCCTGCACGGGTACCAGATTGAGCAGTTGATCACCGACCGCAACATGCGGGTCTGGACCGATCTTTCCACATCGTCCATTTACTACCTGCTCAACAAGCTGGAAAATAAGGGCTGGATAGAACCTGCTCCCTCGCAATCAAACCCGCGCGGTGCTCCCCGCAAGGTATACCGGATCACTCCTAGCGGGGAAGAGGTCTGGAAAACAGCCACGCTGGACGCCCTGGCCCGGCCCCGAATCACCTACACCAACTTTCTGATGGGGCTGCACAATCTCTGGAAGATCTCGGCTGCCGAAGCCCGGGATGCAGTGCTGGAATATCGAGATTGGCTTAAAGCAGATCTGAAGCGCCAGCATGACGAACTGGATGCACTCAAGGATCTGGGATTATCCCGTTTTCCAGTTGATGAACTCTTTAAGTACGGATTTTCCCTGGGGGATGCTGAACTCGATTTTTTAGAAAAACTGATCCAGCGGCTGGGGAATATTGATAAAGAAAATAGTTAATCGGAATGATAAGGAGAAAAACATGAAACCAAAATTTGAACTACGGCCGATTGGCACAATCCGGGTCCAGGAAGACCGGGGACAATACCAGCTCGAGCTCGATCCGGTGTACCGGGCCGGGCTGCAGGGTCTGGAAAAGTGTACACACGCTATCATTTTCTGGTGGGCAGACCGGATGGACAATCCTGCAGGGCGGGAAGGCAATCTGGTGCTTGACCTGCCATACGCCCCCGGAATCCAATCCGGCGTTTTTGCCAACCGATCCGAATCCCGGCCCAATCCCATCGGGATCACCACCTGCTATCTACTGAACGTCAACCAGGAAACGGGTCTGGTTGATCTGGCCTGGATTGACGCCCTGGACCAAACCCCACTACTGGACATCAAGCCCTATTTGCCCATGTCCGACAGGGTGCTGAGTGCTGAATACCCGGACTGGCTGGAGGGTTTCCCGGAATCTATGGAAGATGCAGCCGGATTCTTTGCTGATCCGGAAAACGCTGCCATGTTTAGCTGACCCCACCAAGGACGGTCCCACGGCCGTCCTTTTTCTTTTTTACCATCAATCCCGATCCAGAAAGCCCTCTGGCATCAGGACTGCTACTACCCGGCCCCGGACCGTGATTTCTCCCGCGGCGCTGATGGTTTCTTCCACCACCACTTTTCGCTCCGTAATTTCCGCCACCCGGCCCCGGATTTCTAACGTAATTCCCAGGGGAGTGGGTTTTATATAATCGGCCTGAAGCGAAGCCGTCACAAAGCGCAGCGGCGGATCGGTATCCATCTCCCGTCCCTGGGCCCGGTACGCAGCAGCTGCAGCAGTCCCGGTGCCGTGGCAGTCCAGCAGGGACGCCAGCAGACCACCGTAGACGAACCCCGGCACCGCAGTGTGATAGGGCTCGGGTTGAAAGCGGGCCACCGTTTCATCTCCCTCCCAGCGGCTTTGCAGCTGATGACCGCGGAGATTCAAATAACCGCAGCCGTAGCAGTGCGCCAGCTCCTCCGGATAGTACTGCTGAAATGCCTTTTCAGTCATTTTCCATCCTCCTTGAACCCGAGATTATTTTCGGGGATCTCCCGCAAAGATCATCCCCCATCCCCCCTCAAACACCCCAATATTAGCTTTGCATTAACTTGACAAATACTGGTAAGAAATTCGCGCAACCTGCAGTCTATAAGGCAGAAACAAACAAAAAAAATGGAGGTTCACAATGAAGAACCAGACACAAATTCAAAATGAAATCAATATACAAACGGAAATACGCATCACCAGTTTTGGATTTTAGTAATCAGATTGAAAATACTCCGTGCAGATCTGGTGGGGTCTGCAAATAAAGTTTCTCCTCCTTAGCAATTGTCCCGGGCCAACTGAGGTTCGGGATAATTGCTTAAGCAGTGACACCGCCAAAAAAACACCTTACTTCCCATGATTTATCAACCTGCCATCTAATTTTAAAACAGCTTGATACTGATTTTACCCCCAGCTGGACTCGACAAAAAAGACCGGATCCATCCGGTCCCAAAGAAAATTCAACAGCGGCGCCAGAGGCAGCAGCAGAATTGGGGACAGCAGGGGGAGAAGCGCTGCCAGTGGATAAGCCCACCAGGGCGGCCTGCGGGCTCCCCGGTCCCGGGGTAAAGAATAAGCCGGAAGGTAGACCATCAATCCGTAGACAAATACCCAGAAACCCGCCAGAAGATTGGTCGGACTCATGCTGATTTCCGCCAGGGATCCGGTCAAACCAAACAGCAGGAAGACATGGGTCGCTGGAAAATCAAAAAACCGCAGCAGGACAGCCCAAATCAGAAACATCGGCAGAAAGACAATCACGCTGTGAAAGAGCGCCGTGTGAAGGTAATTGGCTGAAGCTGTGATTAAGGCTTGCCCCACCTCCACACCGAACAGCGGAGCCAGGTTGGTCAGGCTGACAGTCACAGCTTCTTCCAGCAGAGCCAAACCAGTGCAAAACAGGAAAAAAACCAGTCCCCAGGGGAGGCGGATCTTTCTAATCATACGCCGGATTGGATCCTTGAATCGGACCATCAATGATCCCAGGAAAACAACCCAGATCAAATTGAGACCCAGACCCATTTTGATCGTCGCTTTTTCTGAGGGTGGAGCATCCGAAGCCAGCACAAAGAAAGAGATCAAACCCAGTGCTGAGACGGAGTACAGGCCGATCAATTTTATCAGCAGCCGCGAGGTCAGCCAGGGAAATCGTTTGCCGCTCTTTCCGTTTGGTTTTGTTTCAAGCCCGGGTTCTGACACAGCTTTCCTTGGATTTATCTCGTCGTTTTTGAGCCCTACATTTTTGCATTTACACTGCATCTACAGATCAAGTCTTACTACCAGATCCAGAGCCCGGGCCACCTCCAGGCTGAATAGAATATCTCCCGGGCCGAAGTCGGCCTTCTGCCCGCTTTCCCGTTCATAGATTTCTATCACTTCTGCAGGAGAATATGAAAGGATCTCTTCTACCGTTCGGATCCCGACATCATATACCATGCGGGCAAAGACCGGTCCAAATCCGTACAGCCGGACCAGGTCTGAAAGACAGAGCAATTCCATCAGGACGGCAAGGGGAATTCCTGCCTGGCGGGCAAGCTCAACCCGGTCTTGCGGGTTTTGAGCCCGTTCAAAAAGATGGCGGGAATGGGTGATGCCCTGAGCCTGAAGCGCTTTAACAATGGTATCCGGAATGCCAGAAAATCTTTCCAGGCGGACCGGGTTCGGAAGATAGCTCCTGGCTTCCCGGTTGAGCAGGACCAGATAATCCAGCGGGATTCCGGATTGTTCGGAGAAAGAGGCAATTTTCGACTTGGTTTTCAAAACCCGCAGCAGATTCCCAAGAGAGTTCAAACCAAACTCTCGTAACACTTCAAATCTCCGTCCCAGATCTTCCTTTAACAAAACCCGGCTGGGAATCATGTCCCGGGAGCTCAGATTCTCCTCAAATTGATCTATTGAGTAACGGTCCGGGTCCAGATGATAACCACCGCCCATAGATATCTCCTGAAAATGACAACCTTATTAAAACTGTACCACGGTAATGTGTTTTGATCCGGTAAAATTACATCCCGGACCAACCCTTCTTATCTATATATTACCTGTGCAATTGCTTGACAAATGTTGTAATATATTGTATATTGATGTTATCTAAGTTATAGAAAACATAAAAAACAGGAGTTATTTATGAATATTGAAAATTTCCTCACCTACAATCCCGTTCAATTCCAGATCATTGCCCACATCCTGGTCCTGGGCTTCGCGGCACAGGCTGCCGGCTTTGTGTATTTCTTTGCGACCATGCGGGACGTCTCACCCCGCTACCGGATCGCATCGGTGCTGGGTTCAATCGTGATGGTCTCGGCTTTCCTGCTGCTCTATGCCCAGTCCCAGAGCTGGCAGAACACCTTCATTCTTCAGGATGGATTCTTCATTCGGGGGGAAGAAGGCATGTTCTCGAACGGTTTCCGCTATCTGAACTGGCTGATCGATGTCCCCTTGCTGCTCCTGCAGCTGGTGATCATTCTTGGCCTGACCCGCTCTGAAAGCCGGCGTTTAGGAACACTGTTCGTTGGTTCCGGAGCAGCCATGATTATTCTCGGTTATATCGGCCAGTTTTACGAGACCGGCAGCCTGACCAACCTCTGGATTTGGGGTGGCGTCAGCACAATCTTCTATATTGTACTGCTCTACCTGGCCTGGTCCGAAATTGGAAAGGCGCTGCCGCGCATGCCGGAAGCCGCCGTGGGCACCCTGAAGTTCATCCGCTGGATCTTTGTGGTCTTCTGGTCCTTCTACCCGCTCGCTTACATTATTCCGGCTATCTGGCCCACTGCTGACGGCATGGTTGTTCGCCAGCTGGTGTTCACCACAGCGGACATCGTCGCTAAAGTGATTTACGGGGTTCTGATCACCAAAGTTGCTATGGACCTCAGCAAATCAGAAGGCTACGAAACAGCCTGAAATAAGTCTAACCTGGCAGACATCCTCAGTCTGCTTCCATAGTTTCTCCTCCTTACAAAACATTCCGGCGAAAATTGCCGGAATGTTTGATTATTAAGGGAGAACCATATCTAGGAAAGATTGGATTCAAAAAATAACTGTGTGCTATCCGCGGTAAAAAACCAGATCCAGATCGCCCGGGGAATGTCCGAACTCCGTCAATCTAGCAGCAATCTCGGCCTGGTGCTGCATTCCGTGCAGCAGGATGTGCTGAAAAATAGTCCAGCGCGGAAAGCGGAAGACCCGGTCCGGTCCAGCCCGCAGTTCTACTTCCTGTTCCACCTGAAAACTCTCCAGATCCAGCAGATAATCACTCCAATCAGCAGATTCTGTTTCCTGCAGGGCCAGCAGGGACTCGAGATCCGGAAAATCTTCCAAACGGAGCGGGGGTGGTCGGCGGCCGGTGATCAAAGCTACCCGGTAGCCCTGATCGGTTGCCAGAATATGGAACAGAAGTTCATGGATGGAACCCCATTTGATACCAAAATCATCCTGGTATTCTTCTTTAGATAACTTCCGGGCTTGGTTCATGAGATGGGAGATTGTGTCAAAGTGGTATTGAAAACAAAAATATCAGCTGTTCATTTTGTGACATTGCTTCCCTCCGGGGGTTTCAAACTACAACCAATCAGCAGCCGCAATCATCAAAAGTGTGATCACCAGGATCACCCCGAGCCCGGTTCTTGGAACCAGATTGAAAAATCGCAATATTCTCTTCAGGTCCTTTGAATCCCCTTCATTTGAAAGACGGCGGACAAGCGGCTGCAGTTTACTCTCCACCACAATATGAAATGCGGTCAACAACAAGCCCAGGATTCCCCCAGCCAGAATCGCAGCGCCCCAGCGATTAAACGGACGAAGAAGCACCTTATCCCAGGAAGCAGACAGGGTAACCAGAACCGCTCCGGAGAACACTGCTGTCAGCGCCAGGATTGATGCCAGTTTAAATATTCGGGGAAAAATATTGCGAATGAACTCTGGTTTCCGGTCAGCCGGGAGATCCCTCAGGGCAGGAAGCAGTACAAAATTAATCGTCAGCACCTCTCCCAGCCAGGCAGTACCGCTGAGGAAGTGCAGCACTCGAAAGATATTTATCAATTAGACCACCTTCTCAACCAATAAAAGATTTAACAAAAAATCAGCACTCTTCCCATATCATAAACAAATCGGAAGGAAACTAACACCTGACAGAATTAGAAATTGATGAGTATTCACCCCTGATAAACATTCAAAATACATCCTTAACTAACCTGGCGGGCAATTTCCTCACTGTGCTCCTGCTCATGACCAACTATAGTCTCCAGCATTTCCAGGATGGTGCCTTCTTCGCCCCAGGGAAAGATGATTTCCTGATCGAGATCCGACGCAGATAGTAATTTGATAGTTGAGATTAATTTCTGACGGGATAAACCAAAATCCTGGATGATCTCATCCAGGGAAAGACCGCGCCGCCTGGATACCATTTCCCGATTACAGGCATCAATATCCATGGTTTCAAGTAAATACATCCCACCATCCAGGTGAGCCTGGAGCGCTTTTTCAGTCACCAGATCCCAGCCGGAAATATGGCACAAAACTTCCTTCACCGTCCAGCCCGGCGTGATCTCTAGATCGAGTTCTACTTCCCCGGCTAGATGCCGCAGCCCGACCCGGACCTGCTCCATCCAGTTCAGTAAATCCAGCTGCTCCTCCATCTTTCAGCCTCCTTTTCTAAGCGTGGGAAAAGTTAAAAGTCATATATTGACTTCATCCGGTAATTAAAAAACTGATCAGGCTGCTGACATATCCAACCAGGCCGATCACCAAGCATACCGCAGCTGTGTGATAGCGATCGGTGCGCTGATTGCGCTGCACAATCAGCTGGATCAGGGTTTCATCCAGACTGCCTTCCCGGGTCCGGGTCCCCCAGTTCAAACGCAGCGGACCGGCCATCAATATTAAAGCAGAAATCAGAACAAAGACCAGCCCAGAAGCGATCGCGATCCGGGCTGTCAGGCTGGAACGGGCAATCCCCGGACCAGAAAAACCGGTAATGGTGAGGGTGATGGTAATCAGGCTCAGCAGCATCTGGGCCCGATTCTGGAGCACATTAAATGAGTCTGTCAGGATTTCAATCAGCCGGCCTGGCTGTCCTTCCCCGTAAATTTCCCTCAGATAATCCAGTTCTTCTTGCGGGGTGAGCGTATTGGGATCCGTAAACACATCTACTCCTCGTTTTTTAATGGTCACCGATGAACTCATTGTACATCATTCATTGGCCGAGGTCAGCTTGCAAGAAGCCCTTGACCCGGCCCCTGGGGCCAGGTGTATACTGAACCCATGAACTCAAATTTTGAACCACAACAAAAGCCGGGGCTGTCAACTGGACGCTTTGCCCAGGCCGCGCAGTTGACCCGTAAGGCTCTCCGCTACTATGAAAAAATCGGCATCCTGCAGCCGGATCATGTTGATCCCCAAAGCGGATACCGCTATTACCGCTCCGACCAGCTGGAAAAAGCCCGCGTGATCCGCTTACTGAGATCGATGGAAATGCCGCTCGAAGATATCAGCCAGGTGCTGGAGGCCCGGACCGATCAGGAGGCCCTAAATGCAGTTCAGTCCTGTTCCGCTAGGTTTGAAAACCAGGTGGAAGAGATCCGGCAGGCGACCCGGAAAGTCATTTTTGCACTCAAAAAGGAGTATGCTCCCATGGCTACTGTTGTGTCACAGCAGCACTTCCCGGCCTGTCAGGCGTACAGCCTGTATCGATCCATCACCGTGCCGGATTTCCACACCTTTATCCCCCGGGCGCTGGAACAAATCCAGGAACTCTCCCGGATTCAGAGAACCGAACTGGTAGGAGACCCGCTTTGCTTCTTTTATGGACCCGTCAACGAAGTTGATGACGGACCGGTAGAGATTTGCTGGCCGGCAGCCGAACCGGCTGCTCCTAAAGAGGACATCCAGCTGCGGGAAATACCTGAGCACCAGGCTGCGGTGGGCAGAGCCTCAAAAGCCAGCAGTAAGTATCCGGAAATTCTTGAAATCTGGGATAATGTTCTCTTCTGGGTTCAGAACCAATCCCTATCTATTCAAGAAAATTCACCGCCCTGTTATGAGATCTGGCACAAAGATGGCACCATATCCGTTGTTCAGCCTTTTATTTCAACCTCTCAGACGGGTCTCAAAGATTAGAATCTTATTGGAATCCCCATCTTCCCTGTCCTGGATGCCAATCCTCCGGTTAAAATCAAAACACAAACCTGATTAATTTAGAGGAGGAAACCATGTCCCTGGCCAAAGTCATTGAAATTTTAGCGGAAGGATCCAGCGTGGAAGATGCCATTGAGAACGGCATCAAAGAAGCATCCAATACTGTCCGGGAAATCAAGCATGTTTACGTGGAAGGTATCCAGGCCATTGTGGATAACAACACAGTTGCCAAGTACCGCCTCAATCTCAAAATCACTTTTGTCGTCGAATAAGCCTCTTTACTTTCTAAATTAAACCAAAAAGGGGCTGTCTAAAAAGCAGCCCCTTTTGCTTTTTCCATCATCCTGGATGAGGTGAATAAAAAAAACAAAAAAAGTGACGGCTATTGAACCGCCACTTTCGCCATATTGTGAGCTATAGATAAAAGCCCCCACTCTACTTTCACTTTTCCGATTCCCCTCAATAAAAACCTTCGAAAACTCCAGTTGTGTTTCAAGCGGCCATACACAGCTTCCACTTCAATCGGGCGCTGGGACCGCAGCTTCACCCCCTCAGGAGACTGAAGCAGCTCGCTGGCCCGGCTTCTCATCGCCCGAAGCTCTTCCCCAATATACAATCTCCGGTTGTACTTCGAACGGGTACATTCTTCTTTCACTGGACAACCCGCGCAATCCACACATTCATACACCCTGCGCTGACTGGGATATCCGTTGTAGCTGGTCACTTCTTTGGTAAATTGATAGGTCAGCCACTTTCCCTCCGGACACTGATACTGATCTTTCTCAGGCAGGTAGCGAAAGTTGTCTTGCCGGTATGGGTTCTTCTTGCGATAATTGCGCTTCTGCTCTTCGTGGAAATGGTTGTACTTCACATAGGGAGTGATCTTTTTCTCCTGTAAATACGCATAATTTTCCTCACTGCCATATCCCGCATCGGCGATCAAGATCTGCGGATCTTCCCCCAACCATTGCTTCCGCTGTTCCAGGTGATTTTTCAAACAGCTGGTATCCCCCGCCCGCTGATGAATGCTGAATCCCGTGATGAATTGTCCCTCGGTGCCCATCTGGATGTTGTACCCTGGCTTCAGCTGCCCATTTCTCATGTGGTCTTCCTTCATTCTCATGAAGGTGGCGTCCTCATCCGTCTTGGAGAAGCTGTTTCTGCCCTGGAAGGTTTCTTCATACCGTTCATACTTCTCTTCCCGGGGGATGAAATCTTTTTCCAGATCCCGTTTAGCCTTTTTGAGTTTTTTGTTCTCCGGGTCTTTTTCCAGCCTCCGGCTGATTTTCT
>CAZTWV010000006.1:0-75005 GCA_964618295.1 uncultured Anaerolineales bacterium | reverse complement strand
TTTCTGTATACTAACACGGGGTGGCCATTTTTCCATTTCCGTCTGAAGCAAAACATTTTCTCCATTTTTCCTCCTCGCCTATGCTGATTGTACTCCTGGATCCCTCATTCAGGAATGGACTGCTGAAGATCAATCCCGCGCTCAGCGAGATTTTTAATCAGATCTAGATAGCAGCCAGCATGGCGTCCAATTATTTCCGGGGGGCAGATCCCAATTTCCGGAATCATACCTTCCAGCATCTGCCGGGCAATGATTGCGCATGTGTATCCTGTTGTGCGGGACATGGACGATACTCCCTGCTCCGGATCATAATGATCAATGAGATCAAACTGCACGGCAGTCTTTTCCTGATTTTTGGTCCCGCTCAGAATTACCTTCATCACAGTCAGATCTTTTTCGCCCGGTTCCAGGTGCCATTCTTTGAAGAGCAGCCTGGAGGTCAGCGATAGGGGTGAAATCGACTGTCCATCAATCCGGATTAGTTCAGGTGAAAAGAAGCCGCTGTCACGGAAGATTTCCATCAGTCGGGCGTGACCTGGGTAGCGGAGAGTTTTTTCTGTCATATCCCGGATCGGCAGAGTTTTCAACAAAGTTCGCAAACCATCCGTGTTGAAAGCCTCTAAGCTTCCCAAACCAGGAAAATGAATGTGTTCGAGCTCGGAAAGGGCGGGCAGGGTGACAATTTCCCCTCCGCGCATCAAGCGGGCAGGGCGGGTGTATTCTTCCAGCACATCTGCTGGAGAGAAGACAGCCTTGTATTGATAGGGGACTGTCCGCTCCACCGGTAGGCCGCCGACATAACAGGTGTAGGTAAGTGTTTCATCCCACTTTTCGACAACATGCCCTGCAATCATATTGCACAAGCCGGGTGCAACACCGCAGTCCACCACGGCAGTCAGATTATTTTCACGGGCTAGAGGATCCAGATCAAAGGGATCTTCCGGGAAAAAGGAGATATCAACAACATTTTTCCCGATTTGAAGGATTTGTTTGAGAATTTGAAAACCAATTCCCCCGGGGACTGCGCTGATTACCAGATCACAATCATCAAGATCGCTGGAAAGTGGCTCCAGATCAGACAGATCGGCCAGGATCCATTCCACGTGATCCAGGTCCTTAACTTTCTCCAGGGCAGCCGGGTCTTGATCGTAAGCGATGATTTGATACTTTTGATCGCGGCTTAGATCTCGGATAATCGCGCTTCCTACCCGTCCGGCGCCTAGAATGGATATGGTTTTCATCGCTAATTCTCCTAAAATTAACCTGCCTGATTCTGACGGGGTTTATCTGGAAAGAAGATATTTTTGCAGAAACTGGTCGATCCGCTGGAAGCAGTCCACCACATTTTCACTTTTTTTGAATCCGTGGCTTTCTTCGGGATACAGCTGGTAAAGGTGGGGAATCCGGTTCTTCTTAAGCTCCCGGATCATCTGGTCTGCTTGATCCTGGGGGACAATTGGGTCCTGTCCTCCCTGGAAAATCGCTACCGGGTCCTGGATTTGATCTGCGGAAAACAAGGGAGATCTTTCTTTGTAGAGGTCAGCAGCTTCGGGGTAGGGTCCAATCAGCCATTCCGAATAGCAGCGCTCAAATTTTGGTGGATTTTCCATCAAAGTCAGCTGGTTGGCAATTCCGTAGAGAGACACCGCAGCCTGAAACATACCTGGATGTTGAACCAATGTCTGAAAAACTGTGTATCCCCCGGCGCTGCTGCCGAACAAGGCTGTTTTTTCCTGATCCGCCAGACCCTGCCGGGTGACATATCCGGCTCCGCTAACAGCATCTGCGACGTCAATCACTCCCCATTTTCCCTGGAGAGCATCACGGTACGCTCTTCCATACCCGGTGGAACCCCGGTAGTTGACCTCCAGAACTGCAAAACCCCGGCTGGTGAAGTACTGCGTCCGGGGGTGGAAATCAAGCCACTTCTGGCGGGTTGGGCCGCTGTGGATGATGCACAGCAGGGGTGGCTGCCCGTCATCCTGGTACTCTGGATGGTGGGGTGGATAGAAAAGACCGTGAATTGTTTCACCGCCATTGTCCTCCCATTCGATCGACGCAGGTTTTGAGAAAAACTTCCGGGGAAGGGGGGCATTCTCAGATTTTTGAATGTTTTTTGTTGCTCCATTTTGGTTTGCAATGATCACTCTCTGGGGCGTATCCCAGCTGGAGGCTATCATCGCCAGTCTGCCATCTCGGGGGGATACAGCCAGATCTTCCAGCCAGGTGTAATCCTCATCGAGCTGAATTTGAGTTTCTTTCCCTGATTTGATTTCAATTTTCCACAGGCTGGCAGCTGCCTGGTGGTTGCGGATGAAGAACATCCGTTTCCCGTCGGGGCTGAAATCATAAAAACACTGATTCTGGAGCCAGGGAGGCAGTCCGTGCTCAGCAGGAAAATAAGTCAGCTGTCTGTGCTGTCCAGAGTCCAGTTCGTAAAGATAAATCTGCCACCAGCCAGAGACATCTGAGACATAGGCCAGAAAGCAGCCGTCTGGCGAGAATTCCGGCTGAATGATCGAGCATCCATCTCCTCCTGCTATTCTTTGGGTTTTTTGGATGGCACCATTCGAACTGAAATCAGCAATCTCCAGCCGGCTGTTGTCCCAGGGCATATCTGGATGATCCCAGCTGACCCAGGCGATTTTTTTACCGCTTGGTGACCAGCGGAGATAATTATAAAAATCAGCCCCTGTCACCAGGTCTTGAGGTTGACCCGGGTTTTCAAGGTTAAAGGTCTTGATGGAATCCCGGTCCTGGTGAGAATGAATGAAAATAAGCCTGGTTTGGTCCGGGGAAATCCGGGGGGCAGCTGCCCTGCCCGGCAGATCAACCAGCAGTTCCGGGGTTCCCTCCCCGGCCCGGGACCGGAAGATGCGGGCTGTCCGGGATTGAATCAGATACAGGACATCTCCGGAAGATGTGAAGCTTCCGCCTCCGTAGAGAATACCGCCGCCAATGTTTTCGGGGAATGGTAAAGTCTGAACAGTATTGGAATCGGCCGGGAGGATCTGGATTCTTGACCGATCAGACTGCCGTTCACGCCAGGCGAAATTACCGCTGGCGGTCCAGTGCGGTTCAGATAACTCAATTAAATCTCCGGCAATCTGGGGTGAAATAGGGCTGTTCCAGCTTCCAAATTTCTTAGTTGAAGGTGTTTTCATCAAACAGCCTCCGCTGCAGAATTTGTTCTTTGAGGGGAGCGAAGCTCCGGCGGTGTTCTGGGCTTGGACCATGTTCTATAATTGCGGAACGATGTTTCTGGGTCCCGTAACCCTTGTTGGATTTCCAATCGTAAACAGGAAAGGAATCAGCCTTTTGGACCATCCAGGCATCCCGCTCGGTTTTGGCCAGGATTGAAGCACAGGCAATACTCAGGGATCTGGCATCCCCTTTGATCAAACTGGTTTGCGGATGGGTTAGATCCGGAAGGGTCAGATAATCCAGCAGTAAATAATCCGGGTTGACGGAAAGCTTCGAAATTGCTCGCATGGCAGCCAGCTTTGTGGCAGGTACAATTCCCAGGCTGTCGATTTCCCGGGCTGAAGCGAAGCCAATTCCCCAGGAAAGTGCTGTTTCCAGGATCTGCTGCCTGGCTTCCAGACGTTGAGCAGCTGAAATTTGTTTGGAGTCCATTACATTAGAAAGTGCTTTGAACTGATCCAGTGCTGCCGGGAGAAGCACTGCCCCGGCAGCAACCGGTCCAGCCAGGCACCCCCGCCCCGCCTCATCGATTCCTGCCACCCGGGAAAAACCACAGTCCCAGAGAGCAGACTCAAATTTGAGGTCGGGTCTATTCGGGATCAGGGACGGGTCAATTCTTTTTGTCATAAACTCCGCGGGAAGCATTCTGGCGGATAGTCAGCAGATCAATCAGCATCTGAAAAGAATCTTTGACAGGATTGACTTTGCTTTCCTGCCGGTAGTACCAGGGGATGGCGATTTCCTGAATTCGGTAACCGCGCCGGCGGGCAATAAACAGCAGTTCGATATCAAAAGACCATCCAGTCATTGTTTGACTGCGGAACAAATCTTCAGCGCTCCGGGCAGTGAAGCATTTAAAACCGCATTGCGTATCCTGCAGACCGGGCAGTGCCAGCAGTTGAATCATGGTATTCATACCGCGGCCTCCGAGATGTCTGAATATGGGTTCTTCAAAACGAACCGCTCCCTCCGCTTCCCGGGAGCCAATTGCAATTTCGACATTCTCAGTGAGGGGAGGGAGAAAACGGGGAATTTGATCAATCGGCATGGAGAGATCGGCATCTGCCATGAACCGGTAGCTTCCGCGGGCTGCCAGCATTCCGGTTCGGACCGCTGACCCTTTTCCAGGTATAGGTTCTCTTATTCCATGGAGATAAGAATGGTGCTCCGAAAATTCCTTAACAATTTTTGAAGTATTGTCCGTACTGGCATTGTCTACAACCAGGACTTCAAATGAGTAGGACTGCTGTTCCAGGAATTTTGAGACTTGATCCAGGGTGCGGGGCAACCTGTGTTCTTCATTAAAGGCTGGGATGATCAGGGAAAGAAAGGGGGTTTCCACGCACGGTCCGTTTTGTTTTTATAATGTGAAGATTACAAAGGTGATCAGAGCAACTAAAACAAGGATAACCAGCGCAATTAATATTCCAATAATGACCCATTCCCGCCGGGTGAAGTTTGCTCGATCTGTTACCTGGCCAATTTTTTCTATGTTCTCGTCAAACTTACTGGGTTTGGGAGCCGGGATATTTTTTGGCTCCTCCGGAACTTCTTTAACTTCTTTTTTCGGTTTTTTAGGAAGCCTGGGTTTGGTCAGTAAGTTCAGCGCAGTGCGGAGATCAATATCGCTGAATATGGCCTTTTCTGTTGCAATTTCACGTGCAAAATTGATAATTCCATCAGCCCGGATCACCCGCGCTCGGGGACGGATAGATTCAACGCTGGTTTCCGGGGAGACAAAAATCATGATTCCTCGGTCCATCTTTACGCTGAAATTGTGCTGTTTAAAGTATCCTTCGATTGTCTTGGTGTACAACCAGGTTTCGCGAATTAAGTTATTTGGGTCCAGTTCATATTCATCATTCCGCCCTAACTTTTCCCAGCGTTTTCCTTCTGCCCGAAAATAGCCAGAGATATTTTTGGGGTTGATGACATACAAGCCGGAAGGAGCGATTAAGACCAATGGAATTGGATGATTGACTTTGGGGATATTGATATCTCTAAGCAGGACAAAGTTGTTGCCTAAAACTGAATCAAGAATTGGGATTAATTCTTCCTGGCTTTTTCGACTCTGATACCATGAAAAACCATAAGAAAGTATTCCTTGAAGGTTCTTGAAGGCACCGACGATCCCGGATTCAGCTTGATATTTAGAAAGGTCTATTGTTCTCATGGCAATTTTGTTGAGACTTCAGTGATTTTCTTGGATTATACCAGCCCTTTTCTGGCCATTGATGTCCGAACCAATCCTGGGAAACCAAATAAAGAAAGTATTATCGTGGAAAAACAATCCCCGCTGCTCCAATGCCGATAATAAAAGTCGGGGTGGACGGACTTGAACCGTCGACCTCCGCGTCCCAAACGCGGCGCGCTTCCCTCTGCGCTACACCCCGAAGCAAGTTTGTTTTGCTGAAAGCAGTATAATCTCTAGGTAGATTACCGTCAAGGAGGGTACCCTGGTTGGGACGGGCAGAAGGGATGCGACCTGATTATTACCATTTACACCATTCCCGTTTTAAGGAGGATAATTTATTCTGGCTTGAAACGGTTGAAGATCGTGATTCTGTTTTGGAACTGGGATGCGGAACAGGCCGGATCTCGCGCCTGCTGGTTGAAGCGGGGGTCAATCTGATCGGGTTGGATCTGAATCTGGAATATCTAGAGTACTTTCGATCCCGGGTGAGACAAAGGCTGGATTCTTCCACCGGGAAATTAAGTTTGGTTCAAGGTGATATGCGCTGGATTCCCCTGTCAACAAATATTGAAGCTGTTATCAGTCCCTGCAATACAATCAGTATCTTTGCCAGAGCAGACCGTTCCCGGATTTTCAATCAAGTCAACCAGGTGCTTTCAGAACAGGGGGGATTTACTTTCAGTTTACCCAATCCGGTATTACTCCGGGATATCCATGATCAATTGAAAAAAAATCCAGAAACGGAATCCCAACCAGAAGATTGGATCGAGGATCCTGAGACTGGATTTCCAGTCCAGATCAGCAGCTGGATGGAAGCTGTCCCGGAAGGACTGCGCTGGTGGTGGTATTATGATCAGCTCAATCCCGGGGGTGAGGTGAATCGAGTCCAAATGAACGCGCTTCAATCCCTGGATGGCCTTGAAGTTTACAGAACCCAGCTGCGAGAGTCCGGGTTTGATATTTTCCAGGAATGGGGAGGGTTTCGGGGGGAAAAATACAGCCCCAGCAGCCCATATTGGATTGTTAAAGCAGTTAAGAAACCTGATCTGGGTTGAGTTTCCTTTTGATTTCAACCCTGTTAACAGTGAATAAATATTCTGTTTGTTTAAATCTAATACTCCATTTGTTTTTTTCTAACAATGACTTCATACAATATGGGTGTAACGGATTTATGAGTTGGATAAAAAAAGATTAAGGAGACAATATGTCCATGTATATCAAACCTTACCGTGTTTACCGAAATCGACCGGTCCAGAAACGTCAGGTGGAAACAGAAGTGCATGTGCCGCTGGACGTCAGAGTAGAAGAGGACGCATATGTGGTTGATCTGGTCCTCCCCGGGCTGACCCCGGATGATGTCGATATTCAGATTGTAGAAAAAACAATTGAGATCAGCGGTGAATTTGAGTCAGATAACGCTGAGGATACTCAATATTTACGCCGGGAACGACCCAATGGAAAATTCCGCCGGGTAATCCGTTTGCCGAAGCTGCTTGATATGAGCAAATCGGAAGCCAATCTGCAGAATGGAATTTTGAGCCTGCGGGTCCCTGTTGCTCAAGAAGCACTTCCCCGGACCATTAAAGTCAAGGCTAAATAAGACTGATTCTTCAACCGCGTGGCAAAAGCCGGAAGATCGGATCTGACAGGTTCGATTTTCCGGTATTTATTTTGGTCAGTTTTGGAAACCTTGAGGCGTCAGTAGTTCAGGTATAATTAAAAGCGATATAGATTGTGAGGAGGAACTCATGACAGATGAATTGAAGAATAAAGAGGAAGAACAGGACCAGGCAGAAATTTTGGAAAGCAGTTTTGATGAGGCAGCCCTGGAGGATACAGCAGAAACGAAAATTGAAGCTGAATCAGAAACGGAAACCGGAGATGACGCTGCAGCTGAAGATTCTATCTCCATCAAAGAAGAAAAACCGGAGAAAGGCGAAGGTCTTTCAAAGTCCAGGCGGATATTCCGCAGAGTTTTAATATGGTTGGTGATAATAGCTCTGGCCTTTGCGGCAGGATTCTTCGTTGATTCCTATCTGCGGTATATCCCCACGCTTGACAAATTGACTGAGCGTACCAATCAGGTGAGCGAAGCCATGCTGGAGATTGATGATCTTGAGGCAGAGATCAGCCGGCTCTCCACGTTTGAAGAGACCAATCAGATGCTGGTAGAAGAAAACCAAAGCCTGGAGACACACCTCCGCGTTTTGAGTGCCCGTTCCGCAGTGGCGGATGCCCGTTTAGCTGTTGTTCAAGATAATATTCCAGAAGCCAAATTAGCTCTCAGTAAAGTTGAATCAACTCTGGAAGACCTGGTCAGCATGCTGAATGAAGATCAAGTTGAAGTGGTTGAGAATATGCAGCAGCGTCTGGATTTGATCAAGGTAGAACTGGAAGAGGATACTTTCTCCGCACTTTCCGATCTGGAAGTGCTCTCCTCCAAACTGGGTGGATTAGAGAACACTTTATTCGCCACGCCTTAACTTTTTCAATATCTGAAAAAAAAGAAACGTTATCC
This sequence comes from uncultured Anaerolineales bacterium, assembly GCA_964618295.1. Taxonomy (GTDB): domain Bacteria; phylum Chloroflexota; class Anaerolineae; order Anaerolineales; family UBA11858; genus B10-G9. Next base: position 67,089 of record CAZTWV010000006.1, on the reverse strand, counting down.
GATCCGGATAACGTTTCTTGCTTTAATATCTTATTGTTAGAATTCTTCATTCCCCGTCTGCGCTCTCCAAGAGTGATTCTGCCTCGCCATCGGTCTCAGGCATCCCGTTCAGGACCCAACTTTCAAAAATCTGAATATATTCATCTTTCATCAATTTGGTTGGCGGCATTTGCTGGATTTCTTCTCCTGTATCAGGATCCAGGACCTTCACGCCATTGATGGTTTGAATCAAGTAGCTGTCCAGATCTCCGGGGATCACATTTTTCCCGGCGTGATCACCTGTAGTGAGAATTTCCTGGTAGGTCTCCATCAGATAATTGTTGTTTTCTTTACCGGGCCGGTGGCAGGAGATGCAGTAGCGTTTAGAAATGGGGGTGATGTGCGATTCGTAGGATGGGATCTGCTCTTGAGAGAGTTCAGGAACCGCGCCGGCGGAGGCAGCTTCCTGCGGCAGCTCCACCCGGTCATCCCAGGTATAACGCATAAAGGTCACGACTGCTTCAATTTCACCCCGTTTTAATGGTCCACCATATGCCAATCCGTAAGGCGGCATCCCGAGTTCCTGCTGTCCGTATTCGATGACAGCAAACAAGGTTTCATCAGAGCGGGTGTACATCTCATCCCGGCTGCTGATGGATTTTAGGATCGTCCCCTCCAATCCCTCCACACCCTGGATTTCACCCCCTTCCCCGTCAGGCCCGTGACATTCGACGCAGTGAATGGAGTACAGGTCCTGTCCGATCAGGATTTCCTCGTTAATTGTGGCTGCCGCTCCTGTATCCTCATTTTGCGGGGTAGTAATCACAGCTCGAATGGTCAGGCCAATCATTCCAACCACCACCAGCCCCATGACCGAGATACCTGTAAGCCGGCTCTGCCAATGGCGCTCCGGTTTGCGGTCAAAAAATGGGAGGGCAAACAGCAGGACAATACCGATGACTGGAATGACAAATGTGCCCAACCATTCCACTTCTCCTGGAATAAATTTCAGGAACTCAAATAAAAACAAGAAATACCATTCCGGCCTGGGGACATATGTGGCATCACTTGGATCTGCCTTCGGCTCCGGGTGAACACCGACAAAGGCTGCCAGTCCAATCAAAAGCAGGAATATTCCAAAAGAAACCAGGAGATCTTTGTAGATGATATCGGGCCAGAATTTGACCCCTTTTTGTTTCGCTTTCTGATATTTCTGACGGTAGATTTGTTTTTGGTCCTCGTTCACAGATCATTCCTCCACTGAGGGATAATGATGAGCGGGTTGAAATGAATCTTATTCACCATCCTGAGGAGGATGGGAGATACCCAGACGGATCACCATATAAAGATGGACAATCACCGTGCTTACCAGCAAAGCCGGGAAAATCCAGATATGCAAAGAGAAGAAACGGGAAAGGGTCAAAGCGCTGAGATCCTGGCCGCCGCGCAGGACCCGCAGGATGAAATCCCCGACAAATGGCACTGTGCCGGCAATTTCTGTTCCAACAGTGGTCGCCCAATAAGAGCGCTGATTCCAGGGCAGCAAGTAGCCGGTAAAGCCCATCCCTAGGGCACCGATTAGGAGGACAACACCAGTCAGCCAGGTAAACTCCCGGGGATATTTATAGGCTCCGTAAAAGAAGACCCGTAGCATGTGGATAAATGCGGTCAGGATCAGCAAGCTGGCGCCCCAGTGGTGCATGCCGCGAATCAACCACCCAAACTGGACCTCGGTCATAATGTAGTTCACGCTGTCATAGGCATGATCCGGAGTCGGGACGTAATAGACTGAGAGCAGGATTCCGGTCAAACCCTGCATCAAGCCTAAAAAGAGGGTGGCGCTGCCCAGAGTAAACCACCAGTTGACTTTGGGTACTTTGCGATCCAGAACTGTGTTATAGATTTCATTTAGACCCAGCCGTTCATCCAACCAGCTGAATATTGTTTGGCCCATATTACCCTTCCCTCACCAAAATGAACAACTGGTTGTTTTCGATTTTTGTTTGATATTGATCCAGGGGTCGGGGGGGAGGTCCGGATACCACCTGACCGGTTTTTGCGAAAAATGCTGCATGGCAGGGACAGTAGTACTGTTCAATGTCTTCATCCCAGCTGATCCGGCAGCTGAGATGGGTGCAGACATCGGAAAAAACCGTGACCTGATCTCCCGCTTGGCGCAGGACAAAAACACCATAGCTCTGGCTGGATTTTTCCCAGCCGTTGGTTTTCGATCTTGTGAAGTAAAAAGGGGTGGGTAATTCCAGCGGGTAGGATTCCAGTTCTCCGAGCGGAATCCAGGTCTCTTCCTCTGACTTACCCAGGGCTGGTGAAATGAAATATTGTATGAGGGGCAGGGCCAGCACTGCCCCCATGATGGAGCTCAGAAATGTAGTTACAATCTTGACGAAACCCCGCCGGTCCATTTTACTTGGAGAAGAATCAGAACTCATGGGCTGCTCCTGAGTACACTTTTCACCGGATTTGGATCTGGATGGGGGTCCTGAAGGAAAAAACTGCTCCAGATTCCACTCCATTATAGATCAGATCCCTCCCTACCGCTGATGATATCTGAGACTAACAAACTGTGAGATATGTCACTTTCAATCTGGGTGCTTCCAGTGCCATAATTAGGTGGGGGAGAGCACCTCTTGATTTGTTTCCTTTAAAATTGACAGCAAGATCCTGGACCAGTAAGCAAGTTAAAGGAGGGTAGAATGGCCCTGAACCGGAAGGTTGGTTTATTGGCAGGAGCGAAATACAAAGGGGGAGGTCCAATGCTGGCCTGGGTGCTGCACCGCATCACCGGGCTGGGGATGATTGTCTTTGTTGCCCTGCATGTGATCGCTTCTTTTCTCACCCAGCAATTGGGAAGTGATCTCGGAATCTTCATCAACACGATTTATCAATCCCTGGTGTTCCAACTATTTGTGATTTTCGGCGTCCTTTTTCACGGCGTGAATGGACTGCGGATCATCGCTCTGGATATCTGGCCCAAATTGATCCGGTACCAAAAAGAGGCTACCTGGTTGGAATGGTTTGTGATTGTTCCAATCTACGGGTTGACAGTCTTTGTTATGATCCAGCGGTATCTGGCTGGGTAAGTCTAGAGAGGAGGGATTAATGCAATCCAAAGCTATACCCAAACCCAGCTGGAATCTGGAATATGCTATGTGGCTTTTCACCCGTCTTTCCGGAGCAGCGATGGCTCTGCTGCTCTTGATCGGCATCGGCGGCGGGTTGTTTATGGGAGCCCGGACTCAAATGGATCTGGGCACGCTGATGCGTTGGACCTTTTTCCCCAATGCCAACCACGTTCTGGACAGTGATATCCCGGATTTATTCCTGTGGTCCAACGGGCTCTGGCAGGTGGTGCAAATTCTGCTGGTGTTTTTTGGCGCGACCCACGGTTTCAATGGCCTGCGGGTTGTGCTGGAGGATTATACTTCGCCTGGATTCTGGCAGGTTTTCTGGAGGTTTGTGATCTTCATGCTGTGGATCTTCTCCAGTCTGACTGCAATCTACGTCATCACGGGATCCTGAGAGATTCAGAGGAGAGTGAGCATGCGCACGCATCAATATGAAGTGGTGGTGGTAGGAGCCGGCGGAGCAGGATTAATGGCAGCGCTGTACGCATCCCGGACTGCCAGTACGGCGGTCATCAGCAAATTGTATCCCACGCGGTCTCATACTGGAGCCGCCCAGGGGGGAATCGGCGCTGCATTGGGAAACACGGAGGAGGACCATCCAGAGTGGCACGCTTTTGATACGGTCAAAGGCAGCGATTATCTAGGGGATCAGGAAGCGATCGAGTTCATGGCTGCTGAGGCGGTGGACGCGGTTTATGAGCTGGAGCATATGGGCCTTCCCTTCAGCCGCAATCCGGATGGAACAATTGCCCAGCGGCCGTTCGGGGGACATACCAATAACGAAACAGGGAAACCTGTCCGCAGGGCCTGCTACGCAGCGGACCGCACCGGTCATATGATCCTGCAGACCCTGTATCAGCAGTCGATCAAAAATCATGTCAAGTTTTTTGATGAATTTCACGTGCTGGATTTGCTGATAGAAGGCGGTGTGACCTCCGGAGTGATTGCCCTGGAGCTCTCGACCGGGGAAATCCACCTCTTCCATGCCAAGACCGTAATTATCGCCACCGGGGGGCACGGCCGGGTCTGGGAGATTACCTCAAATGCCTATTCCTACACCGGTGATGGTGTGGCACTGACACTCCGGAAAGGAATCCCAGCCGAAGACATGGAGTTTTTCCAATTCCATCCGACCGGGATTTATAAGATGGGAATTCTGATTACGGAGGGGGTCCGGGGAGAGGGAGGGGTCCTGATCAATGGAGACGGGGAGCGCTTCATGGAGCGCTATGCGCCGACCGTCAAAGACCTTGCATCCCGGGATGTGATCAGCCGGGCTATGTACCTCGAAATGAAAGACGGGAAAGGAATTGATGGCAAACGGTACTTGAATCTGGATGTCACTCCGGAAGTTGTCAATCACTATGCGGAAATTGACGGGCGGAAGAATCCCGATGGTTCTCCGTACCGGATGACTGCGGAGGATGTATTTTCGAAGCTTCCGGATATTATTGATTTCTGTGAAACTTATATTGGGGTCAATCCGGTCTCGGAACCGATGCCGGTCCAGCCGACAGCTCATTACGCAATGGGAGGGATCCCGACCAATAAATTCGGTGAAGTGGTGATTGATGAAAAGAACACGGTCCTGCCCGGATTGTATGCTGCCGGGGAGGTAGCCTGTGTTTCTGTCCACGGCGCAAATCGTCTGGGAACGAACGCACTGCTGGATTTAATTGTGTTCGGGAAATATTCCGGCCTCAAAGCTGCCGAGTATGCCAATCAGCAGCCCTATCCAAAACTTCCGGAAGAACCCGCCGCGGTGGCGATGGAGCAATTGGATGCAATTCGGTCCGGGAGCGGAAAGGAATCTGCCTTTGAAATCGCCCGCGAGATGAAAGAGGTGATGTTTGATCACGTCGGGGTCTTTCGGGTCGAGGAAGGGATGCAGGAGGCGGTGGACAAAATTAAGGAGCTGAAAGAACGCTTCAAGGAGATCGGGATTGATGACGATGGACTGCAGTACAACATGAATTTGATTGAGACCTGGGAGCTCAGCAACTTGCTGGATGTGGCGGAAGTCACTGCGGTCTCTGCCCTGGCCCGGACGGAAAGCCGGGGAGCTCATTCCCGGGATGACTGTCCAGATCGTGATGATGAAAACTGGCTGAAGCATACCCTGGCCTGGCTGGAAGAGGGGGGAGTCCGGCTCGGGTATAAGCCTGTCCAGATCACGAAATATCAGCCCAAAGCCCGGTCTTACTAGGAGGTCCGGTGATGAAGATCACACTCAAGGTATTTCGTTACAATCCGGAAGATGGTCGAAAAAAACATTATGACACCTTTACGCTGGAAGCAGAACCCACGGACCGGATCCTGGATTTACTGGAAAGGATCAAGGGTAATATCGACGGCACATTGGCTTTCCGGCGGGCCTGTGCTCACGGTGTGTGCGGTTCCGATGCGATCCGGATCAACGGCGTCAACCGACTGGCCTGCAAGGTGCTGGTGCAGGATTTGAAATCCCGGACAGTGACCATCGAACCGATTCTTGGCCTGCCTGTTGAGAAGGACCTGGTGGTCGATATGGAACCGTTTTTTGACCACTATAAATCGGTCATGCCCTATTTTGTAAACCATGATCCGCCGCCCAAGAAAGAGCGCCTGCAGAGTCCGGAAGACCGGGAGCGCTTTGATGACACCACAAAATGCATCCTCTGTGCAGCCTGCACGACCAGCTGTCCGTCCTTCTGGATTAACGAAGAATACGTCGGACCGGCTGCAATTGTTAACGCTCACCGCTTTATCTTTGACAGCCGGGACCAGGCTGGGGCCGAGCGGTTAGAGATTCTCAATGAACAGTTCGGTGTTTACCGCTGTCATACGATTTTTAACTGCACCGATGCCTGTCCGCGGGATATAGAAGTTACCCAGGCGATTGGAGAGGTTAAAAAAGCGATCGCCACGGGACGGATTGAGTAAAAGGGCTTGTTTCGAAAGGAAAGTTAAGAAGCGTAATCTGCCGAGGATAACGCTTCTTTTTTTAAAGAACGACCCCGCCAGCTGCAGCTGACGGGGGTTAATCAAGTAACTGGTTGGGAATCCCAGGATCAGTTGTAGCCGCGCCCGAAGGGGAAGAGCGCTAACGGGATCAGTTTGAAATGCTGTTTTGCGAAAGGCAAACCGATAATGGTGATTGCCAGGATGACCCCGTGGATAAAATGGGCCAGGGCAATTTCCCAACCGAATAAAATCAACCAAATCATGTTAAAAATTGTATTTGTAACACTGTTAGCGTTCTCAAGCTCCCGGACTTCACGGCCGAAGGGGGTGAAATTCGCGATTCCTATTTTAATGCTCTGAATTCCAAATGGGATCCCAATAATGGTCACACACAGGGCCACGCCGCCGATAATGTAACCCGCACCGGTCAGGAATCCGCCAAAAATCAACCAGATAATATTTCCAAGCAAGGACATAGTTTTCACTCCGTTTTTCATGTATTCTGCTGTAATTATATACGGAAAAATCGGAGAGAAGTTGCAGTTCCGTCGGTTCAGATGATGACTCTGTACATTATTCCCGGATATTAGCTGGACGGATGAACTGCTTTCCGGCTGCCCAGAGATAGGTAGCAGCGCCTACCAAAGCCTGGAGAAGAGGGAGTAAGGTGTAAAGCTCCCGCAGTAATTGTTCAGGGATCGGAAAGATCCGGTCTGCACCGTAAACCAGAACGGCAAAAAATGGAATGAGCAGCAGGGCCCAGATTTTAACCAGGGAGATATCATCTGAAAGCTTGGCTAGAAGGGAGGGGAGGTCTCCTGATTTCCGCCGGTTAATTTCCAAGGGAACCATTACCAACAGCATCAAAGCAACAATCTTGATTGCCGCGAGGGGGTATACCAGTCCGACCTGAACCACAAAGATCAAAACCAGGAGCCCAAATAAAAGCACTTTTTCCCAGGTTCTGAGAAGGAATGAGGGCTGCCAAATTTTTCTCTGCAAGAGACTGTGAGACAGGATCAGCATCAGGCTGAAGACCAGTGTATACAGCAGGAAATCTTCAGCAGGCCAGGGGCCCGGAATCCAATTTTCTCCGGCCTGGACCAGGGCCTGGTACTCCTGCCTGGATTCTGGAAGTCGGTAGGTCAGGGACCAGAGACCCCAGAAGAGACCGATCCCTGCGCTGCCCAGTATTAATTTCAATTTTTTATCCCTGGTGAGGGTTTTCCGGATCCAGTACCAACCTACTACCATGCTGAGCAAACCGTGCCAGGCGATAAAATAGGCCGGCATGATCGGATCCAGCAGTCCGCCTTCATAAATTACCGGGGTCAGAACCCCTTCTACCAGGAACCCAAACAGGGCGCTTACCAGGATCAAGCCGGAGAGATCATGAACCCTGAAATGATCCAGAGCCCAGAGGCAGACTGAAGTGGGAAGGGCGTAAAAAAGGATCAGCTCACCGATAGCAAATCCCTGGACGTACCAGAAAACCTTCTCTGAAAAAAAGACGAGAACTACTGTAGTCAAAAGGACAAATAGCAAACGTCGGAGGTGTAACTTGAAATTGTTAATAAATTCCATTATTTATTAATTCCCTTTTCCCGTGAAGTTTGTTTGAGAATTCCGATCGGTCGGGGATTGTATCCCGGGAAGACAAGTTCCAGGTTTTGATTCTGCATCCGATGGGACAGAATTTCACCGAGCACGTCGCGGTAATCAGTGGTCACAGCCAGATCCCCGGGTCCGACCAGGTTTTGCGGGCTAAGCCTGGGCCAGCGGGTGATGACCTGTCCCCCGGCGATGGAGCCGCCCAGGAGCAGCATCAGTCCTCCGCGGCCGTGATCGGTACCCAGGCTGGCGTTTTCATAGGCCCGGCGGCCGAATTCTGTCATCACTGCTACTGTAATTCGGTCCATTTGACCTTCAAGATCACTGTGGAAAGCAGCCAGACTCCCAGAGAGATCCTGGAGCAGGTTGGGCATGATTCCGTCCTGAACCCCCTGGGCGAAATGGGTGTCCCAACCACCGAGGTCTATGGCAGCTGCTTCCAGACCCACTTCGGATTTGATCAGCATGGCAACCTGCTTTAGCTGCTGACCGAAATCAGTATCCGGGTAGGAACTCCCCGCTGGACGGTATCCAGCCGGGTCGAGTTTTTCGAGGGTTTGCAGGATAGAAAGAGTTTCCTGACCCAGGACAGCTGTGCTGGTTGATCCCTGGTAGAGCACAGCTAGAGCCTGGGCCATTAATTTTGCACCTGCGCTGCTTCCCAGATGAAAATCCGCGATGGACTGCAGAGCCGAAGCCGGGATGGGGCCGTACAGGCTGCGAGGGGTTCGATCGCCAAAACCAACTGCCCGGAGTGGAGAGGTGTTCTCCAGACCTGATGAAGCCAGATGCCGTCCCAACCAGCCGGTGGCTGGACCGGATTCTCCTGAGACTCCCCGCTCCATGAGTTCCATGGCTTTGAAGTGGGAGCGGGATTCATCCGGGGCACCGCAGGCCTGGACGCAGGCGAATTGGCCCGCCTGCCAGGCCGGCAGCAGCGGCCGGAGGGCAGGGTGGAGACCAAAAAAACCGTCCAGGTCAATCACCCGGCGCTCCGGTTCAGCCCGGGGATCGTCCGGCCGGGGCAGCCGGAGCCCGGGCCGCAGCCGGTGGTAATCCTCGTCGGCATGGGGAATGACCATGTTCAATCCGTCTGCGGCCCCGCGGAGGAAGATCACGATCAGGGTGTCGCCCCGGGATTGCTCACCGGGGGCGGAAAATGCCATCCGGCTTCCGGGCAAAAATCCGCGGGGCAAGCGGGCCCGCTGGCCGATTGAAGAATAGCGTACTTTCATCAGGTATCCTTTGTCACCAGCCGCGGGCGGCAGCTTCATCCCGGAAAGTCTGAAAACCAGGTTTATCCTCTCCGCTTCCCGGGTAAGTTCGAAGTCCGAGCGTACGCAGGAATTCGCCGAAGGCTTTGTTGGACAATCCGTAATACCCTTCCAGCTCCCGGACCGAGGATTCCGGCAGATCACTGAGCCAGGAGTAAGAAATCAGCGTAATCTGGTCGGCGTGGTCATCCCAGGCGGCAAACATCTCCCGGACAAATTCAGCCTGGAGATCCGGACTGCTTTTGTTGACCTCCGAGGTTGGATAGCCGATCTCGGTGATGTGAATTTCACGGTCAGGGTAAAGATCCGCCAGCTGGTCGAAATCATCGTGTATGATACCGGGATCCAGGACCCTGAAATCCCCGGCCAGCGGATAGTAGGTGGTCATGATCACGTCTGCAGAGTTGTTCAAAGATCGGGCGTATTCCCTGGATTTTCCGGTCAGCCCTTCCAGCATGACTTTTGCGCTCACCGGGACGTCCGGCCAGAGCAATCTTGCTTCAGCTGCTGCAGCTGTGAAAAATTGATTGTAAGCTTCCCAGGCTTCAGCGTCTGATCCCAGCACTCCGTCAATTTCGTTCCCGATCGCCAGGGAAGTCAGTTCAAGGTCCGGAGTTTGCTGAGCGATGTAGCTCAATAAACCCTCAAACCGGGTGATGACCTCGGGGTCATTCAGAGGTTTCCCCTCCAGATCGGCCGGAAGGCGGACTTCGGTGGTATCCAGGATGGAGATTACCAGTGAAATCTGGAAATCCCGGGAAGGGTAGTAGCTGTTGGCAATTGCCAGCCAGTTGGGTTCCGGATTATATACTCCCGGTGAGGTCTCCAGATCATCCCAGTACACGCTGAGGCGAATGGATTCCGCTCCCAGCTCCCGGGCCAGATCCATGACTCGGTCATAGTCATTATGTTCAGGGGAGTTGGCATCCAGCTCGAGAATCCGGTCTCCTTTTGGCACTCCAGTGGAGCTGGCAGAGGATTTTTCAGATTTGGTTTTTTGGGGAGTTGGAGTTTGATCTCCGCTTCCTCCGCAGGAGATTGCAGCCAGTGCCATTACAGTGGCTGCCAGGATAATTTTTTTTAAATCATGCATGCTGGATTTTCCTTTCTTTTTTCTGGACGGATTTGAGTGCTTTGAAAAACATCAACAAGCCAAAAGCGATCCCACCAAACCAGAAGAAAAGTGCCATCGGCTCGGCGATTGGCGCCAGCAGGAGTTCTCCCAGGACGGCAGAGAGCGGGAACAGGGCAGCGAGTATAAGCCAGCGGCGGGTTGACACACCAATCAAGCCTGAGTTAGTGTTCGATGGATTGACCGGGATCGGTGTGGAAAGGGTCCGGAACAGAAGGGAAAAACTCAATCCGTACAGGATCCAGATTACCAGGTGACCAAGCAACCCGGGGAAAGCTTCCGGCCGGAGCAGGATTCCCATCCCCAGGTACATCAGCCCTGTGGGAATCAGCAGCCGGTGGAACTGTTTGCGGTTGGGAAGCAGTTCTGAAAATGTATAGGTCTGTTTTTTAGTTAACTGGCGCCACAGAATAGTAAGGCCGATCAGTACGGCCGTGGTGGATACTCCAGACAGCAGGGAGCGGGCAGCGGATGGGCTGTTGATCGATTGAAAAATTCCACCAAAAATCACCAAGAGGGCTAGACCTTTCCAGCTGTTGAGAAAGGATCCAATTTTCCCCGGCAGGATTGATCCAACCTGGTTCGTTCCTGTGAATAGAACTTCCGCCACCAGCAAAGGGATGATAAAGGAAAACCAGGCATGCCACCACAAGACAAGTACCAGGGTTTCCACGGGAGCAATTTCAGCTGCAATCAGCGCATCTCCCCAGGGAGGGGACCAGAGCACTTTGGTCAGATAAGCTTCATAAAGACCGAAAAGCATTCCAGCAAAAATCAGGCTGGAAAACCTGGGTCGGGAAGTCCGGTAGACCAGGTGGCCCAGCAGCAAAATGTGGAGACCGTAAAGCGGGAGGACCACCAGAAGTCCGAAAGGGTGGAAAAAAGGGAACATATCGGAGCCGGAGAAGACCTCGGCGAAGAAGGTCGAAAAAGCTGCCAGGATCAGCCAGAACAGCCATTGAATCTTTTTTTTGGGTTGGTTGTTTTCTGTCATGGGAACTCCTTTTGTTTACACCCACTGGAAGGCGGGTGAAGCCAGCAAGGCAGCCAGCGCGACTTCTGCAGACTTCATGGAATCCTCAGCAAGCGAAGGCTGCAGAGCATGGGTAATATTTTCTTCTAATTCTTGATTCAAGGACCGCCCGAGCAGCCGGCGGGAGGCACGTTGAAGAAATTCTCCCGGGTGATTGGCAGTCATGCCTTCCAGATACTCTTCAAGATTAAGAACAGTTCCGGGGATATGGTTTTGAACCAGGTCGAGAGCGAATTTCCAGCGGGGAAGCAGGTTACCCTGCCAATCCTGGCTGCTGTCCGGGTAACCATCAGGAGTCGGCCATGCAAAAAGGGGTTGACCCATCCGGGCCAGGTGCTGGTGGAGATCATTTGAGCCGTTAGTCTCCGCTCCGGTCTGTCGGATGGCACTGATCAGGAAGTGCAGGGGCCTTTTGTATTTAAGTTGGGGCGGGCTTCCGTTTTTTCCTGATAACCCATCCAGCAGGATCATCCGGAGAATGGCTTTGATTTCACCACCGCTTTGCAGGAAGGTGTGAGCGGCGCTATCGACAAGATCTGGATCCGGATCGTCGCCCAGAAAACGGCGGGCCAGCTTGAATGCCAGATGTTTGGCGGTAGCAGGGTGAATACTGAGCAGATCCAGGACCTGATCGATTTCCGATTTGCCGTGGGGTTCAATCCTGGTCCCGAGGAAATATTTTGGTCCGGGGTCGTGATCATCCGGATTAAACCGGATCTGACCCTGCCAGAAGTGGTCCTTGACGGTCCATCCGGTCAGGCAGCGGGCCAGCTCCATGACGTCCTTTTGCGTATAGCCTGCACTGACACCAAGCGTGTGCAGCTCGAGCAGTTCCCGGGCGTAATTTTCATTGGGGGTATCCCGGTGATTGACCTGATTATCCAGATAAATCATCATCGCAGGGCTGTGGGCCGATGCCCCCAGCAGATCCCGGAAGTTTCCCAGGGCGTGAGCCCGGATCACTTCCCGGTCATCCACGGGCTTCAAGTACCAGCAGTCCCCTTTTTGAACGGAGATATTAAAGTGATCGGACCAGAAATCCACCATCACTTCATAGAGCTGGCGGCTGCTGTATACTTTCCGCAGCAACGCTGCCTGTCGGAAATCATCCAGAACCCTATCCGGATGGATGCTGTCAAAAAGCCCGTCTCCAACAGCACGGAGCTGATCCGCGCTGTAATCCAGCGTATCAATCCGGGACAGTAGCAAATTTGTTTTGTAATCCTGGATATCAGCAGGGGAAAGCTGACCTTCGATCCAGCCAGCTGCTCCCTGTTCGCGGATTGCTTCCCGGTCCGCTGTGGTAGGACCGAAAGTCAGACGGTTTAATACTAACCATTCGGATGGAGAGCAGTCCAGAAGATTCCCGTTCTCAACTGAAGGCAGAATGTCAGCCAGCTGTGAGCAGCCGGATACTGCCCAGCTCCCCACTCCAGCTGTCAGGATACTGACTACTTTCAGGAATTCTCTGCGGGATACAGGCATCAATCTCAAGCTTCGACAGTCTGGGCTGCGGCAGTTTTTCTGGATCGGGGTTCCCAGTGGAAGAAAGCGAAAACTCCGGCACCCAGGGTCAGTAACAATCCTGCCGGCAGCACGAGGAGCCAACCGATCACTGGAAAAACGCTGGCAAATTCCCAGGCTGCAGCCCCGCGCAGAAAACTTCCCAGTTCGGAAAATTGGCTGCCGCTCAGGGTCTGGATCCGGTCTCCCAGTTCTGCGGAAATTCCGGCAGCCGCGGAGCTGGATAATGCGAGCAGAAGCACGATCCAGATCCAGCCCAGGACCTGGAACAGCTGGGCGGGGAGGGAAAAAAGGATTGCGGCTGGAATGGCTGCCAGCAGGGCTGAGGCTATCCCAAAGCCGAAACTTTTCCAGGGAGTCTTTGTGATCCGGGACCTGGCGCGCTGAACTTGCTCAGGAAAGAAGAGCCGCCAGACCAGCAATAAAGCAGGATAGGTCAGGGCCAGAAAGATCAGGTTGGCAATAATGGCGTAGACATCTGTCATTTTTTGGATCTCCTTATAATCTGTGGGTCTCTATCCGGTATTACAGGCAAAGAGTCCAAAAAGTTGCAGTAGAAATAAAAACTGCCCCGGTTTGACGGGGCAGTTTATGCGGCAGGTAGGTAATTTCAATCTAATTCTTCTTCAGGTGGTGGATCCAGGAGATCAAGGTTCTCGGCGGTTTGGAAGCGGGCCAGCACCACGGAGCCTATTGCCAGGCAGCAGCTGTAAGGGAAAAGCAAAAACCAGCCAATCCCGGGTAATAGTCCTGCTCCGAGCAGGATCAGTCCGCCCCGAATATGCTGGGGCACCGGTTTTCGATCTGGAAAGAGGCGCTGACCGAGCAAGCGTGAGATCGCGGTCAAGCCAAACAGCAGGACCAGCAGGTAGAGGGAAGAGAGCAGAAGGGCTAAGATCATGAAACCTTGAGCACTTTCGCCGAGGGAGAACAATCCCAGCAGGACTGCAGCAGTAAACACGGTGTTGACGAGGCCCAGCCAGAAAGAGCGTTTCCAGCTGGTTTCGAGCGTGAACTGGACAGCTGTGATCCGCCCGGGAAACAGCCCGCGCAGAAATAAGAATCCGGTGATCAGGGTCAGCAGGGTCAGGATAGAGAGCAAAATGATGGCCAGTGTTTCCATTTCTTGAACCTCCTTGGTCAGGTTCTGGATTTAAGATTTGAGCGCCAGTTTAGGGAACTGCCGCGGAGCAAAATGCCGTTAGCCAGAAGTCCCAGGCCGGCGGCAGAGATCACCAGATGCAGCGGCTCTGAAAGATCCAGCAGAATGAAATCTGAGGAAAGTAAATTTTCCATAGCTGCCGGGACGCTTTGACTGAATGCATCCCAACCCAGGGACCATTCGCTGATCATGCGGGAGAAATTGGCGGCAGCATTCGTTTGAAATTGATTCAAGAATGACTGCAGCGTGAAATTCCATTCCTGGTAGGGCAGGATTGGCAGCACCAGCCCCAGAATGATTCCTGCGGCAGCTGCCTGGAGTACAGCAGTCCAGGTCAGACCCTGGAAGAGTTTCTGCTGCTGTTTGACCTGCTGGAGAATCTCGGTTGTGTAACTATCTTCTAGTGGTATTTCCGGAAGTTCTTCTAATTGGCTGAAGAGAGATTCCAGCTGTTCAAAGTTCTCCCGGCAAGCCGGGCAGAGGCCCAGATGGTGTTTTAATCTTTCCGCATCCTCCTGGTTCAGCTCTCTATCCAGGAAGGCATGCAGCAGTTCCTGATCCGGATGATAATTTGGATCTGTTGGGGGGGAGAAATCTGAATCAGTCATAAGTCTCCAGCAGTTCTGCTAGTTTTTTTCGGCCGCGGTAAAGATGGCTGCGGACGGTATTGAGGGGTAAATCGAGCGCCTGGGCCATTTCTTGATAGCTCAAACCCTGAAAATGTCGCAGTTCCAGAGCCAGTCGGTGGTAATCCGGGAGCGACCAGAGAGCCTGGTAAAGGCGTTCCTGATCTTCTGTGAGCTCAAGGGCGGTTTCCGGTCCCCTCCGGGGTAGATAATCCGGCTGATCCCATTCATCCTGGAGGGGGACCCGTTCCAACCTTTTTCTTTGCAGGAAGTTGTAGCATAAATTGGCCGCCAGGGTTCGGATCCAGGGACCGAAGGGCCGGTCGGTTTGAAAGGTGTCCAGTTTTTGATGGGCCCGCAAAAATGCCTCCTGGGTCAGATCTTCAGCATCACGGCGGTTACCGAGCACCCGGTAGCAGACGCTGAAAACAGAGGATTGGTAAGCTTCCACCAGCTCTCCATAAGCTTCCAGATCACCCTGCTGAGCGCGTTCTGCCTGTTTTTGATCCAATGTGCGCGCCATGTCTATATTGTATTACAGGGGAGAACGGAAAAAAGTTGCACCTGATTGAGATCAATGTGGAAATCAGGAATCCTTGTCCGGTGACTTTCAGAATGCTATAATTTACTGGCTTGAAAACACAGACCCCGGTAGCTCAATAGGATAGAGCGAGGCTCTCCTAAAGCCTAGGTTGTGGGTTCGACTCCCGCCCGGGGTATTTTTTCTCAGCTGTCTTCAAAAATGTGGAAACTAGATATCCCTCTTTGTCATGTCATGATGAGGGGTGTTTTTTATTCTTGGGATTGCTGGTTGTGCAGCAAATGGCGGACCGCCAGCAGGGGGTGATAGAGGATCATCCGGGGACCGGAAAAGTGCATGACCTCTTTGATTTTTTGACGCATCTCCGGTGAGTAGCAGTGCACAGTGCAGTTCTGACAGGTAGGTTTATCAGCTCCAAAGGGGCATTTATCCAGCCGGGCTTCCGCGTAGGCCAGCAGCCGGGAGCACTCCGGACAGAGAGCCGGATGATGATGGTGCTTTCTGCAGTAGAGCTGGATCATTTTTTCCAGGGTGATTCTTTCAATCGATAAGGACATAGTGAACCAAAAAGAGACTTGTTCGAGGAATATTTTTTCAAGAAAGAGTATATCAGTCCTTCTTAAAGGGAAGATGAACAGATCCTAACCCGCTGATCTGCAGAATGATATAATCGGGTCAACTTAATGTGTTGAAATATTACTGAGTGGATCTTTTTACCAAATCCTATGGAAGTAAATCTCTGGACCATCCTCCTGGCTTCAACCCTGACTGCTGTATTTACCGGTCTGGGAGTACTCCCATTTCTTTTTTTCCGGAATATCAGCCGCTACTGGCTGAGTATTTTTAATGCAGCCGCCGCCGGGCTGATGCTGGGGGCGAGCCATAACTTAATCCGGGAAGGTGCCAATCTTAACCCCTACCGGGCTTTTACCGGCATTATCCTGGGCCTGGTCTTGATTGTCCTGGCCGATCGTTTAATTGCCAGCCGCTCGGAAATTGATATGGCAGACCTGGAAAGCGGGGATGCCCGCAAGGTGCTGCTGATCCTGGCGATCATGACCGCTCACTCCTTTGCGGAGGGGATCGGGGTCGGAGTTTCCTTCGGTGGAGGAGAGAAACTGGGGCTTTTTATCACTGCAGCTATCGCCGTGCATAACATCCCTGAAGGATTAGCGATCGGTTTGGTCCTGATTCCCAGCGGGATAAGAATTTGGAAAGCCGGGCTGTGGAGTGTCTTCACCAGCCTTCCCCAGCCGCTGATGGCGGTCCCGGCTTTCCTTTTTGTTCTTTTATTTGAGCCTTTTCTGCCGGTAGGACTGGGGCTGGCGGCCGGAGCGATGATCTGGATGGTATTTGCAGAATTGATTCCGGACGCGCTGGAAGATGCCCCGGGCAAAGCGGTTGGGATTGCAGTAGTGCTGGCTTTTGCCGCCCTGCTGGCTTTCCAGGAATTTGTCTTGAATTTTTAATATTGGGCTCTTTTTTTCAAGGGTGGTCAGATCTGGAAAGCAGGTTATAATCTGGAAGGCAAAAAATTGACCAAACTAACACCTTGAGGGGGAAGCCGTTCGAGGAGTACGGCTATATGTCTGAAGATGACTTAACGCTGGTATTTGATTTAGGGGGCGTTTTAATTGATTGGAACCCACGCCATTTGTATCGTAAAGTGTTCATGGACCGGGAGTCCGAAATGGATTTTTTCCTGGAAGAGATCTGTCCTGCGGAATGGAATGCTGCCCAGGACCGCGGTCGATCGATCCGGGAAGCTGTCCGGGAGCGGGTTGAGCTTTTCCCTGCCTATGAACCCTTGATCCGGATCTATTACGGCCGCTGGGAGGAGATGGTGTCCGGGCCGATTGATGGAACGGTGAGTATACTCCGAAAGTTAAAAAAATCCGGGTATCAGCTCGCTGCTTTGAGCAACTGGTCTGCAGAGACTTTCCCGCGGGTAGCGGACCGCTTTGAATTTCTGAGCTGGTTTGACCCGCTGGTGATTTCCGGTGAGATTGAGATGGTTAAGCCTGAACCGGATATTTATCACCATTTGCTGGAGAAGATCGCCAAACCTGCCTCTTCCTGTCTGTTTATTGATGATAAAAAGGAAAATATTCAGACTGCCCGGGATCTGGGATTTCAGGCGATCCAATTCTCTGCGCCTGATCAGCTCTCCAGCCAGCTGCGAAACATGGGGGTTCTCAACGGAAGGATCTAAATTAATCTGATTGGATTTTCATGAAAAATAAAATTGCATATTTGTTTTCATCGGAAACACTGGCCCGAAGGTTTCCCTTTTACTATGGATGGGTGATGATGCCAGTTGTGGTTATCGCTCAATCTCTGACCGGTGTTGGTCAGACCTACGGGGTTTCTGTGTTCAACCCTTCCTTTCAAAGTTCGCTGGATATCAGTCTTTCACAGCTGACCGGTGCCTATATGATTGGTACGCTGCTGGCAGCCGTCCCCCAATCCTATATTGGATCTTTAATGGATCGTTTTGGGATCCGGAGGGTGATGACAGTGGTTGTGGTGGGGTTGGGTTTAGCCTGTATTTTTATCTCCAGGGTCAATAGCCTGGCTGCCCTGATGATTGGTTTCTTTCTGCTCCGGATGCTGGGGCAGGGCTCTCTTTCTCTGCTTTCGGGAAATATCCCTCCTATGTGGTTTCGAGAAAAGCTGGGAATGGTGACCGGATTTGTGAACGGCGGTGTCTCTTTAAGTCAGGCTGTTGTCCCCCCGCTGTTTCTGGCGATGATTCAAGCCCGGGGTTGGCGCTGGACCTATGCGGCATTGGGGGTAGGGGTGTGGGTGATCATGCTGCCCATTCTCGGTGTCTTGTTTCGAAATCGTCCAGATGATGTGGGGCAGCAAGTGGATGGAGAAAAGTCTGCGGGGGAGGTCCGGCTCGAAAAACCGGTGAACGAGAACCGCTCGATGGATCCAGGCCAGGCAAGACGAACCCCTGCCTACTGGATTGCTTTACTGAATACCAGTTTATGGGCCATGATTGTCACTGCGGTGTTTTTTAATATTTTACCTATTCTCACCAGTCAGGGCGTATCTGATTCAGCTGCGGCTGCTACTTTTACGACTTATGCGGCTGCCTCTTTGGTTTCTCAACTGTTGGCCGGTTTGCTGGCGGATCGGTTACCGCTCCAATTTCTACTGGTTTTCTGTATGGCCAGCCTGATGAGCTCTGTTGGAGTGCTCTCGATCGCAGTCAGCCCGCTTCTGGCTCAAACCTACGCCCTGCTGATTGGAATTTCTGCTGGAGGGATTTCCGTGCTGGGGGGGACCCTGTGGGCTCGGTACTACGGCCCACAGCACCTGGGAAAATTACGAGGAGGAGTGATTACTGCAATGGTCGCCGGAAGCAGCGTCGGTCCTTTTATCACCGGGGTAATTTTTGATCTTACAGGCAGTTATCAATATTCACTCTGGCTATTCGGATTTCTGCTTCTTCCCGCCGCTGTCGCTTCTTTCTGGGCCCGCAATCCATTGAAAGCAGGGTATGAGGGCTGATTGAACTCTTTCAGAAGCCGGGAATAACCGACTTGACAGGGGGTTTTGAGTTCTGTATAATCAAATAGAACATGTTGGAACAAGTTGGAATATGTGGGTGGACAAGCCCCGGGATTAGTATATGGCCCAGCCGCTTTACAAACAAATCTCAGAGGTTCTTTTAGGGCAGATTCAATCTGGTGAACTGCAGCCTGGAGATCGACTGCCGTCTGAAAATGAACTCAGTGAACACTTTGAGGCCGGCCGGAATACCATTCGCCACGCCTTGAGTGAACTGGCTTTAGAGGGGGTTGTGGAATCCGTTCAGGGCGTGGGAACCTTTGTTGTTGAACAACATTACCCGAAAACAGCAGAAGAACTCTATGGGTTTTCGCAGGAGATGGCCCAGCGCGGAAAGCTGGTTACCAGTCAAGTTCTGGATGCCCAGATTATCGAAGCAGATCCATTTTTAGCACGCCGGCTCCATGTCCAGCTGGGTGCTGAAGTTGTATTTCTTAACCGGTTGAGGATGATGGATGGTGAACCGGCGGCAACAGAGCGGGCCTATTTACCCCATGCTTGCTGTGAGGGAATTCTGGAGCATGATTTTTCAACTGAATCGCTTTACGAGGTTTTAAGCGATGAATATGGGATGAAACCCGATCATGCAGAACAGGAAATCCTGGCTGAAGTTGCCACCCCACAGGTTTCAAAACTGCTGAATCTGGAATCACCGGCGGCGGTACTGGTTATCCGCCGGGAGACACGGACGGTTGATGGTAAGGTAATTGAATATGTGGAGTCTGAATTCAGGGCTGATCGATTTCGGTTTTTCAGCAGCTTGAAAGTCAGTCCTTCTTCACCAGCTAAGTCTTTCCAGCGCTTTCCGGTTCAAACAGGAGGTGAGTGACAATGGTCAATCAGCTCAATGATGCGGAATTACAAAAAATCGTTGATCAGGTAGTTTCCAGTTTGATGGCTGAAATGCCTGCCCAGGTTGGAAAAACCAAATCAGAATCCCTTCCGGCATCTGGTCTCCAGGTTTCAAACCGCTCGGTAGCAATTGGAGCGGATCACGGCGGCTATGGATTAAAAGAAACTCTCAAGAGTTTTCTGAGCGAGAGTGGTTACCAGGTTGTAGACTGTGGAACGAACAGTTCTGAATCTGTCGATTATCCAGATTTTGCGGCAGAGGTGGCCGGTCAGGTTGCCGCTGGACGGGTCTGGCGGGGGATCATGATTGACGGAGCAGGGATCGGCAGCTGCATGGCTGCTAATAAAGTCCCCGGGGTCCGGGCGGCAATGTGTTATGACCATGCGACAGCCCATAACAGCCGGGAGCATAATAATGCCAACCTGCTCACGTTGGGAGCGGGGCTGATCGGGGCAAGCCTGGCGAAGCAAATTGTCACCACATTTCTGGAGACGGAATTCGGTGGTGGGCGCCATGCCCGCCGTGTAGATAAAATTATGAAAATCGAGAAATAAGCTATGAAAAAATCACAACAGGAAGTCAAACACCTTGTAGAAATTATCACCCGGGAAGTACTGATTGCCCTGGATGAGCAGGAAGAAATTTCCCAGCAGGCTGTAGATGGAGATATCTGCAGCGCAGAATGTGCCGATGGAATCTGCGTCCGGACCTGCTTCAACCGGGTCGGGGAAGTGGTCAGCGCCGGTGCCTCGCGGCTGACATCCCAGCTTGGCAGCATTCCGGAAGATCCCAACCTGGGCCGGATGATTGATCACACACTGTTGAAACCAGATGCGACTGCGGATCAGATCGCCCAGCTTTGCTACGAAGCCCGAAAATACAAGTTTGCATCTGTTTGTGTCAATCCAACCCATGTTCAGCTCTGTGCTGAACTGCTCCAGGGAACTGAAGTTAAAGTATGTACGGTAATTGGTTTCCCTCTGGGTGCGTCTGCTCCCGAGGTGAAAGCCTTTGAGGCTGAGACTGCGATTCAGGATGGGGCGACTGAAATTGACATGGTGCTTAACATCGGGGCGCTCAAAGCCGGAGATTTAACTCTTGCAGCCCGGGATATCCACGAAGTGGTCCGGGTTGGACATCAAGCGGGAGCGATCGTCAAAGTTATTATTGAAACCGCATTATTGAACGAAGAGGAAAAAGTGACTGCATGCTTGCTGGCCAAGGAAGCAGGGGCTGATTTTGTGAAAACCTCGACCGGATTTTCCGGAGGAGGTGCCACTGTGGAGGATATCCGGCTGATGCGCCGGGTGGTCGGTCCGGAGATGGGTGTCAAAGCGTCCGGTGGAGTCCGGGATTTTGAGGACGCCAGGAGCATGGTTGAAGCAGGCGCAACCCGGATTGGGGCCAGCGCCGGGGTGAAAATTGTCCAGGGAGCCAAATCCAATGGCTCAGCAATCAAAACTAACCAAATGGCTCCAGCTGAAGCCTATTAGGCAGGAAAGCGATGAAAATTGCCGCAGTGATTGGGAGCACAATTTCAACAGTAAAAAGTCCCCGGGTCCAGGACACAAAACTGCTGATTTGCCGGGAAACGGACCAAACCGGGACAGAATTCCTGGGTGAGGCCTATGTCGCCATTGACCTGGTGGATGCCGGGATTGGAGATCTGGTGCTGACCTGCCACGGTTCTGCTGCCAGGCAAACTCACTTGACAAAAGACACTCCGGTGGATGCGGTTATTACAGCTGTTCTGGATCACCTGGAAGTAGATGGTGAGATCGTTTTTAGAAAGTAAGGATAGGTGAGGAATGTTGATTGCCAGAGTGATTGGAACCACCGTTTCGACCATAAAGGAACCGACTTTGGAAGGTCGAAAGTTATTAATTCTCAGAGAAGCTGGTGTTGACGGGGAGCCAACTGGAAAACCATATGTCGCGGTGGATACCCTGGACGCAGGAATCGGAGATCTGGTATTGACAGCCCATGGATCCAGTGGAAGGCAAACCGAGATCACCAAAAATCGACCTGTGGATGCTGTAATTATGGCTGTGATTGATCACTTAAGCGTCGGTAATGAGATTACCTATCAGAAGTAGTTTACCGGGAAATGCAGCGAATTTTAGAGGGAGATCTTGATGGTAAAAATAGATAAAGATCTGAGATCCATCCAGCAAGCCCGGGAAATGATGCTGGCTGCCCGGGCAGCTCAGCAAAAATGGGCCTTTGCCACCCAGGATGAAGTGAACCGGGTTTGTGCTGCCATGTCAGAAGCAGCTTATCTGGCCTCAGAGCGTCTGGGGAGAATGGCAGCTGAGGAAACAGGTTTTGGTGTTCCGGAGCATAAAAAGATCAAGAATCAGTTTGCTTCACGGGCGGTCTGGGACAGCATCAAAGATGTTCCTACGGTGGGTGTAATCCGGAAAGATGATCAGCGGCAATTTTATGAAATCGCCTGGCCGATGGGGATTGTGGCGGCCCTCACTCCCAGCACGAACCCCACTTCAACCGTGATGAATAAGATATTAATGGCCCTCAAGGCCCGCAATGCAATTGTCATCGCTCCACATCCCTCGGCTGTGAACTGCTGTGTGGAGACAGCAGAGCTGATGAATCAGGCAGCCGTGCAGGCAGGGGCGCCCGAGGGTTTGATCCACTGCATGTCTGAGGTCTCCCTGCCGGGAACGAATGAACTTCTTTCCCACAAATATACAGCTCTGATCCTGGCAACCGGGGGAACCGGGATGGTGCGGGCCGCTCATTCCAAAGGAAAACCAGCCTACGGGGTGGGTCCCGGCAATGTGCCTGTTTATGTCGACCGCAGCGCAGATCTGGAAAAAGCTGCCCGTTATATTGTGGGCAGTAAAGCCTTTGATTATTCGCTGATTTGCGCTACCGAGCAAAGCGTGGTGGCAGACCGGCCGATAGCCAACCGCTTGAAGGAGCTGATGAAGGCAGAAGGAGCCTACTGGTTGAACCCGGCACAGGCTGCTGCTCTCCGCCCAGTGCTGTTCAAACCGGATGGGGTGATTGATGCCCGGTCTGTGGGGAAATCTCCCCAGGTGCTGGCCGCTATGGCCGGAATCCAGGTGCCTGAGAAAGCCCGGATTTTGGTATCAGATCTGCAGCTTATCGGGCGGGAAGAGCCCCTGTCCCGTGAAAAATTAACACCGGTACTGGGTTTTTATACCTCTGATGGCTGGGAAGATGGCTGCGACCGCTGCATTGATTTGATTAACTTCGGGGGACGGGGTCACAGTTTGATTATTCATGCTACCAATCAAGATGTCATCATGGCTTTTGGTCTCGAAAAACCTGTTTTTCGGATCGGTGTCAATACGATGGGAACCCTGGGAATGATCGGTTATACAACAGGGATTATGCCTTCCCTGACGCTAGGATCCGGAGGTGTGGGAGGTTCGATTACCGGGGACAATATCAGTGTTCACCATCTTTATAATGTGAAACGGATGGCTTTTCAAATTGCAGATCCTCCTCCGGAGGCTTTTCTGCCCGGTCGGGTCCCGATCGGTGATATCAAAGCCCCGGATTACGGGGAATTAGAAAAAATCGTCCAACAGACGGTTCAGGAAATCCTGGGCCATTAGAACTGACAGTATGATTTGAAACGAGAATAATTTCATTCTCACAATTAGATTAAGGAGCATAAAAATGGCTAAACAAGATCCTAAATTCATCGCTCTCGGTATGGTGGAAACCCGCGGTCTGGTCGGCGCAGTTGAAGCGGCAGATGCCATGGTCAAGGCTGCAAACGTGGTCTTGATTGGATCCGAGTATGTCGGCGGTGGATTCGTAACTGTGATGGTACGCGGCGATGTTGGGGCCGTGAAAGCTGCTACCGATGCGGGCGGCGCTGCTGCCAAACGGGTCGGTGAGCTGGTGTCCATCCATGTCATCCCGAGACCGCATGAAAATGTAGAGATGATTCTGCCTGAAAACACCAAGGGTGGTTTCGGCGGTCGATCAGCTGAGTAGCAAAAACGGAGCTGGATTGCAATCACCGGAGCTTCAAGCAGTCCTGGGTCGGGCCGCAGAAGTCTTTCACCGGGTCGGCGATCCTGATCCCCCGCCCCTGTCCTCCGTTCCGGAGGGTGAATTAAAGGTTGGGGTTGATCTGGGAACAGCTTACCTGACCGTGGCGGTCCTGGATCAAGATCAGCAGCCGCTGGTTGGTGAGTATCAATTTGCCCAGGTTGCCAGGGATGGTTTAGTGGTCGATTTTATCGGGGCAGTTGATCGATTAAAAGCGGCAAAAAACCGGTTGGAAAACCGCCTGGGTCGGGAGTTGAGCTCTGCAGCCAGCGGTTATCCTCCGGGTGTACCGCGGGTTGAAGTCCAGGCGACCGCAAATGTGGTGGAAGCAGCGGGATTTACCTGCACTGGATTGATTGATGAACCGTCCGCCGCAAACGCCCTGGTTGGATTGCAGGATGGAGTGATTGTCGATGTCGGGGGCGGAACGACCGGGATCGCTGTGATCCAGAACGGAGAAGTTGTCTACACTGCTGATGAAGCAACCGGTGGAACCCATCTCTCCCTGGTGATCGCAGGAGCGTATGACATCACCTTTGAAGAAGCAGAATCCAGGAAACTGAATCCTGATTTGCAGGTTGAATTGTTTCCGGTTGTCCGGCCGGTGCTTGAAAAGGTTTCTTCAATTGCTGCCAGGCATATCAAGGGATTTGATATTCGGGAAATCACTCTCGTTGGGGGAACCGCTGGGTTTTACCGGGCGGACGAGGTAGTACAAAACTATACCGGGATTCCTACCTGGCGGGCAGATCATCCGGCCCTGGTGACCCCGATGGGGATGGCAATGCACTGCGATCCAGCTCAATAAAGGGCGGTTGGCAGATAAATTAGTGGAAGGAGATACGATGGTTACAGCAAACTTTCAATTACGTGTATACTGCTATCTGGACCGGATGCAGTCCGAGGTGGCAGCCTTTGTAGGTACCATTACCCAGGGTGACCTTCCAGTTGAAGGCATGGCTTCGCTGTATGTGGAGATGGCACCCGGCAATGAGGTTTTCCGGACTGTGGATATTGCTGTCAAAGCGACTGAAGCCAAGCCGGGCGCTCAGGTTGTTGAGCGTGAGTTTGGGATGTTTGAGGTTCACTCCATGAATCAGGCAGCAGTCCTTGAATCCGGCCAGATTGTGCTCGACCGTTTGGAGCTCGTCAAAGAAGACCGAATTAAACCAAAAGTTTATTCCTCAAATTTAATTACACGGGTTGATCCGTATCAGGCTCAGCTTCTCAACCGCTGGCGAAGAGGATCCATGCTGGTAGCTGGTGAGACTTTGTTTGTGCTTGAGGTTGCTCCGGCCGCTTATATCATGTACGCTGCAAATGAAGCTGAGAAGAGCTCAACGGTCAAGATCATCCATATTGCTTCTGTAGGTCGGTACGGCAGGATGTGGATGTCCGGGACTGAATCGGAGATGGTGACAGCCCGGGACGCAGCCATCCAGGCCCTGGAAGGTTTAGAGGGAATTGAAGGCTGACTGAAAGCACGCTGAAGGAGTAATCCATGGCGAAAATTTTTTACACCCAGCGAGATATTGAAGATCTTGTCAGCAGCGGGGTGGCAACCCTAGTGATTAATGATGATGTTGTGATTACAGACCTGGGTCGGGAAGCAGCTGAGAAATTAGGGCTGGAACTGGTGCGGGAAAATGATCAACCCTCCAGTGCGCCGATTCGCCCCTATCTGACAGACAAGAAATCACCCGCAGCGGCCTCTTCTAAACGATCGGTTCCAAAACCTCCCCCGGCTTCGTTGGAGGATCGAGTATTTGAAGCAGTCAAAACCCAGGTTGGAAACGGGGTTGATCCGGACTTGCTCCGGATGATTATCCAGCGAGTTCTAAAAAGTGTAGAGGGCAGTTAAAATGCTGTTTGGTAGGGTGAGAGGTACAGCTGTTGCCAGTATCAAATATCCTGATTTAAAAGGGATGAAGCTGTTAGTTGTTGAGCCGCTTAACAAGCATCTTGAACCTGTCGGTCCATTGCAGGTTGCTGTTGATGTGGTCCAGGCCGGACCGGGAGATTTGTGTGTCATGGTCCGGTCCCGGGAAGCTGCCCTAGCGATGCAGGAGCATACTTTTGTCCCAGTGGACCTGGCATTGGTTGGTATTGTTGATGAGTTGGTGGTCCATCCTGATGACCAGTTTGTTCTGACCCTGAAGAAAGGGTCTGTAAGGTATACCTGAGATGATTCTTGGCAAAGTAACTGGAACGGTGGTAACTACAATCAGCCATCCCCATTACAAGAACCGGAGATTACTGGTTGTTCAACCTCTCATGCTCCCTGATCAAGAACCGGAAGGAGATTTTCTGGCATTGGATAACTCCCAGGCTGGTGTGGGGGATACTGTACTGGTTAACCGGGAGGGGAATGGAGCCAGACAGATTCTCAATAATCCGGACGGCTGCGTGATCTCCGTGATTGTTGGAATCGTGGATTCGGTTCACATCCAGGAATTGGATTGATTTTCCGATGAAAAGAAAACCGATAATTGCTGGAAACTGGAAGCAAAATAAATTAGAGCGGGAAGCAATCGCACTCACTCAAAAGCTGATGCGCCGGACCTGGGATTTGAAAGAGGCGGAGCTGATTTTGTTTCCACCCTTTACTTCGTTATCTCAACTCCATAAGCTGCTGGTCAGCTCTCCAATCCAGCTTGGAGCTCAGGATATTTCACCTTATCCAGGCGGGGCTTATACCGGAGAAATTTCGGGTGAGATGCTGGGGGAGTTCTGCAGTCATGTAATTATCGGGCACAGTGAGCGGCGTTCCCTTTTTGGAGAAACGGACACGACCCTCCTGGAAAAAATGCGGTCTGCCCTGCACAGTAGATTAATTCCAGTTTTTTGTGTTGGTGAGCTTTTGGAAGAACGAGAAAGTGGAAGAGCGGGAACGGTAGTCACCAATCAGCTTAAGAATGTGATCTCCCATTTGCCCCTAACTGATCCCGAAAAAATCATCCTGGCCTATGAACCGGTCTGGGCGATTGGTACCGGTCAGTCCGCCACACCGGAGGATGCAGAGGGGATGATTTCCGGGGTGATCCGGCCGATGCTGGAGCGGTTGGGGGGATCCGATTTTGGTCAAGGTGTGCGGATTCTATACGGCGGGTCTGTGAAACCAGGCAATGCGCGGGCTTTTTTCAGCCGACAAGGGATTGATGGGGCCCTGGTAGGTGGGGCCAGCCTGAACGCTGAAGATTTCCTTGGTATTCTCCAGAGTCTGTAATCTTTTTTTTGGCATTCTAAATTAAGTGGCAAAGAATTACGTAATCCGGTAAAATTCATTATTGTATTGAAATTATTTATTAATCTTGATGCTAGAGTTCTTTATGAGTTATACAATTCAAATTGAAAAACGGAATCACCATTTATTCTTTGAAGTTTACGGTCAGCGTGAGTTCTCAACGACAGAGAAATTAGCAAGGTCGATATTTGCCTCCGCAGAAGAACAACAGGTTTCCCGTTTACTGATCAATGTCTGGAATTATTCTGGAAGGTTGGGAGTGGCAGACACTTACCGCCTTGTGACCGGTTCATTCCCGGAGTTTAGAAAACTGGGAATTCAACGGATTGCAATAATTGATACCAGACCAGACAAAAAATCAGGTTGGTTTTTTGAGACGGTTGCGAGTAATCGAGGATATTCAATCAAATTCTTTGATGATCCCGAGACTGCTGAAGCCTGGCTTTTGTCTGACATAGGTTGACTTTTTGTTTTAGGAAAAACAGGAATTATTTATTACCCCCATCCAGTATAATGGTGGGGGAATTTGTTATCCAAATAAATAGATAAGAAGGTTTTATATGAAGACCCTGAAACAAGATGAGATGAAAAAATATGCGGAAGTAGCAGTTAAGGTTGGATTAAACCTGCAGCCAGGGCAGAAATTGATTATGCAGGCTTTAAAGAATGGTGGGGTTCCGATTCAATCTGCACCTCTGATCAGAGAAATCAGTGCTGCCGCATACCAGCAGGGCTCTCCTCTGGTGGATGTTCTCTGGCGGGATGACGAACTGAACTTGATCCGGTTTAAGCATGCTCCTGAGGGATCTTTCCAGGAATTTCCAGCCTGGCAGGCTGATGGAATTCTTGAAGTAATTGAAAATGGGGGTGCGATGCTTTCGATTTCAGCATTTGATCCAGACTTGATGGCTGATCAGGACCCTGATTTAATTGATCTTCAACAAAAAACGATTCGAAAATACTGGAAACCGATCAGTGATCATATCGGAAAGAACACCATGAATTGGACCGTGCTGTCCATTCCAGTACCCGGTTGGGCCCGGAAAGTTTTTCCGGATCTGCCTTCAGAGGAGCAGGTCCCAGCCCTGTGGGAGGCTTTGCTGAAAATTTGTCGAATTGATCGTGACGATCCGCTGGCTGCCTGGGAGCAGCATATCAAGGATCTGAAAGGTCGGGCGGATTTCCTGACAGGAAAGGGATACAGGGAACTTCATTACTCAGGACCCGGAACAGACCTGAAGATTGTGCTGCCTGCAGGTCATAATTGGAAATCAGCTGGATTTAAGACCCGGTCCGGGATTCCTTTCACAGCCAATGTTCCAACTGAAGAAGTCTTCACCTTGCCGGATGCTTCCCAGACAAGCGGAACTGTTTCTTCAACCCGGCCGCTTGCGTATGCTGGAAATGTAATTGATGAATTTCAATTAACTTTCAAAGATGGGAAAGTGGTTGATTATTCCGCTAAACAAGGGGAGGAAATCCTTGGAAATTTGCTAAAAATTGATGAAGGCTCTTCCCGATTAGGGGAGGTTGCTCTGGTACCGAACAGCTCTCCAATTTCACAATCCGGGTTGTTGTTCTTCAACACCCTGCTGGATGAAAATGCTTCCTGCCACCTTGCACTTGGCGCGGCTTATCAGTTTAACTTGGACGGTGGGGAGGATATGTCCCAGGAGGAGTTTGCATCCAGGGGTGGGAATGTCAGCTTAATCCATGAGGATTTCATGATTGGATCCGGTACACTGGATGTCGATGGAGTTCTCTCCTCCGGAAAAGTGGAACCTATCCTGCGGAATGGAGAATGGGCTTTTTGAAAATTATCTGAAGAATCACAGCGCTGAAGATCGGGTTAAAGATTAACAAGAAAGTGAACTCTAACCTGTCCAGCTTTCAGATCTACATGAGTGAGAGACTATGAGCAGAGGCTGGTTTTCAATCAAATCCGTCGCTGATCAACTTTATCAAATTACTGAACCAATCGAAGAGCTGGAACCGCGTTTTGGCTTGACAGGAGTTCACTGCTACCTGCTCCTAGGGGATGATCAGGCGGTTTTAATTGACTCAGGCTGTGGGATTGCGGATTTAAAAAGAATTGTACGAAAATTTACGGCCCTGCCTCTTGTAGTTCTTAATACGCATTTTCACTGGGACCACACTGGTGGGAACAGCCAGTTTAAACACAAATTGATTCATGCTCTGGAGGCAGATCTTGTTAAGGATCAACAGGATTTATGCTTAGATCCTGCGTTCATAAGTCCCCGGGCAGAACAATTATTCATAGAGTTGGGAAAAAGACCAGACGAGGCGATATATTACCCGGCTCCCCCGACAAAAACACTCGATGATGGTCAAGAATTAGATCTGGGATCGATCCGACTGACAGTCCTGCATACCCCGGGTCATTCCCCCGGACATGTTTCGTTTTGGTGGAAAGAGAAAGGGATCTTATTCACAGGTGATACTGCCTATCAGGGTCCAGTTTTTACCTGTTTTCCCGGAGGAAATCCGGCTGATTTAATGAAGAGTGCCCGCAGCCTGGCCGGGCTGTCAGATATTCACTTGATTTGCCCCGGACATAATAGTCTGATAAAAAGTGAATCATGGCTGAAGACATATTCAAATTTTGTTGAACAGGCTGTCAATGATGCTGGGCCCCCTGGTCAAGTGGAAAATTTCATCAAAGGGAGGAAGGTTGATTTTGATAAACTTAGCATCTGGCTGCCGTTAGACTGGCATAAAAAATCGAAGGTAAGGTAGGAATGACGCTTGTTTTTAATGTTGTGGAAGATTATCAAGAATTATCCAGGTTAGCAGCGGACTGGGTTCGGGATCAAATAAATATGAATCCAGCCAGCAAGTGCCTTTTTGCTACCGGGAAGACACCGCTGGGATTGTACGAAAGGCTTGCTGATAACTACCATCAGGGCAAAATCGATTTCAGCATGTGCACGATTATTGAGCTTGATGACTATGCAGGTATTGGCTTGAATGATCCAAGAAATCTATTTCAATGGTTGAAAAAGGCATTGCTGGAAGAAATTGACTTTCCTTTAGACCAGGCGATCCGCTTTCAAACCGATGCCGAAAACCCTGAATTTGAATGCAAAAGGATGGAAAAAATCTGGAACCAATTGGGACAGATCGATTTCCAGATCCTTGGAATCGGTCCAAACGGTCATCTGGGCTTTAATGAACCTGGAAGTGACTTCGAGGGGCGGACGCATATGGTCCAGTTGACACCGGAATCAATCCGCAGCAGTCAGCGCTACTGGGGGAAGGATGCGGTTATTCCGGAATTTGGCTTTACAATGGGTTTGGGGAATCTGAAGGAAGTACAGAAAACACTGCTTCTGGCCAGTGGTGAAGCAAAGAGATCAGCGCTAGAGAAATTGGCTGGAGGTTCGATTTCAGAGGATTTTCCTGCATCAGCTCTTAATAACTTTCCCGAGGTGATGGTGATAGCAGACAGAGCAGCTGCTGGAGAGCTTGTACTGGGATAATATTTATCTGACAATTGCCGTCTCACAAGATTAAAGTTATACTGAAAATTATCTTCGCCATTCAGATTCCTGAGAAGCAATGACCAGAAGTTCACTCGCTCAAATTGCACTTTGTAACTTTCAAATTCAACTGCAGTCTATGCAGATGAATGTTCCTGGCTGTATCTCTGGCAGTGATCCACTTCCCCTGCATGATTTCCGGGTTGCAAACCGCAGAACCCGCACTGCGCTGAAAACCTTTCAGCCTTTATTTCCCGATGAGATTTACTCCAGATTCAAAAAAGATTTTAAATGGATCCAGAAAAAGACCAACCGGGTCCGGGATCTTGATGTCTATCTGGCCCAATATCCGGATTATGAAAAAAGAGTCCAGAAAAATTTCCGGAAATACTTATCACCACTCCAGGAATATATCGAATCTCAACGGATCTCAGCTCATACGGACTTGGTCGGGATTTTTCAGTCTGAAAGATTTCAAAATATGTTTTCTGATTGGACAGAGCTGCTGAATAGTGGTCTGCTGGAAGATAACCCTGCTGCCGTGGAGGATGCACAGGAATACGGCTGCAGAAGAATTGTCAAGCTGTACCAAAAGTTACGAAGGAATGGTCAGAAGCTGACATTGAAAACCCCGGCGAAAAAATTCCATTCATTCCGAATTGAGATCAAGAAGCTTCGCTATGTAATGGAATTTTTCAATACCGATCATGATCAGCAGTACAGCGAGCTGAGGCGGGCTCTAAAGTCGGCCCAGGATGCTTTTGGAGCATATCAGGATGCAGATGTTCAGGTCAGGGAGCTCCGTGGATTTACAGAAAAGCTGTATTCCCAGGGGGTTTCATTAGATACCTTGCTGGCAATTGGCCAGCTGCTGGGATCATTGAGCAGGAAGCAGAAAAAAAGAAAGAAAAAATGCCTCAAACAGACTCGCTGGTTGACTTCTGATATGACCGCCCGACAGTTCCAGCAGTGCTATCAGTATCCAGTTGATTCGTGACTGAATCAGAACACGAAATGTGATACCATCCAGTCATGCTGAAAAAAATTAACTGGCGAACCTTTCCACGGGATTTCCTGGTAATCCAGATCGGATTTGCACTTTTTGGATTTGCGATTGGGTTGATGATTCAGGCGAATCTAGGGACCAGCCCCTGGGCTGTATTGGCGGTAGCTCTATCAAAGCAGCTTGGAACCACTCCTGGAATGATGGTGATTGGAACCGGGCTGGTTGTTTTAACTGGAGCTGTCGCGCTCAGGCAGCCCATTGGGTGGGGAACCATCAGCAACATGCTTTTTATCGGCCCCTGGCTGGATTTATCCTTGTTGTATTTACCCTCTGTAAAGAACAATCTCCTGCTTCAGCTGGGAATGATGCTGCTGTCTGTATTTCTGGTTGGAATGGCTACTGCAATTTACATCGGGGTCAGTGCAGGCGCTGGTCCCAGGGACAGCTTAATGCTTGCACTAAATCGGATCAGCGGCTGGAGTATCCGCCTGGTGCGGGGATTGATTGAAGTAATTGTCGTGGTCCTGGGCTGGATTCTGGGAGGACCTGCAGGTGTGGGAACAGTGATCTTTGCTGTGCTGATTGGTCCCTCTGTCCAATTGAATTTCAGGTTGTTCCAGGTTCAACCTGGATCTGATTCTTGATTTATGGAATGGAATTAATTACTGGAGAGCAGCAGATTTAACGTAGGGGTGGGAAGGATGGATCAAGATGAAAACTTTAGTCATTGTCCGCCATGCAAAATCAAGCTGGGATCAACCTGTCCTTTCAGACCATGACCGTCCCTTAAAGAAACGAGGCTACAAGGATGCTCCTTTGATGGGGGCAGTCCTGGCTGATTGGGGTCCTCCGGTCGATCGGGTTCTGTCCAGCTCCGCAGTCCGGGCCCTGGAAACAGCTGAGATTATAGTCCAGGAGATTGGTCTTCCGCTGGATGAAATCCAAATTGAAGAGAACCTTTACCATGCCTCTGGGTCTGAAATCCTGGACATTATTGAAGAGCAGCAGGATGAGCTGGACGGGTTGATGCTCTTTGGACACAACCCCGGGATGACAGACCTGGTGAATATGTTATCCGATCTGGATCTTTACAATTTGCCCACCGCTGGAGTGGTAGTTCTGCAGTATGAGGTGGAAACCTGGAGTGATATTTCCCAGGTGGATCCAGCTCAAGTGATGATTGATTTTCCAAAAAATCACCGCTGAAGGATCTCAAAAACAAAGACATTCCAGAACTGGCCGGAAACCACGATCTTTATCTGATGGGGGATAGATCTTTCTTTGCTTATTCTTCAGTATGCTTCCTGCAAAGCACCGCTTGTTATAATTCAAGTTAATTCATTCTCTTGATTACAGAACTACCTGGTTTTAAAAATATGAAACGACTTACCCGAACTTTGCTTTTATTGATTTTATTTCTAGTACTCGCCGTGTCATTTATTTACGGCTTGAATTTTATCCGGCGCACTATGCTGGCTCCTGACTGGAAAATTCGTACTGTTCCGGAGGAGCAGGTCATTAACTTTGTTCTATACACGGTTGACGATCAGGTGCTGAACCTGACAGCCCAACTTTATGAGCTGGATTCGGATGCGGATCGAACGGTTCGCCTGGAAATCAGAACCACTGGAGAATGGGTTGAAGCCGCCCGAGTGAATGTCCGGGAGCCGGAGTTTATCGCTCCGTTCCAGGTTGAGGATTGGGATGATTCCCGATCCCATCAATATCGGGTCCGCCATGGTGAGAGCGCGGTTTACAGCGGCTTGATCCGGGCCAATCCTCGTGACAAAGAGGAAATAATTCTGGCTGCCTTCACCTGCAACGGAAACACTGATCGCGGGCCCAGAGCAGATGTGATCCAGAATATTGAAAAACTAGATCCTGATCTGCTGTTTTTTTCTGGGGATCAGGTTTATGATCATGAAACCCATTTTTTATCCTGGAATCTTTTTGGGCGCCAGTTTGGTGAAATCACCCGGAACCGTCCGACAGTTGTAATCCCGGACGACCATGATGTTGGAAATGCAAATTTGTGGGGGAGTGGTGGGGAGATTGGGTTTGGGGGATATAAAGACCCGTCTTATGTAGAGCAGGTGGAGCAGGCCCAGACCAGCCATCTGCCAGATCCTTACGATCCAAGTCCAATTCAACGGGGAATCGGAGTCTATTACACCTCCTTGAATTGGGGAGGGATTGGATTTGCGATTCTGGAGGACCGCAAGTTCAAATCCCAGGTGGATATTCTCGATCGGGACAACCTGGAAGAGCTTGGTGTGGTATTTTCACGGCCAGATCACATTGAAGTCCTGCCGGATCCTGAACTTTTGGACGTTCCAGGAGGAACACTGCTGGGTGAGCGTCAGCTGGAATTCTTACGCCGCTGGACCGCAGACTGGACTGATCAGGAGATGAAAGCAGTTCTCCATCAAGCTCCCTTTGCAGGGACGGCTCATCTGCATGGGCCGAGCAGAATCCGCCTGGCTGCTGATTTGGATGCGAATGGTTGGCCGCAAAGCGCCCGGGATCAAGCCTTGAGGGAAATCCGGAAAGGGTTTGCTTTGATGGTCAACGGCGATACCCATTTGTCAACGCTGAGCAGGATGGGAATCGAGGAGTTCGGTGATGCCGGGTACTCTTTCTCTGTGCCGGCGCTTGTCAGCATCTACAGGCGCTGGTGGAGTCCAGACCAGATGAATACTCAGGAGAGCCCTGGAGAGCTGGCTTACACCGGAAACTACCTGGATGTCTTAGGAAATAAGATCACAATGCTGGCATATGCCAATCCGAACCCGAGTCGGATTTCGTATAACCGCTGGGAGGCTCAAGGAGCTGGTTTTGGAGTAATCCGGTTTAATAAACCCGATCGGACAATCACCATGGAACTCTGGCCCCGGGGTTGTGATGTCACCACAACAGGCTGTGAGCAGTATCCAGGCTGGCCGGTGACGATCACTCAAGAAGATAACTATGGTAGAGATGCAGCTGCATACCTGCCCACCATTCAAACAGATGTTGAGGATCCTGTAATCCAGGTAATTCATGAACAAAGCGGAGAGATCATTTACACCCTGAGAATCAACGGCCGGAGTTTTCACCCCAAAGTGTTCCAGCCTGGAAGCTACACCCTGAAAGTTAAATATCAGGATTATGAAGAGATAATTCCTGGACTGCTGGCTGGGTCAAATCAGGAACAGATTATCGACCTTAAACTTAAACCAGGTGAGGACTGATGAGAAAACGGACGATCGTCTGGGGAGTTATCCTGCTGATTTTCTTGATGCTTTATTTAATTATCAAGGCTGTGATTGGACAGGTTCTGCACTATACCCAGGCACCCCTGATTCTCACTACTTTAACCTTAATTCTGCTGTTTGGCCTGTATTTATTGACTTCACGCTACAGAATCTGGATGGTTGGACCCAGCCAGGTTTTCTTTATGGGAGTTGGGACCGCTTTGTATCTGGGCCTGAGTTATCTTTTCAACGGGCAGCTCAGGATTGCCTTCGGTCCGGTCAACCTGCAGCCCGCAGTTGGTGTTCCTGTGCTGTTCGGGTTCATATTTGGTCCTGGAGTTGGTTTTTTCACCGGGGCTGTTGGAAGCCTGCTGGCGGACTTTGCGATTGGCTGGGATATCTTTCCGGTTTGGAGTATTGCTGCCGGGATGACAGGGCTGGTCCCCGGTTTTGTCTTATTCTTGAAGGATGAGGAAATACCAGAGCGCTATTTGTCTGCCCTGGTGGTGAGCTTGATCGTAATCAGTGCCGCTGGAGTATTTCTTTTTCCGGTTGTTCCGGAACCGTGGACAGGGGTGTTTAAGGATTACACGAATTGGGGATATGTACTTTTGATCGTTGGAGTTATCATGCTTTCCAACAGCTACCTGATGGAAGAGCGGGAATGGGATGTGATTTCGATCAATCTCTGGGGATCCCTGGGGATTATGATCGGCACACTGATAAGTTCTCTGGGAGATATCTGGCTAAATGGTTTCAGCTTCGGCACCTCCCTGGTGGGAAAATATGCTCCCTACACAGCGGTCCAAATTCTCAACCTTGTTCTTTTCGCCCCGCTTTTAATGGCTGTGTATCACGCTGCGACCCGGAAATTGAAGGTTAAATCTGAACTGTGAGAGACGATATCTCTCCTTGGAAGAGGAGGTAAAGTCCGTAACGTAATCGGGGGAATAAGGGTTTATTATGTAAGAAGGACTTAAGAAGTTGTGGGGGAATATTCTGCAAAAGTCAGAACAGGAGGCCGGTGATGCCGTCGCAGTCAGAAATTATTATCCGGGATCTTCTCAATATAGCTGAAATTGAAGTCAATGGTTCTAAACCCTGGGATATCCAGGTCCATGATGATCGGTTTTACCAGCGGGTACTGCGGGAAGTGGAGCTGGGATTGGGTGAAGCCTATATGGACGGCTGGTGGGACTGCGAGGCTTTAGATCAATTCATTTTCCGGGTCCTGCTGGCTGACCTGGACCGGGAGATCCGGGGAAATTATAAAATTCTCTGGCACATGATTCGAAGCCGTCTGTTCAATTTGCAGAGTCAAGCCCGGGCTTTTGAAGTGGGGGAGCAGCATTATGATCTCGGGAATGATCTTTACCGGGCGATGCTGGACCGCCGTCTGAATTACACCTGTGCCTATTGGCGAAATGCAGACAACCTAGATGATGCTCAGGAAGCAAAGCTGGATCTGGTTTGCCGCAAAATCGGGTTGGAGAAAGGGATGCGGGTGCTGGATATCGGCTGTGGCTGGGGAGCGTTTGCCTGCTTTGCTGCCGAGGTATACGACGCAGAGGTGCTGGGAGTTACAGTGTCCAGAGAGCAGGTAGAACTGGGAACAGAGCTCTCAAGAGGGCTTCCGGTGGAAATCAGGCTGCAGGATTACCGCGATGTCCGGGGTGAGTTTGATCGGGTGATCTCAATCGGGGTCATGGAACATGTCGGATACAAGAATTACCGGACTTATTTTGAGGTCGTCAACCGGACATTAAAACCGGGAGGGGTTGGTTTTTTCCACACAATTGGCGCCAACCGGAGTGAATCCGGTACCAATCCCTGGACGAATAAATATATTTTCCCGAATGGAATGCTGCCGTCGATTGCCCAGCTGGCCAAAGCGATGGAGGGGTTGTTTGTGGTTGAGGATCTACATAACATCGGTCCGGAGTATGATCGGACTTTAATGGCATGGTATGAGAATTTTCAGCAGGCCTGGCCAGATTTGCATCATTCTTATGATCAGCGATTTTATAGGATGTGGCGCTATTATCTGCTGAGCAGTGCCGGGGGGTTCCGCTCCCGGCATTCCCAGCTCTGGCAGGTAGTCTTCACCCGGATCGGTGATCCCCAGCCGGACTGCAGGAAACTATGAGACATCATCCAGTGATCATTGTTGGCGGCGGCCCGGCCGGCGCATCCTGCGCCTGGCGCCTGGGGTGTTCCGGGGTCCAGGCCCTGGTGCTGGACCGGATTCAATTCCCGCGCCCAAAGCTCTGTGCGGGTTGGATCACGCCCCAGGTGCTGGCGGATCTGGAGCTTGACCCAGAAGAGTATCCCGGGGAATTGAGCGTTTATCCTGCTCTGTGGATTTTCTTGAAAGGAATCCCGATCCGCTGGCCGGGCCGCCAGTACGCTGTCCGCCGGATCGAATTTGATCACTGGCTGCTGGAACGTTCTGGCGCGGATTTCTTCCAGCATCAGGTCAACCAGATCCGGATTGAAGCAGGTGTATTTATCCTGGATGAAAAATTCAGCTGTGATTTCCTGATTGGAGCTGGCGGAACCCATTGTCCGGTGTATCATCAGCTCTTTAAAAATAAATCACCTCGGTTGAGAGCCCGGATTGCCGCTCTGGAGGTGGAATTTCAAACTGACTGGTCGGATCCCAGGCCACAGTTAAGATTTTTTGATCACGGCCTGCCGGGGTACAGCTGGTATTTGCCCAAAAAGGGCGGCTGGCTGAATCTGGGAGTTGGGGGAAATGCCCAGGTAATGAAGGACCGGAAACAGACGATCCATGCTCACTGGAACCATTTGCTGGATACCCTTCATCGATCCCGGATGGGAATTGATCGTGTGCCGGATCCTGATGGGCATGTCTATTATCTGCAGGGATCGGAGCTCGCGTTTCGATCTGGCAATGCATACCTGGTAGGGGATGCCGCCGGGTTAGCCACCGTCGATATGGGAGAAGGGATTGGGCCGGCGGTAAGAAGCGGAATCCGGGCAGCTGATACAATATTAGACCGGCAGCCATATGATCTTGAAAGTCTGAATCGTGTTTCCCTTTTGCCAAGCTGGATGGGATGGTTTTTCGGATAAATTTCCCTAACTTGTTTGCTAACATTTCCAAAAAAAAATCAAAAAATGCCAAATTTTTTGGTAAACTGGTACCAAGAAGATAATAATTAGACCTGAAGAATATGAACGAAATTCCAGAACATAAAGAACGTCGGAACAAGGGGCCAGATAAAAAATCTGCTTATTACCGAAAAACGGATAAGTGGACTGAACATAAATCAAAACCTGATGCTCCATATGACAGAAAACAGAACAAGCAGCAGCTAAAAAATATCATCCAAAATTTTGAATTTGACGAGGATGATATGGAAGATTGGGAGGATGACCCGGATTTCTGACCGGTAACCTGCTGCAAAAAATTTATTTCTTTCCAGTAAAGATCAATAAGCAAGATTTTCTATCTATCCGATACAATAGGATCGGAAACAGTAATATTTAAGCTGCCTTTTTTGTCTGAAGCATTAAGCGGTACCAGAGGTTTTTTTTCATCACCAGTGGGAGCGATTATGAGGTTTATTCAATTGTCGGATTTGCATATCGGGAAAAGTACGAATTTTGATAAGGTCGGGGAAATTATTGATTGGATTATCGCGGAGCAGGATTTGCACGAAGCCCAGGTCGTGGTGATCAGCGGTGATACAGTGGATGACGGAGCCCGCTGGCAGTTTGACCTCGCCCAGGGAGAAATTGAGCGTCTGTGGGAAGCAGGTTTTACTGTACTTATCGCTCCAGGCAACCATGATTACGGTCCCCAGGGAGTCACAGAAAGAAAACAAAGCCAGGAGTGGTTAGCTGAGCTGATCTCTGGAGTTAATGATTTTCCTCATTTGGAAGTGGTATCCGGAACGGCATTTGTTGTCTTGGATTCGATGAAAGCCGAGATGGAAAAAATTGAATTGTGGGGTGCCCAGGGGGAATTAGGCCGCAGACAGCTTCAGCATCTGGATAAATTGCTGGATGAGCTGGCAGCTAATCCAGCAGTTGAAAATATTGTTTTGCTGATGCACCATCATCCTTTTGATTACTTGTTTTATCATGGATTGAGAGATCACGCTGATTTGAAAGGTGTAATTTCGAAGAGAATGGATCAACCACCCCGGGTTAATGCTTTGCTATTTGGGCATAAACATCTGGACAAACGGTTTAATGATGCCGAAGATAATAAGGAAACGCTTTTCGGGATTGATTTAATCTACGCCTCCGGTCAAACCGTGGAAAGAGGCCGTGACGGTGGATTGACCATACCGGTCATCGACCTGGATCAGAATAAAATCCAACGGTACTCAACTTCCGGGGATAGCACTTCCCAGACTGCCTGAGCAAATAACATTGGAAGTGTTTTCATGGACTTTGATCGAGAACAGCTGTTTCAAGGTGTAAAAGCAGGCCTGCCCATATTTCTCGGATATTTTCCAATTGCTGTCGCTTTTGGTGCCCTCGCAGTTCAGGCCGGTTTAACTTCGAGTGAAGCCGGTTTGATGTCTGCGGCTGTTTTTGCGGGCGCCAGTCAGTTCGTCAGTCTCAGCATGCTCCTGACCGGGGCAGGTCTTTTCCAGATTATCGCAGCGACTTTTTTTCTGAATTTAAGACATCTGATCATGAGCCTGGCTGTAAATAATCTGTTCCGGGGCTTTTCTCAGGGCTGGAAAATTTATTTATCCTTTTTCATCACTGATGAGACTTTTGCATTACTTACTCTCGGAGATTCACTGGAAAGCCGATCTCACCAGCTGAGCCCATTATTTGCTGCTGGATTGATGATTACCGCCTATTCAGGTTGGGTCAGCGGCACTCTGGTCGGGAGCCTTGGCGCTGAATTGATTCCAGCTTCTGTGACCACAGCTATGACAGTAGGTTTGTACGGTTTGTTCATAGGGTTGCTGGTTCCGCCCGTCCGAAAATCCAGGGTTTTTACTGGAATAGCTTTGGGTGCCATGCTGCTTAACACTTTATTTAACTTGTTCCTGAGTCCAGGATGGGCGATTGTTTTCGCTACAGTGTTGGCTGCCGGAGGAGGTGTTTTGTTTCTGGAGGAGCAGCCATGAAGATCATCCTGCTGATCTTGGGAATGACAGTGGTTACCTATGTTCCCCGGCTGCTGCCGGCGGCAGCCATGGACCGGATTGAGTTTCCAACCTGGTTTGAAAAATGGCTCAGATCCATTCCCTATGCAGCCCTGGGAGCTTTAATTTTCCCCGGGATAATTCTTGTCCAGGAAGATCAGCCGTTGATTGGTGTGGTAGGAGGGATTGTAGCGCTGGTGCTTTCTGTGCTCAGGGTCCATGTCACACTGGTGATGGTGGGATCGATTTTTTCCGTTTTACTTCTACAAAACTTTATCTAAGATCTGATTCAGAAAGATTAAAAATCGGGGAGAATGATCTTTCTCGCAAAGGATCTCTGACTGCGAGGTGAGGTTTTAACTGGGAAACGCTCTCATAATCTTGATGTTAATCGATAAACGGATAAAATAGATGGTCTCTTGCAAAGATGATTGATTGTGACTCGAATATTAGATGAATCCAGCCCCGAAAAGAAAAATGAAAATCAACAATAACAAGTTTTGCGAAGAATGGCTAAAGCAGCTTTGTCTGGAAATTGCTCAAAGACCGGTGGGCAGCCCTGGAAATCAGCTGGCAGTCAAGTTGTTCCATGAGCAGGTTGAAAAATCCGGTTGGGAGGTAACTTCCATCCCATTTAACGCCTTTGATTGGTCCCAGAATGGGGCGGAGCTCATCATAGGGGGTCAAGATTTTTCAATTTTTCCCAGTCCGTATTCCAGAGGGGTTGAGATTCAAACTGAACTGGTCACTGCGGGGACAGTTTCAGAATTAGAAAATCTTGATGCGACTGAAAAGTTGTTACTGGTGACAGACGAGCTAACCGCTGAACAGCTCATGCCCAAAAATTTTGCTTTTTATAATCCAGAGCATCATCAAAAGTTAATTAGACTTTTGGAGGAAAAGCAACCAGCGGCAATTCTTGCAGCGACTTCCAAAAATCCGGACCTGGCCGGAGGGGTATATCCATTCCCGCTGATCGAAGACGGAGATTTTGAGATCCCATCTGTCTACTTGACAGATCAGGTGGGTCAAGAACTCACCCGCTTGGCAGGAGAGAAGGCAGAATTGATCAGCCGAGCCAGGCGGATTCCCTCTCATGGAGAGCAGCTGATAGCCCGGAAGTCTGGATCAGCGCCAGAAAAGATCATCATCAGTGCCCATATCGATGCAAAAATCGGAACTCCAGGAGCGATTGACAATGCTACTGGTGTGATAGTACTGCTGCTTCTGGCAAGAGAGCTGGCAGACTATCAAGGAAAATATTCGATTGAGCTTGTTCCTTTCAATGGTGAAGATTATTATCAAGCATCGGGCCAGATGATTTACCTGGAAAGATATCAAACGGAATTTGAGAAAGTTATGTTAAATCTCAACATTGATGGAGCAGGGTTCCACCATGGTGGATCTTCATTCTCTCCCATCAATCTTCCGGAAAATCTTTCCAGCGATCTAAAGAATGTACTTGCTGATTTTCCGGACATTGAACTTGGAGCTCCCTGGTATCAAGGCGATCACAGCATATTTTTGCAGCAGGGTGTTCCGGCTGTGGCTGTCACTTCTGCCTGGTTTCTGGAGCACATGTCAGATCAGGATATCACCCACACCCCAAAAGATCATCCGAAAATTGTGAACTGTCAAAAAGTGGTTGAGATATCCCAGGTGATTGATTCATTTATTTCAAGGATCTCAACATGAATTACTGCTTGAGGGAGGAAATTTGAATCTAAAATCAATAAATCTAGTTTTCCGGTTTCTGCTGGAGGTTATTTCCTTGATTGTGTTCGGAAGTTGGGGATTTAGCCTCGCCGGGTCCTGGATCAGGTTTGTCTGGATGACTGCAGTTCCCCTGGGGGCAGTTGCTTTTTGGGGCATCTTTGCCGTTCCCGATGATCCCAGTCGATCTGGAAAAGCGCCAGTTCCGGTTCCTGGTTGGCTCCGATTGGTTTTGGAGGGCATATTTTTCAGCGCTGCAGCTATAATGCTGGTAAGTTTAGGTCGGAAAGCATCTGGCTGGTTATTTGGAACGGCGGTCTTGATTCATTATTTAATCTCCTGGGATCGAGTTCGATGGCTGCTGCAGGCGAAACCTGACCACAGCGGCGTTCGTCCCAGAATAGAGGAGTGAAAATGGAAGGAGAAAAGGATCTGACCGTGATGCTGCAGCAGCTTAATCCGGTACTGGAGGATGAGGAGTATATTTTTTGCTGTCTTCCAATTAAACAGGCTGAAGAGCTGGCTGATCAGGCTGCAGGATGGTTTAATGAACAGGAAGGGGTTACCCTGATTCTGAAGAAATCCCTGGCAGATTCCCGGGAACTGGATTATGGTCCAGTTTTTAGAAAGATCACTTTATCAATTCATTCAAGTTTAACGGCCGTTGGGTTGTTGGCCAGGGTGACAGGTTCTCTGGCGGATGCTGGGCTCAGTGTCAATGTGATCTCGGGGTACTATCATGATCATCTATTTCTTGAAAGAGATGCTGCCAATCAGGCGTTATCAATTTTGGTAAAACTCAGTGAATCTGCTTCGGGTCGTCACTAATTTCTTGCTAATTTGTTATTTCAATCACTAAAATATTTCCAATTGTTGGAGAATAAAATGAAGATTAAAATCATTCGCTGGGTGTTGATTCTGAGTGCAGTAATTATCCTGGTTGTTGGTGGTGGAATTCTGGTCAATTCAGTTCAGAATTCAATCACCAGACAGCTCTCTCCCCTTCAGGAAATGACAGGAGATTTATCAACCCAGGTGGCTCAAGTTCTCAATCCCACCCCAACGATAATTCCGGATCCTGTGACTATTGTTCACGAAATTCGCAGCCTGGCCCGGCTTGAAACGATCAAATTCAGCCTGGAAAAAATCATCACTGCAGAAACCCGGCAGGGTGCATTTGAATGGCTGGTCGGGGACCGGTTGATTTTTGTTGCCCACGCCGAGGTGATTGCAGGTATTGACCTGGGTCAGCTGGATCCGGAAGACCTGAAAGTTAAGAATGGTGTGCTGTATGTTCAGCTGCCTGAGCCAGAAATATTTGTAACTGACCTGGACAATGAAAAATCATATATATATGATCGAGAAACTGGAATTTTTACCCATGGCGAGGTTGACCTGGAGACCCTGGCCCGGCGGGAAGCGGAAAAGGAAATTGAAGAAAATGCTGTTGAAGATGGGATTCTGGAACTCGCTGAACAAAATGGAGAGGCTTTTCTTGATCGCCTATTTCGTGATTTAGGTTTTCCTGAAGTTGTATTTGAGTAAGTAAACGATATCTTTTTTTGATGAAGTGTTCTGATCTTTCTGGATCATACAGGAATTCTACAATATGACAGCAACGCATCCTGATCGCCATGTCGACCAATCCAATAGACTCTACCTGGTATATTTTTTATCCTTTATTTTTCTCGGTTCTGCGGCAGCAGCCCTGGGACCCGCCTTATTGCAGCTGAGCAGGCAAACCGGAACGTCTCTGGACCGGTTGAGTTTGATTTTTCCATTCCGGGCAGGCTCATATTTGCTTGGATCCTGGCTGGCGGGAAGATTGTATGATAAGTACACCGGACACAGGATTTTAAGAATTGGATTAATTGGTCTGGGGTTCACACTCGCGATCACGCCCTATCTGGGAAGACTTCCAGTTTTACTAATCATTCTGCTGGCAATGGGACTTTCAATGGGTTTGGTAGATGTCGGCTGCAACACACTTATGCTCCGTGCGGTTCGGAACAACAGCGCTGCTAAAATGAATACCTTGCACTTTTTTTACGGAGTTGGTTCTTTTTTTTCACCATTAATTCTGGCAGCAGCCATTGAATATTCTGGCGATTTACAGTGGGGGTTCAGCAGTTTGGCGGTTCTGTCTGTTATCATAATTTTTCTCCTGGTTGGGCTGGGAACCCCTGAAAATCATGAGACTGAGGATTTGAATCTCGCTGGCCAAAATCGAAAACACAATTTATGGGTTGTGTTGATTGCTGTTTTGTTTTTCCTTTATGTTGGCATGGAAGCCGGGTTTGGAAATTGGGTTGCCACCTATGCTGTCAAAATGCAGTTCAGTGGGGAAACTAAGGCAGCCCTTCTGACATCGGCGTTTTACGGAGCATACACTTTTGGACGCTTGATCAGCATCCCTACGTCAGCAGTTATCCGTCCCCAGCGGCTGCTGCTGGGCAGCTACCTTGGAGCGGCCTTAAGTCTGGTGTTAATCGTTTTTTTGAACCAATATTCTCTCGTAATCTGGATAGGGGCAGTATTGCTCGGGTTGTGCTTGGCGGCAGTTTTTCCCACTATGCTTTCCTGGGCTGGGGCCATTATGCCAGTCTCAGCTAAAACGACAAGCTGGTTTTTTGTGACCGGCGGTTTAGGGGCAGTCACTATCCCCTGGGTGATTGGACAATTTGTGGAAAGAAGTTCACCAATTGTCATCCCTTCAGTGATCCTGGGAATTAGCTTGATCGCACTGGTGATATTTAACCTGACCCTGAAGATAGTCCGGAAAGAAAGCTGAGTACAATTTTGATCTTTGAAGATGCTCCGGCTGGATTATCGTAATATTTGGATCACCAAGATCCTCAATAACACATCGAAGAATTAGTGAGGATATCCACCGTGCTTCTAACTTATGCAATTCTTGTCGGCCTTGGAGCTGTGATTTTAGCGGTAGGATTATTTTTTGCTTTCAAGGTTGTTCGTTTACTGCAGCCGTTTGGATTGTCCCGTCCCTGGCAGCTGCTCTCAATTTTGATCGCGATATTCTTCCTGGGATATGTGTTTATCTCCCTTCGATTTTTAAACATCGTTATGGTTCCAGAGCTGCCAGTAGAGGCTATCATCACTGTGATTTTCTTTTTCGGGGCTGTTTTTGTCTTGATCCTTTCGATTTTGAATTTCAGGTTGTTTGGCAATATTTTTGGTGTTGGAATTGATGATACCAGTGCATACCGCTTGTTTGCTGAATATGTTGGCATGCCTCCCCGGAAGGTGATGGCAATGTCCCGACCGGAATACAGTGTTGCCTGTGAAGTATGCGGGGGGGACGTCAAGTACTCGATTCCGGATCTGGTCCGGAGCCATCCGCAGCTGGAGCGGGGAGTGATAGTTGAGCGAGTGATGGGGGGCACTAACTACCGTTTTTACATTCGACATTTCTGTGGAAATGAGCTTCGTGAGATTCCTGTCCGGCATGATAGTGAATTTGAGTATCGATCCCATCGACCTTCCAGGCCGGTGTATGGCTGAGATGATGGACAAGTTCACCGGATATGTCATGCTTGTTGGAAACGGCGCTGTG
This sequence comes from uncultured Anaerolineales bacterium, assembly GCA_964618295.1. Taxonomy (GTDB): domain Bacteria; phylum Chloroflexota; class Anaerolineae; order Anaerolineales; family UBA11858; genus B10-G9. The sequence continues at coordinate 22,228 of CAZTWV010000006.1, read as the reverse complement.
GGGAAAACCACTGTCTCCAAAGTCCTGAGTCTGACAAATCGGGGAGAGGTTCCCAATCAGGAAATCTTGAATGGCATCCGAAAAACCAACAATCTGGAGTATGAATTTTTAACCACCAGACAGAAGGTCGGGTCAAAAACATTGGATGTAACCCTTCAGTTCTTGGTTCCCCCGGGGCAGAAAAAATCAGATCGTGATCCCACTGGTAGGTCTTTTGAGGATGTGATTGAAATTTTCAAACCTACGATTCATCGTCTGGACGTAATTCTCTTTACCTATGATCTTACGAGTATGGAAAGTTTTCATGATCTAGTTTATTGGGTTGATGGGATAGGAGAGTTGTTGAATGATGCTTCTCATTTTATATTGCTAGGTACTCATTTAGATCGGAAAGAAGCAATTGAGGTCACCCGGAAAGATATGGAGGAGGGTCTGGGTTACCTGGCATCTGAAATGAAAGATATGCGCCCGACCTGGAAGGGGAACTATGCCAGGCTTGAGGTGTCGAACCTGACCGGTGAAAACCTTCCAGATTTGCTGTATTACCTGGCAGGCAGTTTGGTCAGCTCCCGAAAAATGAGATCCTGAGACCGCAAGCAGATTGAAACTGAACCCTTTCTATAGAAAAGGGATCTTTTTCCTTTAATTGGCAGCAGCCTGTGTTTATTTTTTCTGTGGGGTGACATGTAAGCCCGCATCTGACATTACATACACCAATGCTTCCGGATTTTCTTCAAAGAATTGGAAAAAAAAGGCTCGCAGGCTTTCCTGTGGTGTTCCCGTGTGAGGGATCGGATCCAACCGGTAAGTGTTTTTCAGCTCATCTGGATCCATTTCACTCAAAATCTTAATCTGCCCCTCGCCAAGGGTCTTAAGAATCCGCAGAGAATCCACCGGTTTTTGGTTGCCAATCCGGAACGTTTCAGTGCTGCATTTATTGTCAATGACCCATTCCAAGCCCTGATCCAGGTCCATCCCCTGAATTGCTTCCATAGTTTCGATATATCCGGGTGCGCCGGCTCCATCCTGACAGGGTGCCAAAAGCAGGATAGCTCCGCCGGGTTTTTTAGCAGCGTTCCAGGCTGCGTGAATTCCCTTTCCTGCCTGGTACAAATTGATCCCCAGTTTCCCTACGGATACCAGGACCAGATCAGCCGGGTGTTCCACCTCGAGATTGCGGCGGATTGCCAGTTTTTCTCCTGCAGTTTCATGCAGTGAAAGGATATTCCCGGCATTTAGATAGGTGATTTCCCCCTGATCCAAAATTGCGTCAATACAGAAGACAGATACTTGCTGTTGGACCAGATCTGCCATTTCTTTCATATCCGAAATCACTGGATTCCGATCTGTATTTCCGAGGCGGCAGGTTTCCTTAAAACCTGTTTGTTTGTCGAACATCCGGGGGTGGTTGGTATTGGTTGTTACCCGGCCTGCGATTCCCGGGAAGAGCTGTTTTACTGTCCCGGCTACACCGGCGAAATAGTGATACTCGGAATCTGTGATTGGAATTAATAAACAGGCATTCAGGGCGTCTTGATTAATGGTAATTGGCGTTCCCTGGGAGGATTTTCCAAGCTCAGCCAAGTTTTTCCGGTCATTATGAATCAATATTTGATCCCGGTAGGCGTTGAATAAATCATCTCCTAAGATTGTATTCCGAATTTCCTCTGGAGTGGGAGGGCGGTGAGTTCCGCTCGCTACCAGGATTCTGAGATCTTCTTTTTTGACATCACATTCATTGATCAAGTACTCCAGAACCAAAGGGTGAAGAATTTTCGTGTGAGTGTTTGGACGGGTGTTGTCATCTGTCAACAGAATGATCTCTTGCCCGGACCCCTGGTAATGGCGATCCACCAGCGTCTTGAGTGAAGAACTGTTGATTGGATGCTCAAGAACGCTTCGCAGGTCAGATTTCAGATTGGTGATTTCTGATTCGATTTCGGGTGAGGTAAGTTCAATCACCTCTCCGCCGCTGCGGGGGATAAAATCTTTAATTTCTTTGGTTCCGTAGAGTATTTCTATATCATGGTAGTTCATGGAAATTTTCTCCCGGGGTCTGGGAACTATTTTTTTGATTTTGTGATAACGGTTGATTTGATCAAGGCAGCCTCTCAGATTTCTGGATTTTCAGCAGCCAGCTTTTCGGCCGCCCGGAACTCATCGGGGGTGTTGACATTTTCAAAGGTATGGTTTGATCCAGCAGCCCGGCGGGTTTCGTCAGGATCCAAAACCTTGACTTTGGCGGATTCATGCCAGGCAATCATTTTCCATTGATTTTGATCCAGGGCATTTTTCACAAGAGGAAGACAGGTCTCTCGTTTGTAGACAGCATGCATAGGTTCCATACCGAATTCCGTTGAAGGTAAAGCGGCATCCGCACCCGAGCTTTGGGCTAAATCCAGTAAACTTAGAATCAGCTTGGGACTTGCAAAAGGTAAATCAGCAGCAATCAATCCAAGATAAGGTTCCCGGGCAACGGCTAAGGCTGTATACAATCCCCCCAGCGCACCCCGGCCGGGGATGATATCTTGAAATATTGGTAAACCAAAATCTGTGTATTCGTTTTTAGTATTTGTGATCAGGATCGTTTCCCGGCCGATTCCAGAGAATCGATCATAGATGCGTTTCACAAGCGGAATTCCATTAAAAGCCATCAGTGCTTTATCCTGACCCATCCTGGTTGATTTCCCGCCTGCCTGGAGAACAATTGACAACATAATCGGATTATAATGAATATAGGGCGGGTTGTCAGTAAGCGGTCCATTAAATTTCCTGTCTGTTGGAAAAGGAAACACAAATGTCTTTAGCGGATTATCTTGATCAATTAACAGCTCCGGGAGAGTTGGTTGAAGAATTGGATGGAAACCTTGTGCGATGTACGGCCTGCGCCCATAATTGTCGGATCGGGGAGGGAAACCGGGGGGTTTGCAAGGTCAGGTATAACCAGGGAGGTACCCTTCGGGTCCCGGCGGGATACGTCTCTTCTCTCCAGGTTGATCCGATTGAAAAGAAGCCATTTTATCACTTCATGGCAGGCTCCAATGCCCTGACTTTCGGGATGCTGGGATGCAACTTTCACTGCGGCTTCTGCCAGAACTGGCTGACCTCTCAGGCCCTGCGGGAAGATGAATCTGAGATGCTCAGCCGGCACATCCGGGAAATGGCATCGGATGAAATTGTTCAGGTTGGGGTAAAAAACCAGGCCAAAGTCGTGGCCGCTTCATACAATGAACCCTTAATTACATCGGAGTGGGCCCATGAGATATTTTCAAAGGGAAAAAATGCGGGTCTCCGTCCTGTATATGTCTCGAATGGTTTTGCTACCCCCCAGGTGTTGGAATATATGCATCCTGTTCTGGAAGGTTTCAAAGTTGATTTGAAAACCATGCAGGATCAACGCTACCGGGAGTTGGGAGGCAGTCTGCAGCCTGTCCTTGACAGCATCCAACTTGGTTTTGATCTGGGGTTCTGGATCGAGATCGTCACCCTGGTTGTTCCTGGATTTAATGACACCGAATCGGAGTTAAAGGAGATGGCGGGTTTTATTAAATCTATTTCTCCTGAAATCCCCTGGCATGTCACAGCTTTCCGTCCGGATTATAAAATGACTGATAAACCAAGGACGTCGGCAGCCAGTCTGAGGCAGGCTGTCGAAATTGGGCAGCAGGAAGGACTGCTGTATGTCTATGGTGGAAATATGCCCGGTTCTTTGGGGGAGTTTGAGCACACTCGCTGTCATCAGTGTCAGGAGCTTTTGATCCGCCGGACAGGGTTTTCGGTTCAGGAGTACAGAATAACAGCGGACGGCATCTGTCCTGATTGTGGTGCACGGATTCCAGGAGTATGGACCGACAAACCAGAAGAAATCAACCGGGGCAGGATGCATTATCCCCGGATAATCTGAAGCCTGTACAGCTGGCGATCCTTCCCACCGAATTGATATTTGTAGGGTTCTTCCCCCCGCATGAAGTCCAGCGCTGTCCGACCCTGCTCGATTGCCCATTGGATTAAGTAACCCAGCAGCACCCAGCCTGGAGAGATGTTTTCAAACATCGGATTGAGGCCCGAGTTGTAGACCCAGATTTGATTGTCAAAGTCAAAATTCATGTAGCCGGCAGCTTTGATATCCCCAACGGTCAGGAACGCAAGCTGCAGCCAGCCAGACTGAAAAGCTTCCCGCACGGCTTTTTTCATCTGGGTCGCCATCAGGTCCGTGAGAAAATTAGCTTTGTCCTGGTTGTAGGCCATTAATTCCAGAAAATCCTCCATCTCGGTTTCAAGATTTTCTTGATCCTCGACAATGTACCAGCTAACGGGAAGGAAGTAGGATTCTGCTCTCCGGATTTTTCTTTCGATCTCGTGCCGGTAGCGGGAATCAAGATGGTTAAGATATTCTTCCCAGGTATCCGGGAGGGTCAGACAGGGTGCCGGGTGAATTTTTTCTTTAATCACTTCCCATCCCAGTTTTTCTGCTGCAGAAGAAGCAGCCTGGAGAGTAGGGGACTGCTCGCTGATGTTGTAAAGATCGATAATTTTCCAATTAAGACTTGATTCTCCAGCCAGGTGGTTAAATAGATGGTTGAAAAAATGATCTGGACCAATGTCTGAGAAGATGAAATCCAGGTAGTCGGATATTTCATGACTCCCCAGAAACATCAAGCGTTGATCATTGATAAAAAACGGGGCGATCCCTTTGATTTCTTTTCGATCATCAAGGTCAAGATGAATGGCAAGGTCCCCTGTTTGCCATTCTCCTCCCCCCAGGGTCCCCCACCAGCTTGACAGGTATTCGTGTCTTAAAAATGGCACATGACTTGCACTGTTATCCAGTAATGCATTCCATTTTTTTTCTAAGGAGGAAAATTCTTCCTGATCTTGGATTATTTTTATCCCCATAGTCTCCTAGAACTGCAGCTAAATTTGAAACTCATTTTACCAGTATAATAAGGGAGAATGGATACTTCTACAGGATACTCATTATGGCAAACCGGTTTGGATTGAAAATTTTACCAATCAACAAACAAAAACAGCTCATGATTCCTGATTTGCCTGGCTTGCTGACTGCAGAGCCGCCCCGAAGGTCTGCCAGGCGGCGGAATCAGGAGGAGTTGATCCTGTATTTGAAAATTGCAGGGAATGCACCACTTTCTGAAAGTGCTTCAGAACAGCTTCTTGAAAAACTAGCTGAGGTTTTTTACAAGACAGATGGTTCTACTACTTCCGCCATGCGGAATACGGCTGATGTGCTGAATAAATACCTGCTGGATCGCAACATGCGGGCAGCATCCCGGGGGCTGCGCGGCGTGGGGATGTTCACACAGATTGTTCTGCGCGATAACCGGCTGTTACTGGCCCAGTGCGGTGAATCCCACATCCATTTTATCCAGTCTGGATCAGTGGAACATCTATATGATCCCGAGCTGTCCGGCTCCGGTCTGGGGGTGAGCAAACTCTATAAGGTTCGCTATCATCAGTTAGAGATCTCACCGGATCAGCTTTTGATCCTCAGTTCTGAGCCGCCCCAGAGCTGGGCAGGAAGTGCCCTGAAAAATTTAACGAAGATGAATCTGGACGCTGTGATGGAACGACTGCTTCACAGGGTGCAGGGAAATATCGAAGCTGCTCTAATAGTTCCGCGCCCGGGTCATCGGGGAATTGAGATTCTATCTTCTCCCGATGAGGATGATTTTTCTCCAGACAAAATAGAAGAGCCGGAATCCAAACAGGAAGAGGATTTTCGCCCCAGTTCCGTTCTCAGCGCAGTCAAAGAAGCTGTAAGCCCGGTTCGAGAAGATCGACCTGAACTAGAGCCCGGCCTGGAACCGGAAAAAGCCGTCGGCGAAAAACTGCCTGATGAGCAGCCAGATATCCATCTTCAACCTGGTGTCCGGGAAGAAGAAATCCCTTCCCGGAGATATCCCATTAAAACCGGGAGCGAGAGCGATTCCATTTCTTCCAATGCGGAGCGATCAGAAGATCGGAAGGAAGTTCTGCCAGCCCCAGGTAACTTGTTCCAAAAGCTCCGGGAATCCCAGATTATTCCAGCATTTCAAACTGCTGCAGCCTCTGCTGGCCGTGGGCTGCAAACAATCAGTAGCTGGTTCCGGGATCTGATTGGACGGGCCCTGCCAGATGAACAGCTGCTGGATCTTCCGGGTTGGTCCATGGGACTGATTGCTGTCTTGGTCCCTTTGATTGTGGTTACAATTGGCAGTGTTTTTTATATCAAAAGAGGTCGGGATCGGTTGTATCAAGACCATTATAAAGCCGCTCAAACTTTATTAACAGAAGCCCTGCTGACCAATGATGATGCAATGTATTACCAGTTGATCTCAGGGGCGATGGGTGAAATTCAGACTGCAAGGAATTACCGGGAGACCGATGAGATCAATGAGATGTATGATTCCACCCGATCCGAGCTGGACAGTCTGGATCGAATTAAGCGCCTGGAATTTCAACCTTTATTTAACAGAGGTCTGGGGCCTGATGTAACCATCTCGGAAATAGTGATCACCCCCTGGAATGACCTTTACCTTCTGAATCAAAAAGACGGCACGGTGATTTGGGCTCAGTCGAACCCTGATGGTTACCAAATTAAGAATGGTTTTAGCTGTGGCCCGATTGAAGGTCACGTTTCCGTAGGACCCCTGAAGGATATCATTGCACTGCCTACCAATCAGAATGATCAGGCCAGCTTGTTAGGAATCGATCAATCGCACAAGATGATCTTCTGCTATAACGATCTGGAAGAGCCTCCAGTGATTTTTGAGGATACATCTTATACATTAGAACGCGGTCCGGTGGAGGCAGTCACAGTCTCTTCCAGCTCACCGCATAATCTTTATATTTTGGACCCTGAAAAGAGGGCGATCTGGATCGAATATGAAAGCGAAAACTATCATGAAGGATCGGAATATTTTGGAGCGATAGATGCCCCGGAGATGGCAGATGCTGTTGATCTGGCTACCAATGGAAGCGAATTGTATATTCTTCACGAGGGTGGATATATTACTCGCTGCATTACAGAGAGTGCAACAGCCGATCCGCAGTGTGACTCACCAGCTGAATTCACGGATGATCGGGCGGGGAAGGGTTCTGGCTCATTTATCCAGGATGCTTCTTTTGATGCTTTTATTGTGAAGAGTTCTCCTGGAGCGGCATTGTACATGCTGGACAAAGAACAGCTTGCTGTATACCGTTTCAGCACCCAGCTTGACTTTCAGGAGCAGTTTCGACCTGAAGAAGGATTTTTCAATCAAGAGGCAACAGCCTTTGCGGTGACGATGAGTGATCGGCTCTTTCTGGCGCTGGATGATCAGGTTTATACGGCGCAAATGATGCCCTGAGAGCAGATACCTCCAGAAAAAAAGAAAAGGTCTGTCCCATAATGTTTGGAACAGACCCTTTTTAATTTAGATAAATCATGTATCCTCTATTCAATCTTCTTCTGGTGCTTCGATTGACTCTCGAGGAATTTCCAGGACAGCAATTGTAATATTATCGTGTCCTCCCCGTTCATTAGCCAGATCGACCAGATACTGAAGGGCATTCTGGATGTTCTTCATTGAGCTGAGCGCAGTACAAATTTCTTGATCTTCAACGAGGTCTGTTAAGCCATCCGTACAGAGCAGAATCAAATCTTCGCCAATCAGCGGTAAGCCTTGATTGGCTTTGGCTTGTTCTGGATTTTCCCCATCATCTAGATAAAGCCGCAAATCTGGTGTAATTGGATCTGTCGATCCCAAATAGCTGCGGATTAAGTGTCTCCTGGGATGACTTTTGGCTTCTTCCTTGGTGAGGACTCCGTTTTCTATCGCTTCTTGGACCCAGGTATGGTCAATGGTCAGCTGGCGAATTTTATCATCTCTGATCAGATAAATTCGTGAATCGCCCAGGGTAGCGATATACAAAGCATAATCTACAACCAAGGCGCAGGCTATTGTAGAACCCATACCCAAATGAGATTCATCACGAGTCGCTTCAGATGTGATACTGTGATTTGCTTCCAGTAAGGCGCTTTTTAGTGTCCAGGTCGGGTCGGAAAAATCGCTTCCCTCAAATGCCTCAAATACTGATTTGACTGCCAGGGCGGACGCGATTTCTCCCGCTTGATGGCCTCCGACTCCATCAGCCACAACCGCCAGATGCACCAGTGTTTGATCGGGATCTTCCAAAGCATAGGTCTCAAATTGAAATGAATCCTCGTTTCTACGCCCTCGTTTCCCCGGGTCAGTAATTGTATGGGTCTCAATATATGTCTGACTGGTAGGTTTCACAGTTTATCTCCCTTTTGATGGTAAAGGGCAATTCAATCAAATTATGTAATCTTGTTTGATTAACCCGTTTGTTATCATATCATTTTGGGTATCTAATCTGAAGGTTTATCATCCTTTTTGTTTCTTCCAGATTTCTCTGAGCTGGAAGGTGAATTGCTGAAATAACGGCTCATACCCGGATATGACCGGGGCTGAATTTTGCCGTGGAAGATCAGGAGTAGGAAGCCTAATCCAGCAGCGATGAGAACAGCCAGTCCTAAAAAGGAGCCCCTGTTTTCAATAAGAATTGTTTTGAGGGATGGCGCCTGCGTATCAATAATCACTTCAACTGGAGTTTGAACGCTCGATTTGCTCAGGCCGAGTTCATCGACAACTTCCAGGGTGAGATAATGAACTCCGCTGATTTGATAAGGGCTGAGATCCCATGTGAATCGATCAAAGGGGGCGGATAGGTTACGAGCAGCAATTTCACCATCCACTCGCAGGATAGATTCTGTGATTTCTCTTGGAAGTTGGTCAGGGAATTCTATCAAAGCTTCTAGTTCGATTTCTTGAGGATAGAGCGCTTGATCATTGTCCTCCTCGCCTTCTAAGGTGGAGGTTTCTCGGATGATCTCACGTGGTGGAGAGACCAGAATGGGGTTGGGAGGAAGAACTTCAAGTGAGAATTCCAGGCTTTTCTCTGTCTCTTCGAGGTTGTCCTTGACTTTGATAACCAGGGTATGAACACCTGAGGTGATAATCTGGGAACGATATTGAAGACGATATGTGCTGCGGTATTGATCAAGTAAAAGCCAGAAATCCGGCAAATTTTCATAGGGTTCGGGACCGGGGTCGGGTTCATCTTCCTCATCCTCGGTTTCTTCTTCTGCGATCGCTCCGCTAAAAAGAAATATCTCGCCGTTAGTATCAGAGGCCAGCTTTGAGATTGCATCTACACCCTCCGAATCAAAAAAGGCAGGGGAGGAAATGATGATGGGATAAATGATGACCTGGTTGGATGCTGCCTGGGTACTGAGATCAGCAATCGCTCCAATTTCCTGCGGGGTTGGTGCAGGGGAAAAAAGAAGCACCACGCGTTTCATCCCCGGTTCAGATCCTGGATCAGAGGCAATTTCTATTGCCCTGGAAAGCACATTGAAGTTTGCTGTAGTTTCTTTTGAGTCAGGATTGTAATCTTCCAGAGACTCGATAAGGGCAGATCGGTCATTTTGATGAGTGATTTCAAGACCATCGTTTGAGATTAAACTCAAATCATCTGGAGAAGCTGCAGGTGTTTGATTCAGGAAGGAGATCAATGATTCTTTGATATATTCAAGTCGGGATGTGCCTGATATGTCCTGGATGGCCAGGGGAGGGGAGTTATTAATCGCCAGCACCAGTTGGATGCCGGGTGTCAGCTGGTCAAAACTTACTTGTTTTACCTGCTGTCCATTTTCCAGTATGGTAAATTGTTCCTGGTCGAGATCTTTTTTGGGGTTTCCGGCAGGATCCAAAACATCAAAATCCAGGGATATTTCTGGAAATTGCGAGATGATAGGTGGGGAAATTAAAATTTGCTGGCCGGATTGGGCATTCACCGGTTTGAACAAAAATACCAGGAAAATGACAGCAAAAAGCCCCCACCGTATTTGACTGCGGTGGAAAAAATTGTTCATAATGTTCTGCTTTAATTGTACCGCAGGGATAATCTTAGGATGCTTACCGTTTTTTTAGGTTCGGGAATATGGGATTCTCTAAATTTAGACTAAAACTACTTTTTCCTGCTTGTGATAGAATTTGGTTATTCAGAATAGAGAAAACAAGCTTGGAAGTAACAAAGTTGTTTATGGAAGAAATCATCTTAGCATCTCAATCCCCCCGGCGTCAGGAGCTGCTCCGCCTGCTATTTGAGCATTTTATTGTTCAGGGCGCTGAACTGGAAGAAATCCGGCGCCCCCAGGAAACAGCAGCTGATTTTGTGGTCCGGATGGCGATAGAAAAGGCAGAAGCTGCCGGGGATTCTCTTCTGGAACGAACGGATTTGAACCTGGTTGTGCTGGCAGCAGATACCACGGTTGTAGACCAGGACGATATTCTGGGGAAACCGGCAGGGCCGGAACAGGCGAAATCAATGCTGGAAAGACTGCAGGGAAAAGAACACCAGGTTCTATCTGGGATTGCTGTTTTTTTTCCCACAGACGGCAGCGTTATGACTGATCTGGCTCGATCAGTTGTTGAAATCCGGGATTTAAGTCAGAAGGAAATAGACAGTTATGTTGCAAGCGAAGATCCCCTGGATAAGGCTGGGGCGTATGCTATTCAGAACAGTAATTATCAGCTGGTGCCAGGATTTCAGGGTTGTTTTGCTAATGTTATGGGATTGCCGCTCTGCCATTTAAAAAGGCTGTTGGATAAAGTTGGGGTTACAACTTTGGATGATGTGCCGGAGCGCTGCCAGCAGGCATTGGATTATTCATGCCCGGTTTACGAAGCTGTTCTTTATTCATGATCGAAAGCTCATCACAGGAAAACGCATGAAAAAATGGATATTAATCTTAATTCTCCTCGTTAGTATGGTTGGCTGTACAAAAGCCGATCCAGGAGAAATTCCGCCTGGAGAAATTACTCCGTCCCCTGGTCTGCCTACGCCTGAAATTCGGACTACCAGCACGCCGGATCAAGAATCTGTGGTGATCTCGTATCTGGAATCCTGGCAGGCGGGAAACTACTCGGAGATGTATAAGCTGCTTACTCCTGAAAGCAAAACCAGGATATCCGAGGAGGATTTCGAAAATCTGTATTGGGATGTTGCTGTCGAGCTGGCTCTGGCCGATGTGTCTTATTCAATTCTATCTTCCTATATTGATCCGTCTCAAGCCCAGGTTGCAGTCAACCTGGTTTACAACAGCCGTATTATTGAAGATCTGGCTCGAGATGTGATCTTCAAGCTCACCCTCCAGAATGGGGACTGGAAAATTGATTGGTCAAAACAGGTTATCTTCCCTGAATTAGAGGGAGATAACGTTCTGAAACTGAACCGGGTTGTCCCGGCCCGTGGAAATATTTATGACCGGGAAGGCAGTGTGATAGTCGCAAACAGCGATGCCATTTCCCTTGGACTCACGCCATCCCAGATCAGGCCTAAGAAAGAAAATGATCTGCTGGAACAGCTTTCCCGGGTTCTGGATGTTCCAGCTGGGGCAATTGCTGCAGATTATGAGGATTACCCGCCCAATGTGGATTGGTACCTTCCTCTTGGGGCTGTCAGTCTTGATGAGGTGGAAGGGCGTTATGGAATTCTCCAATCCTATGCAGACAGTGGATTGCTGCTGAGAGAGTTCAGCGGCCGGTATTATTTTGATGGAGGGGTATCCCCTCAGGCAATTGGATACGTGCGCTGGATTCAGGAAGCCGAGGAAGATAATTACCGCCTTCAAGGCTACTCCCGGGATGAAAAAGTCGGCGGACAGGGGATTGAACGCTGGGGCGAGGAGTATTTAGCCGGTGATCGGGGTGGAACCCTGTACGTGGAGGATGCGGCCGGCGAAACTGTTGCCCAGCTGGCGAGCTCACAGGCCGGTCCAGCCCAGGAAATATACACTACCTTTGAGAAAGAATTTCAGGTGGATGTCCAGCAAGCGCTTTATGGGTACAACGGGGCGATTGTTGTGATGGAGTTGGACACAGGCCGGGTCTTAGCGATGGCTTCAAACCCAGCTTTTGATCCGAATGCCTTTAATTCCAACTATTACAACTCCAATGTCCTGCTTCAAGATTATTACAACCCCGATCAGAAATCACCGTTTTTGAACCGCGCTACCCAAGGTTTGTACCCCCTGGGTTCTGTCTTCAAGATTATCACTATGGCTGCGGGTTTAGAAAGTGGTGAATTCGAAATCTCAGATCAGTATGACTGTGGATATTTCTTTGAAGAGCTGGACGGTGTTGTACTGAATGACTGGACCTACGACCATTTCCTAGAAGATGATGAAACCCCGCCTTCAGGAGTTCTGACTTTGTCTGAAGGTTTAATGAGATCCTGCAATCCCTATTTCTGGCACATTGGTTTGGATTTGTTCCGGAAAGGCCAGACGGATGCCATCGCTGAAATGGCAGCTGGTTTTGGGCTTGGTCAGCTGACCGGAATAGAAGGCGTCGAAGAAGAGCCCGGCCTGATGCCGGTTCCACAGACTGAGATTGATGCTACGAATCTGGCTATCGGACAGGGACAATCCCAGGTAACCCCGCTGCAGGTCGCGAGATTTATTGCAGCTGTTGGGAACGGGGGAACGCTGTATCGGCCGCAGATCATTGAGAGCATCCGCACTTCCGGGGGAGAGGAAATCTTTGCCTTTGAGCCGGATCCAGTTGGGGAACTGCCTGTCAGTAACGCCACCCTGCAGTCCATCCGGAATGCCATGGTTCAGGTTGTAGAAAATCCCCGCGGGACAGCCTATTACCGCTTCCGCGGATTACAAATCCCTATTGCCGGGAAAACTGGAACAGCGGAATCCGGTTCAGGAGAATCTCACGCCTGGTTTGCGGGATATACCAATAATCAAAATCCTAATAAACCGGATATTGCCGTTGTTGTGATCGCTGAGAATGCTGGAGAAGGATCAGAAGTTGCTGCACCCATTTTCCGGCGGGTAATTGAATTATATTTCAACCAGGTTCTGCGGTATTATCCCTGGGAATCTGAAATTGGTGTCTGGGCGGTCCCAGAACCGGAGGAGAATGGCGATTCCTGATCAGTTAATCAGGAAAATATTATGGATGATCATTGGAAAAGAGGTAGAGTAATTCTGGCTCAATCAGGTTTCTTCACAGTGGAAACCGAAAATTCTGGTACGCTAACTTGTCAGATCCGCGGCCGCTTGAAACAGGGCCCCAAGCAGGGGGATATTGTAGCGATTGGGGACTGGGTCCAGGTCTCCTCTGAAGTAGAAGGTGAGGGGATGATTGAGGAGGTTGAGCCGCGGGAACATATGATTTACCGCATGGCTCCTACGCCGCGGGGTGAATACCAGCAAATTATCATCGCGAATCCTGATCAGGCTGTATTTGTTTTTTCGATTTCACACCCGGAACCAAAACTTAGAATGCTGGATCGTTTTCTGGTAATTGCAGAAAAAGAAAGAGTATCCAGTCTGATCGTGGTGAACAAAATGGACCTGGTAGAGGAACAGACAGCCCGGGATTTATTTCAGCGGTACCAGGAGATTGGGTATTCGGTGCTTTTTACCTCAGTTGTCACACCGCTGGGAATCAAAGAATTAAAATCGAGGCTTGCCGGAAAAGTCAGTTTACTGGCTGGACCCTCCGGTGTTGGTAAAACCAGTTTGTTAAATGCAGTCCAACCCGGCCTGGGGTTAGCGGTCCGCGAGGTCAGCGAAACAACCCAGAAAGGAAAGCACACCACGGTCGCCCGCAAGCTGGTCTCATTGGCAGATGGGGGGTATGTGGCGGACACCCCGGGTTTGAAAGCTTTAGACCTCTGGGATGTTGAACCAGAAGAAGTGGATGGATATTTTCCGGAAATCAGCCTTCGAGTCCCGGATTGCAGATTCAGCGACTGCACGCACGTGCATGAACCTGGCTGTGCAGTCAAAGAGGCAGTTGAACACGGCGATATTCACCCCGAACGATATCAGTCTTACCTGCGGATGAGGCGGGTTGAAGAAGATAAGGATCCATGGTCCTGAGAATTAAGCTGCTGATTCTGACCGGGCTCCTGCTGGGAATTCTGGTTATATCATGTGCTCCTGCCTCAGATCCGGCTCTTGTTTTACCGACCGGGGAATTGAAAACCAGTTCTGAGCTGGAGAATCCGTCTCCCCCTCAACCTCCTGGAGTATTATCGATTTGTCTGCAAGATGAACCGGATTCGCTCTTTATTTACCGGGACCAATCGGAATCGGCCCGGATGGTACGTCAGGCTATTTATGATGGTCCGGTAGATCTCATAGATGGTCAAGAAACCCCGGTTATTCTTACAGATATACCCTCCCAGGAAAATGGTCAGGTTGTTGTTGAAACAGTAGAGCTGGAATCAGGATCACAAATTGTCGATCCGGATGGTAATCTGACATATTTACGGGAGGGGGTGGAATTCTTTCCAGGAGGTTGTCAATCTGATGAATGCCTCGAGGTGTATTCGGGTCAGGGAACAGTTATGATGGATCAGGTCCAGATAAGATACCGGCTTAAACCTGATTTAAACTGGTCAGATGGTGAGCAGCTGACCGCTGCCGATTCACAAATTTCTTTTCAATTTGCCGCTGCCCTTTATTCAGAACCGAAGCCTAAAAGGGTCCGCTACACAGAAAGTTTTGAAGCTTTGGATGAAGAATCTTTGATCTGGAAAGGTGTACCGGGTTTCCGGGGAATCATGCACTATACCGATTATTTCTTTTCGCCTCTTCCGGAACACATCCTGGCTGATCAAAATCCAGTGGATTTGTTGGATGACCCAGATCTAAACCGGGCACCCATTGGCTGGGGTGCATTTATGATTGAAGAATGGATTGAGGGAGATCATATCAGCCTGGTTAGAAACCCTGAATATCAACCGGGGGATGATCCAGTGGGATTTGACTCGCTTGTCTTTCGGTTTTATTTGACGGTGGATGAAGTCCTGGATGCATTTCAGGCTGGTGAATGCCAGCTGGCTGCAAACTCGACCGATCTGCTGGACCGGATGGATGAAATTGCTCTTCTAAAAAACGAAGATCAGGTTCAGGTAGTTTATCTTCAAACCGATGTCTGGGAACAAATAACCTTTGGGATTAACTCCCTTAGCACAGAGCGGGGATTGCTCTCGGATTTGGCAGTTCGGAAATCTATTGCTTACTGCATGAATCGACAGGAGATCGGCAGCTCCCTGAACCGCGCTGGCCCGGTCGTGGAAACCTATCTCCCAAATAACCAGCTCAAAAAATTCTCAGAAATAACTCCTCTGGAATATGATCCAGAGCAGGGGAGGGAACTGCTGGAAGATAACGGGTGGATGGATCAGGATTCAGATCCGGATACCCCTCTTACAGCCACAGGTGTTACCGACCTGCCGGATGGTACAGTGCTTGAGCTTGAAATGATCCTGGCTGGCGATGAAGGAGAGGTCCCACCCTCTGCTGATCTGATCCGGGAAGATTTAGAAAAATGTGGGATTGGACTGAATATTCAAACGATCCCTGCCGGTGAATTTCTGCTGCCTGGTCCTGAAGGTCCCGTTTTTGGCCGGAATTTTGATCTGGCCCAATTTGCCTGGAAAACCGGTACCTACCAGCCCTGCATGCTTTTTCTGAGTTCAGAGATCCCCGGAAATTTTCCGGAATTCCAGAAAGGCTGGGGAGGTGCCAATGCCGGAGGATTCTCCAATCCCGAGTTCGATCAGGCCTGCAGACAGGTCCGGAGTAATTTGCCGGATGAAGCAGAAACGATTCGGGCCCAAAGCGAGCTGCTGCGGATTTTTATTGATGAACTTCCCGCCCTGCCGCTCTTTTACCGCCAGACTGTGATCCTGGCAGACCCGGATCTTGTTGGCTTATCCTCCGGTGATTATCCGCCGTTCTGGAACATCGAGGTGATTCGTTAGCGTTAGTTGATAGTTAGATTAAGGTGTGATAAGATTTGACATCTGGATGTTTGTCATACAATTTTGATTCTAATATTATGAAAGTCACGATTTGCACATGGTAAAATTCCATAATACAAATAATATCGGCAAATCAATAATCATTCTCTTTGACATATTCCGATTGATTCAATTATAATTCTTTGTTGAGAACGATCTGAAAGATCATTCTTTGAAAAGTCTGTTCATTTTTGCTGATCTGTTGATGGAGGGAAGAACTTTGGACAATCGAGAAGTAATCCTTGACATTCAGAATCTGGCCACGCGGTTCCACACCCAGGATGGAGTTGTCCATGCTGTCAATGGGGTCACATACCAGCTGCATGCTGGGGAAACCCTGGGAATTGTAGGTGAAAGCGGTTGTGGGAAAAGCGTGTCCATGCTGTCTGTAATGGATTTGCTGGCAAAACCTCCCGCTGAAATTGAAGCAGAAGCCATATTGTTTAAAGGCGAAGATCTGCGAAATTTAACAAAGACTGAGATGAGGAAAGTCAGGGGCTCGAATATGACCATGATTTTCCAGGATCCGATGACCTCTCTCAATCCGGTGTTAACGGTTGGTTTCCAAATTAAAGAACCGCTCAAGCTCCATATGGGAATGAGTGATGAGGAAGCTTCTGAACGGGCTGCGGAGCTGCTGAGCTTGGTCGGAATCCCGGAGGCGGAATCTAGATTGGCCGATTATCCCCACCAATTTTCTGGTGGTATGCGGCAGCGAGCCATGATTGCGATTGCTCTGGCTTGCAATCCCACCTTGCTGATCGCCGACGAGCCCACTACTGCACTGGATGTGACCATCCAGGCTCAACTGGTCGAACTGGTAAAAGATATTCAATCCAAGCTTGGGATGGCGTTGATCTGGATTACCCATGACTTGGGTGTTGTAGCTGGACTGGCAGAGCGGGTGATTGTGATGTACGCAGGCTTTGTGGTCGAAGATGCTAAGGTCGATGAACTGTACAATAATCCCATGCATCCCTATACCCTGGCTCTTCTGAAATCTCTTCCACGTTTAGACGGCAAGACCGATGATGAATTATCCACAATTGAAGGGCTGCCCCCGAGTTTGCTGGAATGCCCGGATCACTGCCCCTTTGCCCCGCGATGTGAGTACGCGAAAGATAAGTGCCTTGAGATAAATCCTCCTTTAATCGAGATTGGACCCGGACACAAGATTGCATGCTGGGTAGATATTAAAACAGGTGAACTTCGATGACAGATAATAATAAATTAGTCCGGGTTGAAAATTTAGTAAAACATTTCCCGATCACAGAAGGAGTTATCTTTCAGCGCGAAGTTGGCGCAGTGAAGGCTGTGGATGGGATCAGTTTTGATATTGTTAAGGGTGAAACACTGGGGTTGGTAGGGGAGAGCGGCTGTGGTAAATCCACAACCGGACGGACAATCCTTCAGCTCCACAGCCCGACTGCCGGCCAGGTTTTTTATGATGGAGAAGAATTAACCACTGCCTCAGAAAACCGGCTCCGGAAGCTGCGCCGGGATCTGCAGATAATTTTCCAGGACCCTTATGCCTCCCTGAATCCCCGGATGACGATTGGGGACATCATTTCTGAACCTCTGGAGGTCCATAAAATCGGGACTGCCAGAGAACGTCGGGAGCGGGTGCAGGAACTTCTAAATCTGGTCCGATTAAATCCCTTTTTTATTAAACGCTACCCCCATGAGTTTTCAGGAGGACAGCGGCAGCGGATTGGTGTTGCTCGCGCTTTGGCTTTGAATCCAGAATTTATTGTCTGTGATGAACCGATCTCCGCTCTGGACGTCTCAGTTCAGGCCCAGGTTGTCAACCTGCTGGAAGAACTGCAGGAAAAATTTAACCTGACTTACCTCTTCATCGCACATGACCTTTCTATGGTTCGCCATATTTCGGACCGAATTGCGGTAATGTATCTGGGGAAACTGGTGGAGCTGGCGGAACGCAAAGAGCTGTTTGAAAATAAAATGCATCCCTATTCAATTGCGCTGCTGTCTGCCGTACCGATTCCTGATCCTGCGAAAGAACGCCAGCGGAAGCGGATTATTCTTGAGGGTGATGTGCCCAGCCCGGCCAATCCTCCCTCCGGCTGCCGATTCCACACCCGGTGCCCGATTGCAGAGGATATTTGCCGGGTAGAAGACCCCCCCTTTGAAGAAAAAGAACCAGGACATTGGGCAGCCTGTCATTTTGTTAAGAAAGCCCAGGAAAATATGCTTTAATTATCTTCGCATCAGCAGCTTTTGATCTATTGCTGATGCGAAAATCCAATCCAAAGGAGGTGATGTCTCTCATCAAAAACTAAAAGAAGCCAATCAGAAAGATGTGTAACTTACCTATGTTTAGAAGGAGAAGAATTGCTATGAGGAAAAGACTATTAGTTCTATTTTCCGTTTTGATCGTTGGCGCTCTGCTTCTCACTGCCTGCGGGACCCCCGAGGTAGAGACTGTGGTTGAGACCGTGATCGTCGAAAGAGAAGGCGAGACCGTGGTTGAGACCGTGGTTGTTGAGAAGGAAGCCGAAGCGGAAATGCAGCCAGTTACCTTGAACTGGAACTGGGCAACCGAACCCCCCACTCTGGATCCGTCCCTGGCGACAGACACCACTTCCGTGGATGTCATCAACAACCTGTTCACAGGTTTGACCCAGTTCGATCCGGTATCCGGTGAGGTTTCCCCCGCTCTGGCCACCGAATGGACCGCTGGAACCAATGCTGATGGCGACGCCACCTGGACCTTCACGCTGCGTGATGACATCGCTTGGGTGAACTACAACCCCGTCACTGGCGAGACCTCACAGGTCACCGATGCCGATGGCAACCCGCTGTTTGTGGATGCCCATGACGTGGTTTACGGTGTGAAGCGGACTGTTGATCCCGCAACTGGATCTGACTACGCTTACGTAACCTACATTATCAAGAACGCGCAGGCCCTCAACGGCGCCGCCGAAGATCTGACCATGGATGACCTGGGTGTTAAAGCACTGGACGACTACACCGTCGAATTCACCCTGGAAAATCCGGCTGGATACTTCCCGGCCATCGCTGGCATGTGGATTGTTTATCCGATGCCCGAAGGTGCCATAGCCGAGAATGAAGGCAAATGGACCGAAGCTGGCTTGATCGTCACCAACGGACCTTATGTGCTCGAAAGCTGGATTCACGGCGGCGAGCTGAATATGGTCAAGAACCCGCTCTGGATCGAAGCAGACAGCGTGCAGATTGAGCGCGTTGAAGGCGTCATGATCGTGGAAGATTCCACCTCCTTTGCTCTTTATGAGAACAACGAGCTGGATTCTGTTGGCGTTCCGCTGCCCGAGATTGACCGCGTGAAGGCTGATCCTGTCCTGAGTGAAGAGTTTGTGAGTGGACCGGATCCCTGCACCTACTACTACGGATTCACCAACAACAAACCGCCCTTTGACGACGTTCGCGTCCGCCAGGCCTTCGTGCAGTCCATCGACCGCCAGAGCCTGATTGACAACGTCCTGAAAGGTGGCCAGACCCCGGCGACTTCCTTTGCTCCTCCTGGAATCTTCGGTGCTCCGGTACCCGGTGAAGTTGGTTTAGCTTATGATCCGGATGCAGCCAAGGCTGCTCTGCAGAGCTATCTGGACGAAGAAGGCATGACCGTTGAAGATTTCAACGCCATGGACGTCGTCCTGATGCACAACACCAGTGAGGGCCACGCCCGCATCGCCGCTGCGATTCAGCAGATGTGGACCGACAACCTGGGTGTTGAAGTTCGGGTTGAGAACCAGGAATGGGCTGTGTACCTGCAGACCATCGAAAACAGCTCCCCGCTTGAGGATATGCCTCATGTCTGGCGGCTGGGCTGGTGCGCTGACTACCCGGATGAGAACAACTGGATCCACGAGGTCTTCAACGCCACAGCTGGCGCCAACCGCCTCCGCCGCGAACCGACCGAGTTTGATGATCTGACCGCGCAGGCTGGTCAGGAACAGGACCCGACCGTTCGTGAAGAACTGTACTACGAAGCCGAGCGCATGCTAGCCGAGGATGAAGTTGCGTACGCCCCGATTTATCACTACACCATCGTGAATGTGACCAAACCGTGGCTGACCCGGAACTTCCCGCCTCTGGGCGGCATCGACATCTACAACTGGACCATCGACATGGATGCCAAACTGGCAGCCCAGTAAGCTGGTCTTCGTTTAGAAACTTTTGGAGACTGGAGGGCAACCTCCAGTCTCCAATTTTTCGAGAAGGATTTATAAAATGGTACGATACATTCTCCGCAGGATACTCCAATTTATCCCCGTATTGCTGGGGGTTACACTTTTTACCTTTGTTCTGATGCGCGCCATCCCTGGTGGACCGTTCGACTTTGCCGGCGACCGCAGTCTCCCTCCCCAGGTGAGAGCTAATATGGAAGCCAAATACCATCTGGATTGGCCGATGTGGAAGCAGTTTGCCTCTTATGTGATTGGTGATGAACTGCTGGGTGAAGGCACAGATGGCTCAAAAGGGGTTATCCGCGGTGATTTCGGACCTTCCCTGCATTTCAGGGGACAGCAGGTCAGCGATATCATCAAAACAACCCTGCCGATTTCAGCCCAGCTGGGCTTCATGTCCGTGCTGCTGGCAGTGATTATCGGCATCCCGGCGGGAATTATTGCGGCTCTGAATCAAAACAGCTGGTTGGATTATGTCAGCACTTTTGGAGCGGTCTTTTTCCTGTCGATTCCCAACCTGGTATTATCTCCAATTCTTATCTGGATCTTTGCGCTCAAATTGGGCTGGTTCCCGGTGGCAACCTGGGGGGCGAAACCTCCTTATCTGCTGGGTTTTCTGCCTCGATTTGAGCAGATGAATAAGGAATTCTTTGCCCATGCTGTGATGCCGGTCTTTGCCCTTGGTACAGCCTCAGCGGCCCAAATTGCCCGTCTGACCCGGGCCAGCTTGCTGCAGGTAATTGGCGAGGACTACATTCGCACCGCCCGCGCCAAAGGACTCCGGGAGCGTGTGGTGATTGTTGTCCATGCCCTCAAAAATAGTTTAATCCCCGTGGTAACGATCCTGGGACCGATGTTTGCCACCCTGCTGACCGGGACTTTCATCGTTGAGACCATTTTTGGCATCAACGGAATGGGCAAGCACTTCGTGAACAGCATCGGCAACCGCGATTATCAGGTAATCACCGGTGTGACCCTGATTTACGCCATTGTGCTGGTGATTGCCAATCTGCTCGTCGATGTTACGTATGCCTGGCTGGATCCCCGCATCCGATATGACTGATAGAATCGAACACCGAGTTTGGAGGGAAGTATGACAGCTGTTGAATTACCCAATAGTGCGGGGAAAGAAAAAAGCTTGTGGCAGAAATCAATGGCCCGGCTCCTCCGCAATAAAGTTGCAATTTCAAGCGCCATTTTCATTGTTCTGATGGTTTTAGTGGCGGTTTTTGCCGGAGTAATTTCTCCGTACGGTTTTGCGGAGCAGGATCTCCTGTCGAATAACGCGGTTCCGGAGTGGATGCTTTTTTTGCTTCCGGAAGGAGCTGAAAACTACGCAAATTTTAATAATGACTACGTGCTGTCCGCAGATTATGTCGGTCGGGATATCCTCAGCCGCACAATTTACGGCACCCGGGTTTCACTTGTGATCGCCTTTGCTGGATCATTTGTCAGCCTGGGCGTGGGCATTATTTACGGTATGATCTCCGGTTACGCTGGAGGACGGGTTGACAGCATTATGATGCGGGTTGTAGACTTCCTGTACGCATTCCCATTTTTGATCACCGTGATTTTGCTGCAAACTTATTTCAAAGCCATTGCCCGCAGAGGCGGTGGTGAGGGTTTCGGCAGTGCGATCATTAACCTCAATAATGATCTGGGCGGTATGCTGTTTCTGTTCATTGCGATCGGATTGATCAACTGGATTGGTATGGCAAGGATTGCAAGAGGACAGGTGCTGTCCTATAAGCAGATGGAGTTTGTGGAAGCTGCCCGGGCCATTGGCGCCAATGACACCCGAA
Organism: uncultured Anaerolineales bacterium; assembly: GCA_964618295.1. GTDB lineage: Bacteria > Chloroflexota > Anaerolineae > Anaerolineales > UBA11858 > B10-G9. The sequence goes on along the minus strand of CAZTWV010000006.1, from coordinate 342 downwards.
TCATGCTTAAACATTTGCTGCCAAACATCCTGGGTCCGTTGATTGTCTCTGAAACTCTGGCAATTCCAGGGTATATTTTTACGGAAGCCTTCCTGAGTTTTATTGGTTTGGGGGTAAATGCTCCAACCCCCAGCTGGGGAATTATGATCTCCGAAGGTGTGGAGGCGCTCAGAACCTACCCTAACCAGGTGTTGGTGCCCGCCGTAGCGCTCTCGTTGACTACCCTGGCTTTTAACTTCCTGGGCGATGGGCTGAGAGATGCTTTCGATCCCCGGCAGATAGATTCCTGACCGGTAGAAAATCGGAAGATTTTCCCAAAGCAACCACACACTGCGGATGCCC
>CAZTWV010000005.1:88277-102071 GCA_964618295.1 uncultured Anaerolineales bacterium | reverse complement strand
GGTTTGTGCAGGATAGGTGGGAGGCTGGGAAGCCGGAGCGCTAGCTTCGGTGGAGCCGCCACTGGAATACCACCCTTATCATGTTTAGGCCCTAACTTAAATCCGTTATCCGGATTGAGGACAGTGCCAGCTGGGCAGTTTGACTGGGGCGGTCGCCTCCTAAAAAGTAACGGAGGCGCCCAAAGGTTCCCTCAGGTTGAATGGAAACCAACCGTAGAGTGTAAAAGCATAAGGGAGCTTGACTGCAAGACCAACGCGTCGAGCAGGGACGAAAGTCGGGTTTAGTGATCCCATGATACCGTGTGGAAGGGTCATGGCTTACCGGATAAAAGCTACCCCGGGGATAACAGGCTAGTCTGGTCCAAGAGTTCACATCGACGACCAGGCTCGGCACCTCGATGTCGGCTCATCGCATCCTGGGGCTGGATAAGGTCCCAAGGGTTGGGCTGTTCGCCCATTAAAGCGGTACGCGAGCTGGGTTCAGACCGTCGTGAGACAGGTCGGTCTCTATCCGCTGTGGGCGTAAGGAATTTGAGGGGAGCTGCTCCTAGTACGAGAGGACCGGAGTGGACAGACCTCTAGTGTGCCAGTTGTTCCGCCAGGAGCATAGCTGGGTAGCTACGTCTGGCAAAGATAACCGCTGAAAGCATCTAAGCGGGAAACTTGCCTCAAGATTAGATTCCTCATCCCGTTAAGGGAGTAAGACCGCAAGAAGACTACTTGCTAGATAGGCGGCGTGTGTAAGCACAGCAATGTGTTCAGCTAAGCCGTACTAATGGTCGAGGGCTTAAAAAAGTGGTGCGGAGAACTCGATATTTATTCAAAAAAAATCTATTCAATTGTCTTAACATTGTGAATAAAGTTCTTGGTGATAATGGCGGCAAGGATACACCTGGTCACATCCCGAACCCAGCAGTTAAGCTTGCCAGCGCCGATGGTACTTGAGGGGAGGCCCTCTGGGAGAGTTGGTCATTGCCAAGAACTTTTTCTATTTTAAAGGATAATCAGGATGGAATTCAGCAGCCGGCAGCTAAAGCCGGTTGTTTTTATTTAACGTGATATTCAGCCAGATTCGATCCCTGACCAAAGCATGATCTCGGTCTGATCAGAGTAAGAGATCATCTGGCAAAGATCAATTCTGTTCTGTAATATTTCCTTTCGGGATTTGTCTTGACGCTTGAGTTTCTGGATAGCTGTGAATAAAAAAGGGTCTCTCCCGCTTGCGGGGGAAAGACCCTTGTGTTTTTTACTTGTGATTGAAGAAGATCAGGCTGCAGCCTCTTCCAGGGTGTAGTCCATCTCAGCCATCTGCTCGTAGAGCGACCAACGGGCGTCAATGTTCTCCTGGGCCATCTTCATCAGCTTCTCGGCCCGTTCCTCATTGCTCTTCAGAAGCGAGCGGTAGCGCAGCTCATTGTAAGCGAACTCGGTCAGCGGAATGCTGGGTGCTTTGGAGTCCAGCTGGAGCGGGTTCTTGCCTTCTTCTGCTCGCATCGGATTGTAGCGGTACAGCGGCCACATTCCGGATTTCACTGCCAGATCCTGCTGGGTGAGGCCTTTGGCCATATCAATCCCGTGCTCAATGCAGGGGCTGTATGCCAGAATCAGGCTCGGCCCATCGTAGGCTTCCGCTTCCCGGAAGGCTTTCAGGGTCTGAGTGTCGCTTGAACCCATTGCCACCTGAGCGACGTAGACATAACCGTAGTTCATGGCCATCATGCCCAGGTCTTTACGGGGGTTGCCCTTCCCACTTTCAGAGAAGCGGGCCACGGCTCCCAGCGGAGTGGCTTTCGAGGACTGACCGCCGGTGTTGGAATAGACCTGGGTGTCCAGAACGAGAACGTTTATATTCCGTCCGGAAGCCAGAACATGATCCAGACCGCCGTAGCCAATATCATATGCCCAGCCGTCACCACCAACAATCCAGACATCCTTCTTGACCAGCTTGTCAGCAATGCTGAGCAGGTCAATTGCCCTGCGGTCATCGATTCCTTCCAGTTTCTCGACGAGTTTTGCTACCCGTTCCCGCTGCTCATGGATCCCGAATTCATCGGATTGATCAGCGTTGAGAATGTCATCTACCAGATCCTGGCCAACGACATCGGCAAACTGGGGCAGAAGTTCCTTCGCGTACTGGTTCTGCTTGTCCACGGTCAGCCTCATCCCGAGGCCGAATTCCGCGTTGTCCTCAAAGAGCGAGTTGTTCCAGGCCGGTCCCCGTCCGTCTTCATTGACAGCCCAGGGGGTGGTCGGCAGGTTTCCGCCGTAAATTGAGGAGCAGCCGGTGGCATTCGCAATTAAGCTCCGGTCTCCGTACAGCTGGCTCAGTAGTTTGACATAGGGAGTTTCACCACAGCCTGCGCAGGCTCCAGAGAACTCAAAGAGCGGTTCCAGGAACTGCGAGTCTTTCGGCCGGGTCAGTTTCAATTTGGTTCGATCCGGATTGGGGATTTCCAGGAAGAAATCCCAGTTGACAGCTTCCTGCTCCCGGAGCGGAGGTTGATCGACCATTTGCAGGGCCGGTTTTTCCACGTCTGATTTGGGGCAGGCATCCACACAGAGGGTGCAGCCGGTGCAGTCTTCCGGTGCGACCTGGATTGTATATTTCATTCCCTTAAATTCGCGGCCATTGGCATCAATGGATTTGAAGGTGGGGGGAGCATCATCCAGGATATCCGCTTCATAAACCTTGGGGCGGATCACTGCATGGGGGCAGACAAATGCACATTTGTTGCACTGGATGCAGGTATCAGGATTCCATTCCGGAATCTCGAGTGAGATATTGCGTTTTTCATACTGGGTGGTTCCGGATGGATAGGTGCCATCCTCCGGGAAAGCACTGACCGGGAGGCTGTCGCCTTCACCGGCTATGATCGTGCCCAGCACATCCCGCACAAATTCAGGGGAGTCTTCTGGAACCGGGGGCCGCATTTCAACCGTGCTGGCCGCCTTGTCAGGGACTTCGACCTTGTGCATATTATCCAGCGCCTTATCAACAGCAGCGAAGTTCATCTGGACTACATCTTCGCCTTTCTTGCCGTAGCTCTTGCGGATCATATTCTTGATTTCTTCAATTGCCTCATCCCGCGGGAGTATTCCGCTGATGGCAAAGAAGCAGGTCTGCATGATGGTGTTGATCCGGGAGCCCATGCCGGTTTCCTCAGCAACTTTATAGGCGTCAATGATGTAAAATTCTAGATCTTTTTCAATCAGTGCTTGCTGGACTTTCTGGGGTAGATTTTCCCAGACCTTGTCCGGTCCGTAAATGCTGTTGAGCAGGAAAACACCGCCCGGTTTGACATATTTCAGCATTTCAATCTGTTCCAGGAAGTTGAATTGATGGCAGGCAACAAAGTCAGCCTGGTTGGCACCGATCAGGTAGGGGGAATTGATAATATTCGGACCGAACCTGAGGTGGGAGATCGTCTTCGCACCGGCTTTCTTTGAATCGTATACGAAGTAGCCCTGAGCGTAGTTGTCTGTCTGGGTTCCGATAATCTTGATTGAATTTTTATTGCCGCTGACTGTTCCATCCGAGCCGAGCCCGAAGAACATGCTGCGGATTACTTCATCACCTTCGATAGAGAAATCGGGATCATAGTCCAGGCTGCTGTGAGTCACATCATCCTGAATACCAATTGTGAAATGGTTCTTGGGGATGGGCTTCTTCATTTCATCGAAGATCCCCTTGACCATACCCGGGGTAAATTCTTTGGAGGACAAACCATAGCGTCCGCCGAAAACCTTGGGGGCTTCCTTGAAGGGAGCGATTTCCTCGGTCATTGCTTCAGCAATCGCTGAGACCAGATCTTGATAGAGCGGTTCGCCAGCGGAGCCGGGTTCTTTGGTGCGGTCCAGGGCGGCAATAACTTTCACGCTGGCGGGAATTGCTTTCATCAGGTGTGCAACCGAGAAGGGGCGGTAGAGCCGGACCCGGATCACACCGACTTTTTCATCATGATTTTTGATCAGGTACTTCGCGGTTTCACTGGCAGTTTCACCGCCGGAGCCGATCACAACAATCACCCGTTCTGCATCATCAGCACCGTAGTAATCAAACAGGTTGTATTCCCGTCCGGTCAGTTCAGCAAACTTCTCCATCGCCTTCTGGACGATTTCAGGCGCTTTTTGATAATAAGGGTTGACGCTTTCGCGAGCCTGGAAGAACACATCCGGGTTCTGGCTGGTGCCGCGGATAAAGGGTTTATCCGGGTTGAGCCCCCGGCTGCGGTGATCAAGGATCATCTCGCTGGTAATCATTTCACCCATAACTTCATCGGACAGCATTTCGACTTTGTTAATCTCGTGGGATACCCGGAAACCTTCAAAGAAGTGCAGGAAGGGGATCCTGGATTCCAGACTTGCAGCCTGCGAAATCAGGGCAAAGTCATGAGCTTCCTGGATGGAACCGGACGCGAGCATCCCGAATCCGGAAGCCCGGGCAGCCATCACATCGGAGTGGTCTCCGAAGATGGACAGGGCCTGGGCGGCCAGGGAGCGGGCTGCAATGTGGAACACCGTGGGTGTCAATTCGCCCGCAATCTTGTACATATTGGGAAGCATCAGCAGCAATCCCTGGGAAGCGGTAAAGGTCGTGGTGAGCGCTCCGGCCTGAAGTGCACCGTGCACAGCTCCCGCCGCGCCGCCTTCGGCCTGCATTTCAATCACATCCGGGACGGTGCCCCAGATATTTGCTTTACCGGCCGCGGACCAGGCATCTGCATGTTCTCCCATCGGGGATGATGGGGTGATCGGGTAAATAGCAATGACCTCATTGATCTTGTGGGCGACAGCCGCCACAGCTTCATTGCCATCCAGCATTCTGATAGTTTTGGACATATAAGTTACTCCGTTTTCGTTGAGTATTCTTGGATAAACAAATTTGCAGGATAGAAGGTTACTTAGCTCTATCCAGGGCTTAATTATAATCCATTTTACTCTGCTTGTGAAATTTCTAATTTATTATTTAGCTGCCCCCCTGGTAATGACATCATCTCCGTATTTTTTTCGCAGGAGTTGGAGTGTTTCCTCCAATCTCTGATCTTCCGCTACCCGGGGATCCCAAAGAGAGAGCTGTTTGACATCGGATTCCAGATTGCTGACCCCGATTCCTATCAATCTCACCCGTCTTCCTTCCTGCCAGACTTGATCCAGCAGTTCCAGACCAGTTTTCTGGATCGTTTCTTCGCCATCAACCAATCCTGGGAGCGTTTTCTGGCGGGTGATGGTGGTGAAGTCAGACCAGCGGAGTTTGAGCTGGACTGTTTTCCCCTGCAGTCCTTTTTTTTGGAGTCTGCTGGAAACCTTTTTTGACAGAGTGGATAATTTTTTTACCAGCTCACTTTTCCGGCCGATATCTACCCGGAAGGTCTGTTCGTTGCTGACAGATTTGATTTCACGTTTGGTGACCAGCGGTCGGTGATCGATACCCCGCGCTCTGCGCGAGAGATAATACCCGTGCTTGCCTAACTTTTCCGCTAAAGTAAGCTCCGGGACTGAGGCCAGATCACCAATTGTTGTGATTCCAAGATTTTCGAGCCGTGCCCGGGTTTTCGGTCCAACTCCCCAAAGCATATCAACAGGAAGCGGAGCCAGAAAAACGGCTTCTTCACCTTCTGGAACGAGGGTAATTGCGTTGGGAGGGGAATCACCGGTGGCTGTTTTTTTTCCTACATCCGTGGCAATTTTCGCTACCAGCTTATTCACAGCAATTCCCACCGAATTAGGAAGACCAATTTCGGTCAATATGTGCTGCTGAATGGACCGACCGATTTCCCGCGATTCTTCAGGCCTTCTATTGAGTTCAAGAAAGGCTTCGTCAATTGAGATCTGCTCAACCAGTTCAGAATGCTCACCCAGAACTCCCATAACCCGTCGGGAATACTGACCGTACAGCTTATGGCTGCTTCGGACAACAATCAACCCCGGACAGATGCGAACTGCCTGGGCCATCGGCATTGCGGAATGGACCCCGAATTTCCGGGCCGGGTAGGAACAGGATGAAACCACACCCCGACCATCCGGGGATCCTCCAACTGCGAAAGCTTGTCCCCGTAGAGAGGGGTTCTGAAGTTCTTCTACTGCACAGAAGAACGCATCCAGATCAAGATGGAGGATGGTCCGGGCAGGAGCCATAATCAGGTACTCTTTTCTTCCTTTATATATGGTTTGCGAAGTTGGACCGGCTCAGTTTTGGTCCGGACCTGAAGATTGATCACTTCAACAAAGACCGAGAATCCCATTGCGAAGTAGATATAGCCTTTTGGGATGTGGACGCCAACTCCATCGGTAACCAGGGAAAAACCAATCAGCAGCAGGAAACTGAGAGCCAGGATTTTCAGGGTTGGGCGTTCATTTACAAAGTCGCTGATCGGACTGGAGGCGAACATCATAATCCCGACTGCAATTACCACAGCGATGACCATGATTGAGATTTCATCCACCATGCCGACCGCTGTAATCACAGAATCCAGGGAAAAAACGATATCGAGGAGCATGATTTGAGTTACCACAGAAGCAAGGGAAGGAGTGACCTCCCGGGAGGCATGACCCTCTTCCCCTTCCAATCTTTCGTGGATTTCAAATGTGCTTTTTCCAATCAGGAATAAACCGCCGATCAGCAGGATCAGATCCCGCCCGGAGAAGTCCATCGAAAAGACACTGATCAGCGGAGCTGTCAATCTGGTCAGCGAGGCCAGGGAGAACAGGAGCAAAATCCGGGTCAGCATGGCCATCGCCAGACCGAGCTGACGTCCCAGCTTTTCCTGGTGTTGAGGCAATTTGTCGGAAAGTATGGAAATAAAGACTATGTTATCAATCCCCAGAACAATTTCCAGGGCGGTCAATGTCAGTAAAGCAATCCAGGCTTCCAATGATGTAAACCAGCTCATATCTGATCCTTTTTCTGTTGGTTAATTCTTTTTCATATCTATCATACACTTTTTACTGCTTCTCGGTTAGCGCTGTGGAGAACACTTCCAGGGGGTGGAGAGCCTTCCTGCCTGTAGTGTGCGTAATCTGTTCCCGGCAGGAAGTTCCCGAAGCTGCGATGATCGTTTCCGGATCTACTGCCCGGACTGCGGGAGCCAGCTTCATTTCTGCAATTTCTATTGAGAGTTGATAATGCTCTTTTTCATACCCGAAAGCCCCGGCCATTCCACAGCAGCCGGCATTAATTTCTTCTACAGAACAAGAAGGAATTGCGCGCAGTAAACCGAGAGTAGCGTCTGTTCCGAAGTTTGCTTTTTGCTGGCAGTGGCCGTGGTAAAGAACCTTTCTGGGTTTATGATCGAAAGAAAATTGAACCCGGCCTGCATTGATTTCTTCAAGAAGGTAATCCTCTAACATCCGGGAAACACCGGCTACAAGATCTGATTCAGGTCCTGGGCGAAGGTCCCGGTATTCCTTGGTCAACATCACGACATCACTTGGTTCACAGCCGACAATGGGGATTCCCTCGCGAGCATAGGGCAGCAGCAAATCCAGATTCTTCTTCGCCAGGCGGGAAGCTTTATCCAGCAGGCCTTTTGAAAAAGCAGGTCTTCCAGAGTCTGATTTATCTCTGAGAATTATGGGGTTGATTCCGGCCTGCTCGAGTATAAAGACTGCAGCCTGTCCAATCCAGGGGTAATTGTATTCCAGATAGGTGTCATAAAAGAGCACGACATCAGATACCTCAGCTGGTTTTTGGTTTTGGTGCTGGTTTTTATACCACCGGGTGAACGTTTCCCGTTGAAATTCCGGGAATGACCGTCTGGGATCCATCCCCAGCAGGGAGACCAGCTCTCCGGCTGGGCTGCTGAGCAGGAAATTGATGATCGGAGCTGCTGGGCGGCTGAGCTGACTGATCAGCTCGAGATTGGCAAAGAATCGATTCCTGAGGGGAATTCCATGCTCCTGGTAATACTGGTGCAAAAATTCCGCTTTCAACTTACTCATATCAACTGTGGAAGGACACTCATTGAGGCAGGCCTGGCAGGAGAGGCAGAGATCCAGGACTTCATAAACTTCCCGGGATGTCAAACCGTTTTCTCCCAGCTTGCCGCTGATCGCTGCCCGGAGTGCATTTGCCCGGCCCCGAGTGCTGTGTTTTTCATCCCGGGTAGCCTGGAAGGTCGGGCACATTACACCCCCTTCCATCTGTCGGCAGACACCAGCCCCGTTGCACATTTCCACTGCCCGGTCAAATCCCATTTCTTCATCGAAGCTGAGGCGGGTAGATTCGGGTGCATAACTGGCGTGATAGCTTGAGCCATACCTCAGGTAGTTCGATGTATCCATGGCAGGAGGATGAATGATCTTTCCCGGGTTGAGGAGATTGTCCGGGTCAAATATGTTTTTCACTTCTTGAAATGTTCGGGTCAGGTCTGGACCAAACAGCAAAGGCATGAATTCCCCTCGGGCAATTCCTTCCCCGTGTTCTCCGCTGGTGGTGCCGCCAAATTCAAGGACAAGTCCCAGTGATTTTTCAGCCAGCTGCCTCATTTGACGCAGGCCCTGCTTTGATTTGAGATTCACCATTGGCCGGATATGCAGGCACCCGGCGCTGGCATGGGCGTAAAAAGCAATCTGTCCTACGCCAATCTCCCGCGCAAACTCCTTTATCCCCAGGGCGTAATCTGCCAGGTGTTCTACAGGGACCGCGGCGTCTTCAATGAATGTGGTTGGTTTGCTGTCTCCTCGACTGCTCTGGAGAATTCCCAATCCGACTTTACGGGCTTTCCAAATTTTGTCCTGATCCGTTTTATCAGGGAGAGAGAGCGTGGTTCCAAATTGGGATAAAGCTGTCTCTTTTCCCTCCAAAGGACGGGGATCACTCCCCTGGTATTCAACCAGCAGGACCCCCTCTGGATTTCCCTGGACCGGTGCAAGAAGATGGCGGTAAGCCGGGTTGGCCCGCGCCAAATCCAGCAGCATCCGGTCGATCAATTCCACGGCAGAAGGATTCGTCTGGAGGATCTCCGGTACAACCTGCAGGGCTCTTTCAAGATGATCAAAATGCACCAGATAGAGGTGGCAGTGCTCCGGTTTCTGAACCAAGTTTAAAGTCGCGGAAGTCATGATTGCCAGAGTGCCTTCTGAACCGGCCATCAACCAGGCAGGATTGAAACTATCAGCTTCCAGGATGGGTTTCAGATTGTACCCCGCTACATTCCGGAAGGTGCGAGGGAATCGTTTTAAAATCTCAGGACCGGATGAAACCAGAAGGTCCTGGATCCGGTTGTAAATTTCTGATCGTCGATCCGATCTGGTTGCCATTTGCTTGAGTTCAGCAGAACCTGCAGCATCCAGCCGGGTTTGAGATCCGTCTGCAAGAATCACATCCGCAGCTAGAAGATGGTCATGGCTCATTCCATGTAGAATGGAATGGGCTCCGGTGGCATTGTTACCAATCACTCCTCCCACAGTCGCTCTGTCAGCGCTGGCAGGATCCGGTCCAAACATCAGCCCATGGGCAGCCAGCTCCCGATTCAGCTGACCCAGAACCATCCCGGGCTGGACCCGAACCTGCCGTCCAGCAGGATCAATGTCAAGTACCGCGTCCATGTATCTGGAAAAATCCAGGATTAATGCATGGTTTACAGCCTGACCGGCCAGGCTGCTTCCCCCACCGCGGGGGAGGATGGGAATGCCGTGTTCCCGGGCAACTTCCACAGCTGCGGCAACTTCGTCGTTATTCCGGGGCCAGGCGATCCCGATTGGGATCATTTGATAAATACTGGCATCGGTGCTGTACAGCAAGCGGGAGAGATGGTCAAAAGCCAGGTCCTCAAGATGGGGTCCAAGGTCATTTTGGAGATCTTCGATAGCCTTGTTGGAAATTTTTAACATGTGGGTAGTATACCAGAATCAAAACTCTCTTTATTTGGAAAAAACAGTCCAAAAATCCGGCTGAGAAATGATGCTATAATTTTAATTGTGTCAGAGAATCGATTCTCCAACCTACAGCTGGAGTGAATGATGATCAGCTCTGAGAACCCAGAAAAATTGAAAACTGAATACCAGCGTTGGGTAGAAGAGATGCTCCGGCCGAATCTTGAACGGTATCCGGAGCGAAAGGAATCATTTAAGACTATCTCATCTGAACCGGTGGAAAGACTGTATACACCTCTGGATATCGAGCAAGATACATATCTGGAAGAACTGGGCTTCCCTGGGCAGTACCCGTTTACCAGGGGAATCCATGCCACCATGTACCGTGGAAAACTTTGGACCCGGCGGATGTTTGCCGGTTTTGGCACAGCTGAGGAGACCAACCAGCGGTTCCGTTATTTGCTGGATCAAGGTCAAACAGGATTGTCGGTAGCGTTTGATATGCCAACTTTGATGGGATTCGACAGTGATGCTCCAGAAGCTGCCGGGGAGTTCGGGCGCTGTGGAGTTGCGGTTTCATCCCTGCGAGATATGGAGCGCCTCTTCCGGGAGATACCGCTGGACCGGATCTCAACCAGTATGACGATCAACTCACCGGCAGCTGTGATCTGGGCCATGTATTTGGCTGCGGCGGAGAACGCTGGAATCCCCCAGGATCGCCTGCGAGGTACGATTCAAAATGATATCTTAAAAGAGTACATAGCTCAAAAGGAGTACATTTTTCCCCCTGAGCCGTCCATGCGGCTTGTAACAGATACGATTGAATTTGGCACCCGTTCAGTTCCGCTGTGGAACACCATCAGTATTTCCGGGTACCATATTCGCGAAGCAGGAGCAACCGCGGCTCAGGAGCTGGCTTTCACCTTAGCTGATGGAATGGAGTATGTGCGCTGGGCCCTCGAGCGGGGCTTGGAGATCGATCAATTTGCTCCGCGGCTGTCATTTTTCTTTAATGCTCACAATGATTTTTTTGAAGAAATTGCCAAGTACAGGGTTGCCCGCAGAATTTGGGCCCGCGAGATGAAAGAATCTTTTCAGGCCCGGAATCCCAGATCCTGGTTGATGCGCTTTCATACCCAGACAGCTGGCGTATCCCTCACCGCCCAACAGCCTGAGATCAATATTGTCCGGGTCGCAATTCAGGCATTGGCCGCTGTTCTGGGAGGGACGCAGTCTCTTCATACTAACAGTATGGATGAAGCCCTGGCCCTCCCCTCGGAACAGGCGGTTACGGTAGCTCTCCGAACCCAACAAATCCTCGCTGAAGAATCCGGGGTTGCTGGAACGGTAGATCCACTTGGTGGGTCTTACTTTATTGAATATCTCACAAACAGAATGGAAACCCAGGTATATGATTATTTTTCCGCGGTTGAGGAGCTGGGAGGTGTGCTGTCAGCTATCCAGCGGGGTTATTTCCAGGGAGAAATCGCCGATGCGGCGTATCGTTATCAGCGGGAGCTGGACCGGAAAGAGCGTTTGGTAATCGGCGTTAACGCTTTCCAGGAGAAAAAAGAGCCAGAAATCCCGCTCTTAGAGCTGGACCCGGAAGGCTATCAGCATCAAGTCCAGGAGCTGGAAGGTCTGCGTAGTGAACGGGATCAAGGACGAGTCGGTCAGGCTCTGGACCGGCTTCGGATTGCTTGTCAGGGTACAGAAAACACAATGCCGTTTATAATAGAAGCAGTCCAATCCCTGGCGACACTGGGGGAGATTATGAATCTGATGCGAGAAGTGTTTGGCGAATACCAAGAAAACAACTGGATCTAAGGAAAAGAAAAAGTGACTGAAATTGAATTTACTCCTCTTGATGATTTGAGCTATGAAGCAGCTCTCAAGGAGCTGGAAGAACTGGTATCCCTTTTGGAAACGGGGGAAAATGATCTACAAAGCACCCTGGTATATTTTGAAAGAGGACAGGCCTTGGCGGCTTATTGTCTTTCTCTTTTGGATCAAGCAGAACTAAAGGTGGAACAAATTCTGGAAGAAGACAATCCCGATGCTGCTTAATATATTAAAAATCAATCCTGTTCTGGTGTCTGCGGTTCTGGCCTGGTTGATTGCTCAAGCTTTAAAAGTCCTGCTGGATTTCCTTATCAATCGAAGTTGGAACTGGGCTCTACTGTTCAGTGCTGGTGGTATGCCAAGCTCACACTCGGCGATGGTCAGTGCAGCCGCGCTTGCCAGTGGACTTCACGCGGGATTTAGTTCTCCGGTATTTGGTGTGGCTACGGTCCTGGCGATGATTGTGATTTATGATGCAACCGGGATCCGCCGTGAAAGCGGACGTCAGGCGGTATTGATCAACACCATGTTTGAGGAAATCTCCAAGGGAAAAATCATGCAGCAGAAGCGGTTGAGAGAGGTCTTGGGACATACTCCTGGAGAAGCTGTCATGGGTACCCTGCTCGGTTTGGCCCTGGCTGGATTGGTATGGGTGCTGCTCTTATAAGCTTCTAACCCTTCCCCCCGTTTTCCAGTAAGACCCGATCCGGACCGATTTGATCCAGCTCCCAGGGATAGATGATGTAGGCATCCGTAATTGCTGCATAAAAATCCGGTTCGCATTTTAATAAATTCCGGTAGGGATTAAAATGAAGCACAGAGGTGCAGGCGGTACCCCCTGCGCTCTCAACCCGTTTTTGGACAGATCGAGTCGTCCGACCTGCTCCCCAGGCATTATTAACCACCAGGACTTTTTGATCCAGAATCAGCTCGTCATCCGGGAAGTGAATAAAGGTCGGCCAGGAAAAAAGTTTTGATTTTTCTTGATCGGGATCTGGAGGAAAAGCCACTTGAGCGAGCAATAATTGATCGATTCCTGCGGCTGCAGCCAGCATACCTCCTGGAATTACTCCAGAGGGTGACACCATGATGATTATATCGAAATCCGATTCAAATTGGTGGATAATCAGGGAAATCAGTTTGCTGACCTCGCGCCAGGAGATGATTTCTTTTCTTGGTTGATCCATATCGTGTCGCTCCTGCCAGGTAAAGCTGATGTGACCATTATAGCAAAGAAACAGGGGCTTTGGGGGAATGATTGTGATCAAGCCCGGGCTGCTAACTGTCTTCTGGAATCTCTCCGGCAGCTTGTTCCAAAATATCAAACCCGAGCAGGATCAGCTGATCCAATGGGTAACGGTTGGAATGGTCAATCATCTGGCTGTCATTAGAAACCCATTTAGCCAGTGAGGCCCGGACACCGCTGGCCCGGTGAGCCCAGAGAGAGTCTGCAGAGATTTTTTCCAGCTGATCTAATAAAAATTTGGCCAGGGAAAGCAGTTCGGCAGGGTTTTCATCAGTCATAGTTTAATTGTAATCAAGGTTCTGATGGGCTGCAAATTTGGATGGGGATAATTTCCAGTAGTCGACCCATCAGAATTATTTGCTGTTAACAATTTTTTACACAAAAAATGATCCGATTATGGGAAAATACTGTTAACTGTTACAATCCAAAAGCCGTTCCAAACAAGGAGGAAACATGTTAGAGGGATTTGTAGGATTTGGATCCTGCATTGTCGGAGTTCTGCTTCTAGCGGGAGCCTTAGTTATTCTTCGCGGTATCAGGCTGCTGTATGAATATGAACGGGGAATAGTTTTCACTCTCGGAAAATTTTCTGGAACCCGGGATCCGGGATTGAATATAGTTATACCTGTGCTGCAGACTATGCAGAAAGTTGATATGCGGATCAAGACAGCCGAAATCCCCCGCCAGGAAGTGATGACCCGGGATAATATCCCGATGCTGGTTAATGCTGTGGTGTATTTTAAGGTTGTCAAGCCGGCTGAAGCGATTATCAAAATCGAGGATTATGCTTTTGCTATCCGGCAGTATACCCAGGCAGCTCTCCGGGATGTAATCGGCAACAGCGAAATGGATTTTGTTCTCACCGAGCGAGAATCCATCGCCCAGGATATCAA
>CAZTWV010000005.1:36437-88267 GCA_964618295.1 uncultured Anaerolineales bacterium | reverse complement strand
GTTGATACTGAAACAGACGGGTGGGGAATCGATGTTGAATCCATCAAGATCCAGGAAGTTGAGCTTCCGGCTGAAATGAAACGGGCCATGGCCCAGCAAGCAGAAGCGGAACGGGAGCGCCGGGCTGTTGTGATTAATTCCATGGGTGAATTAGAAGCCTCCAAAAATTTGCGGGAAGCTGCCCGCAACCTCTCCGAGAACCCGGGCGCGATGCATCTGCGGACTCTCCAGACCATCCGCGCTATTGCGGCTGATCCTTCAGAGAAAATTGTTTTATTTATTCCCTCCAGTGTGGAAGGAATGGCGAGAGATCTGATCGGATTCGATAAGGGGTAAAGCCCCATGAAAAAACTGCTGCAGTACAAAGTACGCTATCTACAGCTTGCATTTAACTACGATGCGCGGCTTGTAAGGCGGATCCTTCCAACCATCCCTGCCAGTGAGAGGATCCTGATCGAAGCCGGGACCCCCTATATCAAGCGAGAGGGGATGGAGGGGATCCGCCTCATCCGCCGCTACTGGGGAGGGCAGGTGGTAGCTGATTTGAAAACGGTCGACGGGGCCCTGGGTGAAGTAGATCTGGCCTACAGAGCCGGAGCTACAGCCGCTACAGTTCTGGGAAATTCACCTTCCGAGACTCTGAATCTGTTTATCGAACGCTGCGATCAGCTGGGAATGATTTCCATGATTGACATGCTGGGAGTGGATGATCCGCTCAAGGTCATGATGCGTTTAGACAAACCACCTCAGGTGATGGTGCTCCACAAAGGCCGGGATGAAGAAAATACCCGCGGAAAACTGATTCAGTATCGACATGTCAACCGCGTGCGCAGTAAATTCGATGTGTTAATTTCTGCGGCGGGAGGGGTCGGAATCAAAGAAGCCCGCAGCGCGATTTTCAATGGAGCAAATATCGTGGTGGCAAACCTGGTCCGTCCCGAAGACGGTTGGAAAGGGATTTCCCTTGACAGCGATGTATCAACCATGACCCGGGAGTTCCTGGGCACAATTGAATAGGAAAATTAACCGAATTTGTGGTGAACTTAATACATATGTGGTAAAATTCACAAAATAATTAAATAGAGAGGGATATGAAACCTTTCCCCTTCGTGGAAAGGTCCTCGGCGAAGCCGGTGCAAGTCCGGCGCTGTCCCGCAACTGTAATGCTGTGACCGATCTGAAGCAGAGCCAGGTCGCCCGTCATATCCCTGCTTCTCTACGTCCTCGTGGTAAGGAACAGAGAACCCCGCAAATTTGTGGTGTTCGAATCACCCCACCTTGACATAGAGGTGGGGTTTTTGATTAAGGGACCCATCTCCTGGGGACGGATATTGGTAAATGAATTAAAGAAGGTCCGGGAGGTTTTATATGAGTACGACCCAAATGGAAGTAAAAACACGCACACACACGGGTTTTCATCTGCATCCATTATTTTTTCAGGAAGCTGGATCCGGAAAAATTGAATCCGGCACTCAAGGGCTGGCTGCAGACCGGGCTTACCAGCTGATCAAGTATCGGATTTTGAATTTGATTTACGAACCCGGGTCTCCAATTAAAGACACAGAGTTAATGAAATCATTGAAGTTAGGGCGGACTCCCATCCGGGAAGCTCTAAAGAGATTAGAGGTAGAACTGCTGGTGATGACCAGGCCGCGCCAGGGGACATATGTCAGTGAAATATCGATCATGGATTTCAAGCAGCAGTTTTCCATTCGGCGCCAGCTGCTTTCCCTGGCGGCCGGATCCTGTGCTGAAAAAGCATCAGTCAAGGCTGTCAGCCGGCTCGAAAATCAGCTTGACCGATTAATGAAAGTTAACCCCAAGAATAAGCCGGGATTAATTCGATCTGTAGTTCGATTTCATTTTCAGATTGGGATCTGTGCGGACAACTATTATCTGCAGCAGCTGCTGGAAAGATACTGTGGGTACACCCAGAGGACCTGGCTGTTGATCAGCTCCAAACTTGATTGTCCAGATTTTTTACTGGATGACTACACAAGTCTGGTGAAATTGATAGCTGAGGGAAAGGCTGAGGAAGCCCAGGAGCTGATGGTCACTCATTTAGAAGATGTGCATCAGCGGATAATGAATTACCTTTAATCTTGTTTTTTAACGACCAGTGCAGAGCTGGGATCATTTTGAGATGGGGGAAGGATGCCCAGGACGATTTGCCTCCCAGCCTTTTCTGTAAAAATTCGGGCAAATGGAAGTTCAGCTTGGGATGGATAAGGGACATAGCGGGTGACCTGCCAACCTGCTGGTTCAAGTTCCCTGAGGAAAAAAGCTTGCAGGGCTCCGGGAGTAAAATCCCCGCTGAAAGCGTCCCAGTTTTCCGGATTGTCGATATCATTGACCAGGTCAAGTGGGTCTGCGGGGGATAAACCCTGTGGAAGGGGTAAACCATCGTCTCTTTGTCGGATTCCGGGAACAGTATCTAAAAACTTTAAACTTGAGATCATCTGGGTAATCAAAGGCTGCATTTCTTTCTGGTTTTCTTTCCAGTGTAATACCAGGAAGTGAAGCACCAGGTAGCCGTATTCCAGGATACCGGCCCAAAGTCGTTTGGGATCTTTCTTGGGGAGAACAATTTCAACCTCAAAACCATTTGCCCCACCCATACTCCAGGGAGCTGATCCAAGATTCTTGGCACCCAGCATTAATGAACTTTTGGCGATATGTCCCTGCCAGATATCCCAGATTGGTTTTCTGAGACTGTTCCATTCAGCATTTATCAGCAGTTGGGCCAGATACGGACCGCTGTATCCGGGTTGAAATGCCTTTGGGTCTAATGCAAATCCGTCCTTAGCATCGAATTTGCTGTGTTCCCAATTGTCTGGAAGCTCGATTTGGTAGCCCCAGAGTTGATGTTGGAATAAAGTCATATTCTATCCTGAAAAGAGAACAGCCTTGAGCGATTACACTTTCTCTCAAGGCTGTTTGTGTTGTTTTCTAAATCCAGCTCAGCCTCCCGCAACTGCCGGGATGTAGGTGATCCGGTCACCATCCTGTGCTGGATCTTCGGGAGATGCCTGGAGATGGTTGACCATGATCACTTTTACTTCCTCGGCGGGAAGCCCCAGATTGTCACGGATTTGATCCAGGGTTGTCCCGGTGGGAACTTCCAGGATCTTTGGCTCACCAATACCCAGCTCCGGAAGATATCTCCGGAGAGTCGCGAAAACACGCACCTCCACTTTCATAAAACAGCTTACTTCCCGTTGACCCAAGCAAATACCTCATCCAGGGATTCGTTGGATATGGACCAGACTTCATCATGCGGTGGGAGTTTTTCATAGCGCATAAATTCTGGCGGTCGGTCATCTTCGGCAGTGAATCCGGCTTTGGTATTGAATTCTCGTTCAATCTTGAGGATTTCTTTCCCGATTGGAATTACATCTTCCCCGGTGATTTCCAGTCCTGTGACGCCGGCAACAGAGTCAGCCATACCAGCCCATCCTTCAGGGATATCCAGAATTGGGAAGGCGATGAACAGGCAGTATCCGGTGCTGTCAATGAATGCGGTTGCGGCCTGGAAGGTCAGGGATAGTTCTGCTTTCCCTTCATTGGAGAGCGGATCGACTTTCCCGCCCACTCCGGCGATCTCTGGAGCAATTGTATATCCAGCTGTATGATCTGCTCCCATCGGGGTAGTTGCGTAGGTCACGCCTATCCCTTTCACGGCTCGAGGTTCGTACGCCGGCATGGATTGACCCTTGACGGTGGGAACGCGGTGAACGCCATAAGCTTTTGCCGTAGCTTCCACACCCTGGCCCAGGATCCGGCCCAATGGAGTCATCTTCCGGATTTCATCGAACAGCCCCAATGCTCCTTCTTTATCTCCAAATTCCAGGGCGCCGCCTTCCATGGCGATCGCTACTGTGTTCCCGGCTTCAATGGTGTCAAGCCCGAGGTCGTTGCACTGGTAAGTCATGTCGGCGACATAATCGAGATCATCAATGCCGCAGTTCGCTCCCAGAGCCCAGGCGGTTTCGTATTCTACACATGAAACCCAATCATTGCCTTCTTCGTCCGGGTAAATATTAGAGCATTTGATGATGCAGCCTGGGTGACAGCCGTGACCTGTCATTCCCCCGCAGCGTTCTTCAACCATTTCCGCGATCATCTCACCGGAAATTTTGGAAGCGCCTTCAAATTGACCGGCACTGAAGTTGCGGGTGGGAAGCCCACCGGCTTCGTTGAGAATATTCATCAGCACATTGGTGCCGTATGAATTCAGGCCGCCCTGCGGTTTGGTCAGGTCGTGCGCTGTAATTGCTTCCGTGAGGTTCTTGCGGCCGGTTTTGAAGAGATCCATATCCGCGATCTCCACTCCGGGACCGCCGGTGTCATCGACCACCATCGCTTTCACACCCCGGGCACCCATCACGGCACCCAGCCCGCCCCGTCCGGCGTAGCGCCCAGGTCTGTTTTCGGGATCGTTGACGCTGATTCCCGCATTGGAAAGCTTTTGCTCTCCGACCGGGCCAACGCCAATCACGGCCGGTTTATTGGGGTATTTCTCCCATAACTTTTCGTCTACTTCGTACATACCTTTTCCAAGCAGATCGTCCGCGGTTTCAAACTGGACGCCGTCCTTGGTGACAACCAGGGTGTACCAGGCACCGTCTGCAGGTGTGCCTTCCAGGATGATTGCTGCCAGACCGAGTTTGGCAATTTTCTGGGAGCTCAATCCACCAGCATTGGATTCTTTAATACCACCGGTCAAGGGGCTTTTTGCGCCGAAGGAGGTTCTCCCGCTGCTGGGCGCAGCCGGGGTTCCGGAAACCCAACCAGGGGCGATCACTAACTTGTTGTTTGGCCCGAGGGGGTGGCAGGTGGGATCGACTTCTTCTGCGACAATCGCAGACGTCAAACCCCGCCCGGCCCATTTGGCCCACTTAGCTGGGACCTCTTCATATTTATGAGAGAGGTCTGTCATATTGATTCTGAGGATTTTTTTAGCCATGGTCTCTCCTTTTTTAGATACACTTGGCTTCAGTCCGAATTTGGTTTGTCTAAGTCATGGTACGTGTTGTGCATGGTTCCGGTAGATTGCATGGCTTCTTGCAGGGAAGCGCTCATCCGGATTCCATCACGGTATTGATAGGGATACATGTGGTGGGTAGAGAAAATTCCGACATGATCCCCATCATGAAGCGGTTCGTTTTTTGAGGCATACAGCCCGGGGACATCGTACAGGACAGCATTCACAAACAGGTAGCCCCGGTCGCCGGCAGGCAGGGACAGTTCTTCCAGCAACGTATGAATGACTGCTCCCTTCGGAAGAGTCAGATCCAGCGTTGCGATATGTTTCCCACCTGCAAAACAAGCAATATCCCCATAAAGGGTTGTATTGACAACTGGCATATTTTTTCTAGTTAGAGTGAAACCTGTCTGTACAAACAAATGTAACATGGAAAGTACAGCCCTTCAATGTTGACCACTTTTTATTATCTAGAATGTAAATAGGTTTAACAAAAAAACAGTCAGCTGGAGAGCCGACTGTTTAGGAAGTTGAGCCTGATTAATTCAGTAAATGGGTAAATCTGGATCGATTTCCCGGGCCCAGGCGTTAATGCCACCCTTTAGATTTTTTATCTTTTTGAAACCCGCACTCCCCAGAATTTCCAGGGCCCTGGTTGATCGAGTCCCGGATTTGCAGAAGAGTACAAATTCATCTGCGCTGTCGAGGTCTGAGAGATGGGATGCCAACTGCCCAAGAGGGATCAGCTCCGCTTGATCCAGTTCTGAAATTTCCAGTTCGTGTGGTTCGCGAACATCAATCAACCGTATTTTCTCTCCGTTTTCCAATTTTTCATGGAGCTCTTTGGGGGTAATATCCCAACCCTGTCCGGCAGATCCTTCATCATGGTCGTGGGCAGGAACGCCGCAAAAAGCTTCGTAATCAATCAGTTTAGTCACTTCTGGATCTGTCCCGCAGACCTTGCAGTCCGGATTTTTCTGCAGTTTGACAGTCTGAAAAGACATATCCAGAGCATCATAGAGCAGCAGTTTTCCAATCAGTGGTTCACCGATCCCTAGCAGAACCTTGAGAGCTTCAGTGGCCTGAATGCTCCCGATGGTTCCCGGCAGAACACCCAGAACACCACCTTCCGCACAGGATGGGACCAAACCCGGGGGTGGAGGTTCTGGAAAAAGACAGCGGTAACAGGGCCCGTTTTGGGCATCGAAGACACTGGCCTGCCCATCAAAACGGAAAATCGAACCGTAAATATTTGTTTTTCCAGTCAGCACACAGAGGTCATTGACCAGGTAGCGGGTTGGGAAGTTATCCGTTCCGTCAATGATTATGTCATAAGCATCGGCGATCTCAAATGCATTTTCCGAGGTGAAAATTTGATTATGAGTATCAACCTGGATTTCCGGATTTAGATCCAGCATCCGGTCCCGGGCGGACTCGACTTTCAAATCACCCAACCGCGATTCTCCATGGATAATCTGGCGCTGTAAATTGGAGAAATCGACCACATCATAATCTACCAGGCCAATCCTTCCTACCCCGGCAGCTGCCAGATAAAGTGCAACTGGGGATCCCAAACCCCCAGTCCCAACAACCAGCACGGAAGATGCCTTCAGCCTTTTCTGACCTTCCAGACCAACGTCTGGGATCAGAAGGTGGCGTGAATAGCGGTGAATTTCATCATGTGATAATTCTGGAAGCATGTTTGCTCCTTGATGCAGTTATCCTCCGGCAATCGAGGGGATGATCAACACAGTATCTTCTGGATCAAGCTCAGTCTCCAAGCCATCCAACTCTTTAATGTTTTCTTCACCAAGAAATAAATTGACGTAGGGGCGGAGCTGTTCATTCTCATTATACAAATGTCTTTTGAGCTCCGGATAGGTACTGACTGCTAATGCAAGGATCTCGGCGACAGTCCCGCCCTGGAACTCCAGGGACGCCTGTCCGCTGGTATAAGGGCGGAGAGGGGTGGGGATTTTCAGGTTCGGCATCCAAATTTTTCCTTTCTTACAAAACTCAGCATCCTTCTCGTTCTACTACTTTTTCACAGTGAGATGCCGGGTAGATTTCCACGGTTCCAGCTTGCTGAAACGGCTCCATAAATTTTTCGATTGCTGCTGCTTGATCCGCTTCAAGGATCAAATTAAAGGTGTGTTTTCCGTCCAGAACGGCATCGGCCACAAGTTTGACGCCATAAGAGCGGGCATTTGCAGGACTGAGATGCTTCAGCAGCATATTTCCCTGTTCAGGATCTTGTGCCGGGCAGGTTTCGGGTGAGTGTTTGTGCTGTACGAAATATAGTGCCATTTGCTCCTCTCTTCAGTCTGAAACTATTAACAATTCTTCTTCTTCAAATTTCGATCGGTCATCTCTTAATCTCCAGGACCGACTGCCGGCAGCCACCCCTTTCCGGACGCTGGTGATCAGGTAAGAGTACCAGGGAACAGCCCACTCCCGATCAAATTCAGATGGTTCATCGGGGTGATCCGGATGGGAGTGAAAGATCCCGATGATGCTCAAGCCCTGCTCGGCAGCAGTTTTTTCACCCTGAAGCATGTCCTCAGCGGTCAGCAGGTAGCGGTTGTGCCTCGCTTCGTCTTCCCGGGCATTATCCAGCCCCAGGATGGATTTAATAAAGCGGCCTTCGGAAGTTTCCTCGCCCAGCATTAAGCCGGCTCCTTCCTCCGGGTAGGCTGAGATGCCATGGGCCTGGATCTCTGTCAGGATACGGTCTGGGATCTTGATTCGCATGGTTCGTTCCATAGTTCTTGATCACTTAGATATTTAAATCCCGCATCCGGGAAAACGGTAACAACAACTCCTTCCTCAATTTCCTCGGCGACTTTCCGGGTTGCTGCTGCAGCAGCGCCAGCCGAGACACCAACAAAATAACCTTCTTCCCGGGCCAGACAGCGGACTGTATCGTAGGCTTCTTCGGTTTGAACCGGAACGATTCGATGGGCTACATCCGGATCATAGATTCCGGGCTGAATTGCAGTGGGTATGTGTTTTAAGCCTTCCAATCCATTAAAGGGTGAATCAGGCTGGACACCGATAATGTCTACATCCGGTTTGTGCTCTGCAAAATAGCGGGCAACTCCTGTCAGGGTCCCGGTCGTTCCCATCCCGGCCACAAAGTGAGTTATTTTTCCCTCAGTCTGCTCCATTATCTCCGGGCCCGTGGTCCGATAGTGAGAACGCCAGTTTTCTGGATTGTCATATTGATTGGCATAGTAATACTTATCCGGTTGTTCTTGGGCCAGCTGTTGAGCCACCCGGATAGCGCCATCGGAGCCCTCCAGAGGATCTGTCAGAATTAATTCCGCCCCCAGAGCTTTAAGAATCTTGATCCGTTCCGGGCTGGCATTGGAGGGCAGGGCCAGGGTGATCGAAATTCCCAGCGCAGATCCAAATGTGGCATAGGCAATTCCCATGTTTCCAGATGTGGAGTCAAGCAGATGCATCCCGGGCAGTATATTTCCTTCATGCAGCGCGTGCTGGATAATTCCCCAGGCTGGACGGTCCTTGACTGAACCGCTGGGATTAAACCACTCAGCTTTGGCAAGTACTTCTACCTTGCTTGATATTTTCTCCGATAATGTCACCAGCGGTAAAAGGGGAGTGTTGCCAACCAGAGCTGGCATACCCTCTTCAAGTGATATTCTTTTAATAAACGGCTTTGTCACCTGCATTTTAGTAGCTGCTTCCTTAGTATTAAACAAAATCACGGTCAATCAGATTTTGAAAGACTTGATACGTTAGGTTTCCTGCGGAGCCCGTATACGTTCCAGAATCTGTTGACCGTCAAAATTTCTGAAGCAGATTTACGATCCCCGCTCTCTACAGGTGCAGTATTGTTTCACTGTGGTATAACCTTATGTATGAATATAGTCATAAATATTGTAATAAAAACCAGGGCTTTGTCAAGCAAATCATTCATGGTTCGCTTGATTGACGTCTGAATGGGCTTTTTTCTTACTCTTTTCTTGTTTTATTATAATATTAGGATCAGGTAATGTTAGCAGGGGGATGTATACTCTATACAAATTGATAGTCAAAATCAGGAGAAACAACAACATATGTCATGGATTGAACCATTATTTATCCAAATTGCCGGGAACAACCCTGTCTGGCAGGGGGTAGTCGGCGGTTTAATAATCACGCTGCTTAATTCCATTGGAGCGCTTTTTGTTCTCATCTGGCGAAAACCATCCCGCAAATTCCTGGATGTTTCCCTTGGGTTTGCGGCAGGAATTATGCTGGCTGCAAGTTTTACCAGTCTGATTCTCCCCGGGGTTGAATACGGGGGGATTTTCGCAGTTATCATTGGCATGACGCTGGGTGTGGGTGCGATGGTGCTGGGAGACCAATTTGTTCCCCATTTACACCCGGGGCGGGGAACAGAAGGTCCGGAAACGGAACGGATCCGGGGGGTCTGGCTCTTTATTCTGGCCATCACTCTCCATAACATGCCGGAGGGCCTGGCAGTTGGGGTTGGTTTTGGGTCAGGGAATTTGAAAGATGCGATCCCGCTTATGCTGGCAATCGGGATTCAGAATATTCCGGAAGGTTTGGCGGTCGCGGTAGCTGCTTTAAATGCAGGTATGGGAAGCTTCTTTTACGCAGGGTTTGTCGGAATCCGGGCCGGGCTGGTAGAAATACCACTCACGCTGCTGGGAGTTCTGGCGGTCCAGTTTGCCCGACCGCTGCTGCCGTATGCAATGGGTTTTGCAGCGGGAGCGATGCTTTATGTGATCAGCGACGAGATTATCCCCGAAACGCACGGATCGGGCCATGAACGACTGGCCACTCTGGGGACAATGCTGGGAGTGATTTTGATGCTTTACCTGGATGTCTCGTTAGGATGATTTGAGGCAGCAAAAAAGCCTTCAATCCCATCTGAAGGCTTTTTGTTTTTTTTCTCAAACATCAAAGTACAGGCTGATCTCGTAGGGGTGGGGCCGCTTCCGGACCGGGTCAATCTCTTCTTCCCTTTTGTAGCTGATCCATTCCCGGATCAAGTCCTCATTGAAAACATCTCCAGCCAGTAAGAATTCGTGATCATTTTCCAGGGCCAGGAGAGCCTCATCCAGCGAGGTTGGAAGTGGTTTGATATTTCCCCTTTTCTCACTGCTCCAGGAAAAGATATCTTCGTCAATCGGTCCGAACCCCATTTCTGTGGGATCCAGTTTCCGCTGAATGCCGTCAATCCCAGCCAGAAGCTGGGCTGCCAGGGCCAGGTAGGGGTTGCTGGTCGCGTCAGGAGGTCGGAATTCGATCCGTGTGGTGTCCGGCTTATTGGCATATTTCGGAATCCGGATCGCAGCACTGCGGTTACCCAGCGAGAAAAAGGCATTTACTGGGGCTTCATATCCGGGCACCAGACGCCGGTAGGAGTTAGTGCTCGGATTGGTCAGACCCAGAAGAGCTGGTCCGTGGGACAGCAGACCACCGATGTAATACAGGGCGGTCTGACTTAAGTTTGCATATCCTTCAGGATCATAAAACAAGTTTTTTCCTTCCAGGAAAAGATGTTGATGGTAATGCATGCCGTTTCCTGCTTCCCGGAAGATCGGCTTGGGCATGAAGGTCACTGCCTGCTCACGTTTCTGGGCGGTCATCCGGGCCGTGTACTTGATCAGCAAAACAGCATCACCGGCGGAAAGCAGATCCATCAGCGGGGTTTCAATTTCCACCTGGCCGAAGGATCCTACCTCGTGATGGTGATATTTAATGGGAACTCCAATCTGCTCCAGATGGCCGGAGATTTCCTGCCGCAGACCGAAACTGCGGTCTTTAGGTGGGGCAGCATGATACCCTCCGTGGAGAGGTATCTGACTTCCTGAAGGGGAATCTGCGCTGTAATCTTCAGACTCATAGGAGATAAATTCATATCCCGCCCGATTGAGATCATTCTGATAATAAACTTCATCAAAGACATAAAATTCGAACTCGGGGCCCCAGAGGGATTGATCCCCGATGCCGGTTTCCAGCAGGTAGGCTTCGGCCTGACGGGCTAGATTCCGGGGATCATTCCCGAAAACGCTCATGTCGGTCGCATTTAATGCAGTGCATAAAAAACTCAAGGTAGGTACTTCCCAAAAAGGATCCAGAAAACCCGTTGCTAGATCCGGAACCATAACCATATCCCCGGATTTGACATTTTTCAGTCCAATGGAGGAACCATCAAAACCAAGTCCCTGTTCCAGGAGCTCCGGTGTAAATTGAGAGGGCGGTACAGTCAGATGGTGCTGTCTGCCCCATAAATCACAAAACTTGAGATCCACAGCTTCGATTTGATTCTTTGGAAGGTATTCCTGGACCTGCTTGATTGAGCTGAACATGGGATGCTTCCTTAATCCTGCAGTATTTTGAAAATTAGGTTCATCTGCCTGCTTGACGCTCTTCCAGAATATCTTTAATAACTGATTCAGCCTGGTCCGGAAGGGGCGGTACCTCGTGCTCGGTCAGTATCTCCCGGGCTCGAAGGTTGGCTCTGATCGTCATGTCCATTTCGCCGGCTTCTTTCCAATCATCGTAATAGCTCCGGTCGATAATTTTTGGCTGCCACTGGGCCTCCCGGAAATTTTTAAGGGTGTGTTTGTCAGCGATGTAGCCGCCTCCGGGTCGAACGCGTTTGGTGGCTTCCAGGGCCAGGGTGTTAGCATCAACTTTTAAACCGCCCATCAGGACCCGCGTCATGCTGATAATTTCGTCCGCGATGACAACCATTTCCATGCTGGAGGTAGATCCGAATTCGATATAACCAACATCATGAACCAATGTGTTGCGGGACAGGAAAGCGGACATGATTGAATAAGTAGCTTCAATTCCGGCCTGAGCATCAACTTCTTTGCTGTCTGTCGCTCCGGCGTAACCCCAGATCGGCAGTCCATAATAATGACCGAGAGCGGTCCAGGATGCCATGCCCAGGCTCCATTCCGGGCTGCCGTAGCTGACAATGGTGGTCTTCATATCCAGGGCAGCTGTGTTCATTCCGTAGATAAATGGTGTACCCGGATTTACCAGCTGGGCGATTATCAACCCGAGCAGACATTCTGCGTTCCCCAGAACCACCGAACCGGCAACGGTGATCGGACCGCCGCCGCCCGGATTCGGGGAAGGAATATAGCCAACAGGAACACCTTTCTCGGCACAAAAGATTACTTTCTGAAGGGATTCCTCAATAATAAAAAGGGGAGAAATCGGTTCTGAATACTGCAGGAAGATCGGTCTTTCGCGCAGGATATCTTCTCCGCCAACCGCCGCCGCCGCAATCCTGTAAATATCCTTCATGTCCTTCAAGTCTTTAGCAGTGTAGATGTTAGGCTTGGTTGTTCCCCGAAGCATTGCTGCAAAGGAATGAATGTACTGATCATCCGGGTGAACATCTTCTGGATTGCTCATTGACATCACAAAATCGATGTTGTCTAGCGCGTCGCATAAACGGCTGAAATCCTCCACATCCTGGATCGTGGAACGCCGGCGTTGACCGGTTTCCAGATCCCGGGTGTAGATGGTATCGGATCCAGTCCCGAAAAAGACTTTGCCGATTTCCAGGGGCATGGTCAGATTCCCCAGACGGTCATACATTGGAATCCGGGAGGGTGCTGTATTAAGAGCGTCAACCACCAGTTTTTCCGGAATTTTGATCCGGTCATCATCCTCCCAGGCGCCAAAATCCAGCAGCAGTTCGCGGCCTTGAGGATCTTCCATCTTGACCCCAACTCCCCGCAGGATCTCCAGGGTCGCAGCATGAAGTTCACGGATTTGATCTTCGTTGAGGATGTCCAGTTTTGGGTAGCGGGTGGGGATGGGGATTTGTTGTGTCATGGGTATTCTCCCTCTGTTGATTTCTTGATCTGCTCAGATTATTGTCTTTTGGGTCAGGATCAGGGTTTCTGAAAATTCCTTTTTGATCCAGCTGATAGTTTTCTGATCAATTGATTCCGGTTGGTGGGTGTTCAATATTTCCCGGGCAGAAGAGATGGCCCTGGAACGGGCATCAGTTTTTCCTTCTGCTTCCCACTCCTCCCGGCCTTTCCGGTTAATCACCGGACCAGGGAAGTAATGTTCGGTCCGCATATGCTGCAATGTGTGCTTATCGGACAGGAAATGGCTCCCCGGTCCAACTCGATCAATCGCGTCCAGCGCCAGGGCTTCGTCATTGATTTCAATTCCCCGGACAGCCCGCATGGCCATTCCGAGGATTTCATTGTCGATCACAAACTGTTCATAGGCAATGGTTGACATATCCTCCAGCATTCCTGCCGCATGATGGATAAAGTTTGATCCGGCCAGGGCAACCTGGATCAGGGATTGAGTTTTTTCAATCCCTGCTTGAATATCCGGCAGTTTGGAATCCGTCATTCCGGCGCTGTTATAAATTGGCAGGTTGTAAAAATGGGCCATCTGGCTGATAGCCGCATTGGCAATTCCGAGTTCGATAGAGCCCCCCAGATAGTTCCCGGAGCGCATATCCGCTGTAGCGGGAATAGGGCCAATCAAGACCGGGGTGCCTGGATTGACCAGCTGGGTCAGGGCTAAGCCGGACAGCTGTTCTGCGTTAAGCTGAGCAAGGGTCCCGGCCAGAGTGATCGGGGAGGTGCTGCCTGCCATTGGTGCGGATGAGAGCACAACCGGCATTTCGAGCTTGCAGACCTCAATCAGCAGCCGGGTGACATCTGTCGCAAACATCAGCGGACTTACCATCCAGCTGGTGATGAAACTGACCAGCGGCCGCTTCCGTAAGGCATCTGATCCCCCGGCGATTCGCTCTGCCATGGCGACCACATCCTGCAGGCCCCGGCTGGTGTAGACTCCAGCCTGGACATGCTTGGTGGTGTTGGCCAGCCCGGCGAAATACTTACTGATTTCGACTGATTCTTCCGGGATGTCAGTGGGGTAAATCGGCAGCAGGTAAAAATGGATATTGGGCAGGGCATCTACCAGCAGGGCCATATCCGCGGCATCCTGGAGGGTTGCGGGCCGGACGGCGTCTGTCTTCAGGTCTAGAACCTGAAGGGCTGCCCCTCCTGTTCCTATATGTACCCGTTTTCCTTCTAGGAGCAAGTCATTCTCTGGACTTCGTCCAGCGAGCAGCACGCTGGAACGGGCACTTTTTAGAATTTCCTCAATCAAACGGGGTGGAATCCGGACCCGGTTGCCATCGATCCTGGCTCCCGCTTGCTTAAAAAGCTCCAGAGCTTCTTGTTCTTCCACCTGAACTCCGGTTCGCTCCAGGATTTGGAGCGAGGCTTGATGTATCCGCTCTACCTGATCAGAAGTCAGTGGTTGATACTGGCCTCCAGGGAGCCCTTTTTGGGGTGAGGGAATCAAATTGCTCATTGGATACCTTCCTCAGCTGAGAAACTGCTGTTCTGGGATTATTGGATTTCAAATGATTGTTGGACTAATTTCTTTACTTCCTTGATTCCAGCCGGCCGGGGATTGGTTTCTGCGTTGACATTGGCAACGGCACGTTCTGCCAGCTGCTGGAGGTCATTTTTGTGGATAATGATCGGTGGAACTTCCATTCTTTGAAACTGGCGGTCGGTAACCGTCTGGATCTGTTCAACCAGGTCCTGGACTGCCAGATATTTTTCTCCCACTTCTGGCTGGTTGTACTCCAGAACAGGGTTCATACAGCGCATCAGAATCAAACCGTGCGGCAGATCGTGATATAATCCGCCGGTCACATTGCCAATTGCGTGCATCAATCCCAGACCGGCATGCAGCATAGCTGCTCCGGTCAGCAAGCTTCCTTCCAGCATTCCGGATCTTGCCTGGAGATCCTTTCCGGATTCAATTGCTGTGTTGATGTGCTCCACAACCATTTTCATTCCCTGCAGAGCCAGGGCATCTGTAATCGAATTCGCGGCACTGGCCAGGTACGCTTCTAGCCCGTGAATAAAGGCATCTATCCCGGTAAACAGGGTGACCAGGGGGGGGACGGTATAGGTCAGGACAGGATCCAGGAGACTGTAATCAGGCCATTTAGCGATCACACTGTCTTTTTCCCGGGAGGTCAAGTTGCTAATGACTGCCCAGGGGGAGATCTCGCCACCGGTGCCGGCTGTTGTTGGTATGGTGATCAAATAGGGAGTTTCTGATTTCTGAGCAATTGCTTTGGCAGCATCCATCGTGCTGCCCCCACCAACTGCGAGTATGGCTGAAGGTTGAGACTGCCCGGCAAACTCGACTCCTCTGTCAACTGTTTCCCAGGATGGGTTTGGTTCAATCTCAGGGAAGAGAGTTACCCGCTTCCAATTTGCTGTCAGGAGATTTGATTTGAATCTTTCAATCAAGGGTGTAACCCACTTCTCCCGGGGGGCAATGATCATCAGCTCCTCCCCGGTTTCCGGTGGGAGAAATTCACTCAGATTTTGGGATAAGTCCGGTTTAAAAACGGTTTTGGTCGGCCAGTGAAATTCATACACATGAATCCTCCTCTCCGGGATGCGGAGCTCTGATATCTGGAGCTGACCGCATTTAATTTCCGAAACCGTAATAAAACAAACCTGTAAAGGAGATTATTCAGTCTAAACTTGCTTTACGCTGCCGGCCTGCGATCCAGGCCAGGAAGATGCCGAGACCGTACAGCAGCATCAACGGCGCCATCACCAGCATCATATTGAAAGGATCCGGTGTGGGGGTAATTGCAGCTGCCAGGACGGCAATTGCGATCAGCGCAATTCGCCAGCCCTGGATCAGCTGTTTAGCACTCAAAATTCCGATCCGGGCGAAAAAATAACAGAGCAGGGGAGTTTCAAAGCTGACCCCAACCCAGAAAATGAGTGTCAGCACGAATGGGATATATTCATCAACCATCCAGGTCGGCTGGACTACATCCGATAAAAATCCAAGTAAGAATGGAATGGCTGCTGGGATCATCACAAAGTTGGCAAATGCAGCGCCGCCGAGAAAGCTGATAGTGATTCCGGGAATGATCCAGTACAGGGACCGACGCTCTTTGCGTGTTAATCCGGGAGTGATAAACATCAACAGCTGATAGCTGATCACGGGGGTGGCCAGCACAGCCCCGGAGATCAAGGCAATTCGCATGAAGATCCCAATGGACGTTGTGGGACGGGGAGCAATGACCGGATAATTTCCCATTGGAGCCAGCAGGAATTCCAGAATTGGTCTGGCGACAAAGAAGCAGGCGGCGCTGGTGATCAGCAGTGCCAGGACGGACTTGGCCAATCTTCCCCGCAGTTCTACCAGATGTTCCAGGAAGGGCATTTGTCTTCCCGGGGACGATGAATTATCTGTCATCATCCCCATCCTGTTCCCCTGTTTTTTGTTTTGAAATCTGGGACCGGAGTTCTTCCATCTGGGTTTCAAGTGCTTTGAGCTGTTCTTCCAGATTAGATTGATTCTTGACTGTGGGAGAAGGAGGATCAGGGGCAGCTGAAGCTGTATTTTCTTTTTTGGTTTGTGTATCTGAGATGATTGTATTCCGCATCTCGCGGACGCTTTGATTCAGTGATGTGCTCAGGTTTTTGCTTTCCCGGGCGACTTCTTCCAAGCCGGATTGCTCCCGCCAATCTGACATGATTTCAGACGAGATCCTCTGAATATTGCGAATCAATGAGCCTGCTTTGGCGGCAATTTCTGGGATTTTTTCCGGGCCAAAGAGCAGGATCGCCAGGATGACGATAAACAGCAGTTCAAGACCATTAAAATTTGAAATCAATTCCATATTATTTCTGCCGTGCTCTAAGAAGAGCCAGTCGCTGGATCCTTACTTTGATGGCGCTTGCATTATAAATATCTACCAGGACAGTGTCAAGAAATGGAACTCACTGCTCTGGGGTATAAAGGTCATCAGGATGTCGAATCTTGATTTAAGATCTGCTGAATCTCGCTTTTTACCGAGTCCGGGAGCGGCTGGGGTTGATGATCCTGGATGATTTGAACAGTTTTTTCCTTTAAGCGATCCCCCAGGCGCGGGCTGTCATCAGCCTCCCATTCTTCTACCCGCTGGCGGGAAAACAATATAGGCTGCCAGAAGCTCCGGAAGTGATCAAAAGTGTGGTCGGTGCTTAAAAAGTCTCCCCCAGGACCAATCTGATCGATGATCTCCAGGGCGAGATGCTCCTCGCTGAATGAGATCCCGGACATAAAGCGCCGGGCCATCGAGATCATCTCTGCAGTAAAGACAATCATTTCCGGCGATGTAGTTAAGCCGGCTTCCAGATAACCAACGTCATGGACCAGGTTATTTCCGCCCAGGAGGGCTACCAGAACAGAGAAAGCTGCATCTGCGGCTGCCTGTTCGTCCATCACACAGCTGTCGGAGTGTCCAGCGTACCCCCAGGATGGGAGGTTATAATATCGTCCCATCTGGGCTACGGCTGCCCGGGCCAGCTGAAACTCCGGAGCACTGTAAACGCTGATGGTGGTTTTCATATCAATATGGTGCAAGCCGCTTCCATAGACAAACGGTGCCCCCCGGTTTGTCAACTGGTGCATGACCAGGCTGGAAAGCGCTTCTGCGTTGCCCAATGCCAGGCCGCCGGCCAGAGTGATCGGGGCGGTTCCTCCCATCATGGGAGCCGGGGAATGGACGATCGGAAGGGAGTTTTCTGCCATAAACAGCAGTTTACCAGTTGCAGTTTCAGAGTGCTGCAGTGGTGTGGAGGGCTCGGAATACAGCAGCAGGGTCGGATGCTTCTTCAGCTGTTCCATTCCTCCCGCGGCCGCAGCTGCCATCCTGGAAATCTGGCGGCAGTCTTCTTCGTCATCACAGACAAAGACTACCGGTTTGGTTGTGTGTTCCAGCAATAAGGCGTATTGATGTTGATAGGCGTTATCCTCCCCCAGGTCAGCTGGAATACCCATCGACATGCAAAAGTCCAGCTCTGGAAGCGCATCAACCACGTGAATCGCGTCAATTACGTCTGCGGTTTGAAAGGAACGGCGTTCCCCACTCCGGGGATCGAGATAATTCAGGCAGTCTGATCCAGTTCCAAAGTTGACCTGCATCCCCTCAAGAACCGCGCCTGGCTCTTCCGATCCGCGGTTGAAGAGGGTGATTTCCGATGGTGCTCCTTCCAGAGCCCAATCAATTAATTCTTCAGGGAAAGTCACCAGGTTCCCGTCTTCAATTTTTGCGCCAGCATCCTTCAGCAGCTGGAGGGCCCGATCATGGTAAACCCGCACCCTGGTTTGCGAGAGAATCTGAAGAGATGCCCGGTGGATCATTTCAGTTTGGGATCCGGACAGCAGAGACATTTGCGGTACAGCGGTGGATTTTTTTGTCATTCCATACTCCTGTTAATCGATCTGTTCAGTACTTCCGATTGGGTCTGGATTTGTTCAGCAGCCTCTTTGAGGGCACTGCAAACCAGAACGGGGATAACATCAAGACGGTACTCCCTGGATGCCCGCAGCGGATTTCCCCGGGGTTGGGATTCATCTCGGGTAATTATACCTGCCTGTTGGAAATAATCCTCATTGATTGGCATATTCTGCAGACTTTTTTCTGCCTTGTTTGCTCGGAAAGGAACTTGACCTGCAGGTCCGAGGGCAATAACAGCCCTGACAATCTGAATCTTGTTTTGGGTCTCCCGTGGCAGTAATTTCACCGCGCAGTTCATGATGGGTAAAATTAGAGCAGACCTTCGCCCAATTCTCTTCCAGGCGGTTCCCCACCATTGATTGTCCGGATATGAAAAACGGATGGCTGCCAGGAGTTCTTTAGAAGGATCCAGGCTTGATTGGCCTGGCCCCAGGAAGATATTCTCGACGGGTTCCCATCTCTCCCCCTTTGAATCCAGAATCCTGAGCTCGGCTTCCAGGGCCAGCGCAGCGATCGCGCCGTCTGCTGCCGGCATTGCCTGGACCAGGTTGCCTCCCCAGGTAGCGGTTTGCTGAATGGCACCAGCACCAATTGAAGCAGCGGCAGCGGTCAGCATTGGAACCAGTTCATTCAAAACAGGGTGATCCTTAATGGCAGCAAAATTTACACCGGCACCAATAGTAACTTGATTGGTTTCGATCCGAATTTGATTCAACTCCGGGATATTACTGATATCTACCAGTGTTTCGGGGACGGTTTTTCCAGCCCTGATCTCTGGAAGCAGATCTGTACCTCCCCCAATTATTCTTGCTTTGCCGGCTGTCTCCTGCAGGATATCGAGTGCTTCCATAGTAGTTTGAGGGGTATAGTAGAGGGTCATCTTTCTGCTCCAGAGCGGGATTGAATTGCCTTCAGGACCCTTTCCGGGGTGGCAGGCAGAGACCGAACTCGAACCCCGATTGCCCGCGATATTCCGTTGACTATCGCCGGAGCAGTCGGCAGCATGGCAGCTTCTCCCAGACCCTTGACCCCGAATGGGCCATGGAAGCTGGGCACTTCTACAAGTATTGTCTCTACTTCAGGGGTGGAAAGTGCAGTAGGTAAATAATACTCACCAAAACCCCAGGTCAGATGGGGAAGATACTCTTCCATTAATGCTGAACCCAGACCCATGACCACGGCACCTTCAATCTGGCCCCGGGCATCCAGCTGATTTACTGCCCGACCAACGTCATGGGCCGCTGCCAGCCGGGGAATTTGCACCTGTCCGGTCTCCAGATTTACGAGTACTTCAGCTGTCTGGGCGCCGGTCACAAAGAGAGGAATATATTCGGTTCGATTTTGATCTGGAAACTGGCTGCTGAGGTCAAATATACCTGAAATTCTTTTCGATAGCTCAAGTCGGTCCATTTCCCGGGCAAGCTCCGGATAGGAGATTGAATCTGCCTTTTCTGGTGCACTGTCCAGCGAGAATCGAGTCCGGACACCATGATCGCTCAACTCCAGATCAGCTGGAGGTCGATCCAGTATTTCTGCCGCGGTTGAGATCAGAACTTGTTTTAAATTCCCAGCAGCCTGGACCACGGCACCTCCGACAAAATATGTCGCCCGTGAGGCTCCCTGAATGCCGGAGTCCGGGGTAGCTGCGGTGTCTGCATTGATAATTACCACCACCCGGCGTGAGATGCCGAGGGTTTCTGCCGCGATTTGATGCATAGCGGTAGTACTTCCCTGTCCATAGTCAGGGGCTGAGCAGTAAACAATGATCTTTCCATTGGAATCGAGTTCTGCGTCAGCTCGAATTGAAAGTGATCCGGATTTTCCAAACCGGTACCACATTCCTGCCAGCCCAACAGCTTTCCGGAGCGGACTGGTTTTGGGCTGTCTACGGTTGAAGTCTTTGGCTTTATGAAGATAGCTTTCGTACACCGGCTTAAGAGCTGAGAGGACCTGCTGATATCCCAGAGATTCTTCAATTGGATATCCGAGGTAAGACCGGGATTCCTGCGTAATACTATTTACCTGCCGGAAGGCCAGTGGATCAAGATCCAGCTGCTGGCAGATCTCATCCAGGGTGCATTCCAGAGCAAAATTGGACTGCACAGTCCCGAAGCCCCGGTACTGCCCACCTTTTGGACCATTGGTGTATATGCTCCGGGTCCGGGCATCAACTGCTTCATAGCGATACGGTCCTCCGGAACCAACCAATGCGTAGTCTGGAATGTACTGACCATGACCATCATAACCCCCGGTATTGATATCGATCCGGGTCTGGATCCCTTTCAGTTTTCCTGTTTTTGAAGCACCTACTCGGTAGCGCATCCGGTAGGGATGCCGTTTGGGTGATGCAGCAAAGGATTCCGACCGGGAATATATCAATCGGGCCGGCTGCCCGGTGTGATAAACTGCCAGGGCTGTCGCGATAAAAGGCCAGGGATCCTGCTTTCCACCAAAAGACCCGCCGGTCGGGGGCATAATGACCCGGACTTGATCCGGGTTCAGGCCCAGGGCGGCCGCAATATAATTCTGCTGCCAGTGAGGTTCATGGGTTCCTCCTACCACCGTCAGGCGGTTTTGCTGGTCATAATATCCCAGCAGGGATTCCCGCTCCAGGGCAGCATGCTCCAACCATGAAGTTTTATATTCTGTTTCCAGCAGCAGATCTGATGTTGCTTCGGCGGATTCCAGATCTCCCCAACGGGCAGCAGCCCTGGTCAGGATGTTGCCCTCGGGATAAATCGGGTAGGCGTTTTCTGCCAGGGCCTGATCCAGATCAAAAACCGCAGGCAGTTCCCTGTACTCAATCTTCAGCTTCTCCTGTGCTTCAAGAGCGGCCTGTCGGGTTTTGGCAGCAATAATGGCTGTCGGCGCCCCAATCATTTTACAGGTTTCTCCCACCGGAGTGAGGACCGGTTCATTCCGGCTGTAATCCCCCAGGTTATTTTCTCCCGGGATATCCGCCGCGGTCAGAATCCGGATCACATCTGGGATCTGGAGAGCCTGTTCCGGGTTGATGGTGACCAACCTGGCATGATCAAAAGGGCTCCGGACGATTAGAACTTCCAGGGCGTTCTCAATAATCTGATCTTCTACAAAACGGGCTTTTCCGGTGACTTTTTCCCACCCGTCCACTCGCAGATCATTTCCCCCGAGACTTTCCTTTCGGGTTGATTGTTTTGAACCTTCGGTGGTATTCACCCCGGCCAGATCTGCAGCAGCAGATTCCACTGCGTGCAGTATTCTCTGGTAGCCTGTGCAGCGGCAAAGATTGCCGGCCAGGGCTTCCTGAATTTCCAGCCTTGTGGGTCTCGGATTGCTGTCCAGCAGCGCTTTAGCAGACATCAGCATGCCCGGCGTGCAGAAACCGCATTGTACCGCTCCGTATTCAAGAATCGCAGACTGCAGAGGATGAGGATTCTCAGCTGTTCCCAGGCCTTCGATTGTTTCGACCTTTTTGTCCTGCACTTTGGCGATTGGTGTCAGGCAGGATCGGACAGGCTTCCCGTTCAGCAGCACAGTGCAGGCACCACATTCCCCTTCATGATCACAACCCTGTTTGGTGCCGGTTAATCCCAGATCCTCCCGCAGCACATCGAGCAGCGGCTTGACCGGGTCAACTTCAAGGGATACTTTCTGCTGATTCAGGAGAAATTGAATCTTCATTGCTGTTTACTTTTTTGCTTAAGCCAGGCTAATTCCCGGGACATTTCATTCTGCATCAGGGCAACAGCTTCATCAATTCCCATCCCTGGTTTGGCAAGCACCAGGTCCGGTTGCACTGCTAAAGCCAACTGGGCTGTGATCCGGGATGAAAGAGAGGTTTCTGCGCAGCTTCCGCCCAGGAAGGTTTTTACACCGCAGGAACGGCAAATCCGCACAGCTTCAATAATATCTTCCAGACTGCCCAGATCAGGCATTTTGATCTGGATCATGTCGGCTGCCGATCCGGAGAGAAAGGCTTGAATGTCGTCCAGGGAATTGGCCCATTCGTCTGCTACAATCTCAACCTGCAGCTTCCGGAAGGCTATGTACTCACGGAGAGTCGCCAGGGTTTCGATCTGGGATTCCCGAGTTTCCTGGATAACCGGGCACTCGATCCGGAGCGGATAAGGCGCTGCGGCTTTTTCCAGGGCATCCAGCGTGCCGAGAATTTTTCCGAGATCTCCATCGTATATTTTCCCCGGACCGCCGTGCAGGTCCAGATGGATGGTTGGTAGGTAGTTATCTCCACCCAGTTCCTTGATCCTGTTTTTGATCCAGCGTGTATAGCGAATCAGCTCAACAGCGTCATCCCCAAGCTGTTCTTTAAGGTTATCTATTAGAGCATGTGGCAGGGAGGAGACCTGCCGGATGATCATTTTATCTACCCCCCGGTACCGGTTTCCACCGCATTGAGCGTGAAGGGGGACAATTCTATCTGGAATGTCCAGATTCCATTCCCTGCAGATCAGCTCGGTAAGCGTCAGATCCTGAACCATGGCAGCAGCAGAAAACAGCGCCTGGCTGACTCCGTAGCGAACTGCTGCAGGCAGCATTTTCTCTAATGCGACTTTTTCAGTTCGCGGTCCATTCGCCAGCAGTTGTCCAGCAGCCTGGAATAGCTCTCTGCGAGAGATGCTGTCACCGGTTTTTCGTTCTGGAAGAATTCTTTCTTCTGTGACCTGGATCCTGATTTGGTCGATTTTTGCTGACAAATCTCTGAAGTTCCGCGGGTCCTGCTCTAAAAGCAGCGGTGCGATTTGATCTTTAATCTGGCTGCTCGCTGAGTCAATCTCCAGAGCTGGATCCCGTCCTCCAGCTCCGCTGTAAGCCACGGAAACACAGTCTCCCCAGGCGACATGTTTGTCATTCAGAACCAGACCAACAGCCAGAACCCTGGAGGGTTCACGGACATATTTCAATCCAGGGGCAGTAGCCGGTGCGGTGTAGCGGGCTTCTACCGGAATCGGTTGCGCCTGCAGCGCATGAAGATCCTCAAAGTAATAAGCTCCGCTAACAGGGGTGGTTAAAATTTGAGTGATGCGGGTCATTTAGACATGTCCGTAATAATCCCGGTGAACTACCACCGAGTAGGCGTAATCCAGAAGTGTACCCCAGCTGTAAACCGGAATATCTGCCTCTCGCTGCAAAGCTCTGGCAAAGGGCTGCATCCCGGTGCATTCCAACACAATGGAACCCATCCGCGGTTCAGATCGGATAAATTCAAGCGCGACATTTAGAAATTCCCGTTCTGCTTTTTCATAATCAGCGGAGGGAGGGTTTGTTCGGAGGGAAGGGGTCCAGAGATGGGAAAATTCTTCACAGCAGCCCTGGTCCATTGCCCCACCGAGTACATAGCCGCTGCCGGGTTCGATCCCGACCTGCTCGAGGTGAACATTTGTCAGGAAATTTAATTCAGCAGCTAAGATTCCAACTACCTGTCCGGGGCCGAGGACTTTCTGTGCCAGGGGAACTTGAAGTAGACTCGACATGAAAACGGGAATCTTGAGGGCATCTGATATTTCTTGTTGGAAGTAAGCAAAATAGCCGCACTCGGCAGCCACAGCCCGGCAGCCATACTCTTCCAGGGTTCTGGCGGCGTCCAGCAGAGGGGGAAGGCAGGGGGATTTATCCTCTTGATGAACGAGCGCCTGGATATCCACGCCCTCGGCGATTTGATATTGAATTGGGAAAGGATATGCGCTGGCATTGCGGACATCTCCAGGAAATCCGGGATAAACATCGTCAAGGATGATTATTCCCAACCCCATTCCGTAGCATCGTTTTTCAGTGCGGGCGTGGACGTGCTTGATTCCCAGATCCCGGTTTGTATTCATGGATCCCTCCATTCCTGTCAGCTGCCCTTGATCACATCCTGAAGCTGCTGTTCGATTGTCTCCGATAGTGAACGTGGTTGATGAGATTGGAGTATTTCCTGGATGATTTTATTTGCCCTTTGCTGTAAATTTTCCCCACCATTTTGCTCCCATTGGGCATAGTCATAACGGTCAAAGAGAGTGGGAACCCAATCCTCCCTGACATGCTGCAAGGTATGATGTGCTTGCAGAAAATATCCATCCGGTCCAACATCATGGATTACATCCAGAGCCAGTGTATCATCATTGATTTCCAGATTAGATAGATAGCGTTTGATCCAACCGATGATCTCATTGCAAAGTAAAACAAGCTCTAATGATCCAGTCATGGCGCAGTCCAGGTAGCCGATATCATGGATTAAGTTCGCTCCTCCAATTGTGACGGAAAACAAACTGAGAGCAGCATCGGCGGCTGCCTGAGTGTCAAATACCTTGGCATCACTTGCCCCGGCAATCGCAAAACTGGGTAGCTGATAATGGTGGGCGAGATCCCAACCGTAAGGTCCGTCATCCGGGGCGTTGTAGAGGCCAAGCATGGTTCGCATATCCAGGGTACCCTGTCCCGGATTGCTGACAATGAAAGGTGATCCTTCTCGTTTTAACTGGGAGAGCACTAAGCCGGCCAGCTGACCGGCACTGCCCAGCGCCAGGGCTCCTGCCTGGGTGATAGGTGAGGTCATTCCCCGGTGTTTTCCTGGGGCGTAGATCGTTGGGATATTATGATCTGCCGCATAAAGCATCCGGGACACGCTTTCCTGGTTGTGCTGAAAGGCTGAGACGGTGTTGACATAATTAACAATAAACGGCTGCTTTTGCAGTTTATTCAAGCCTCCGGCTTTTATGGCGGCCATCTCGATTGCATACCGCGTGCTGGCTGCTTCGATGCCTACAAATATAATCGGTTTGGTGCTTTCCCGCAGCATGACAGCCATCTGCTGACGTTCATAAGTATCTTCGGATATGTCTGAAGGCAGGAACATGGACATCACGAAATCCAGATGGGGCAGGTTTTCAACCAGCCGGACTCCATTTATTACATCCTCAAGAACGGCTTTTCTGCGCTGGCGGCTGATCAGATCATAAATATGCATGCAGTCTGACCCGGTCCCGTAATAACTGCGGCATCCTCCGACTTCCAGGGCAGGTTCACCGAGTTGATTGTAGAGGGTGATGTTTTCTGGGGCGCAGCTTAAAGCCCACTCAACGAGTTCCGGCGAAATCCGGACCAAAGAGTTTTCGCTGATATCCGCTCCACCTTTCCGGAACAGCTCAATTGCTTCAGGTTCGTGAAACCTCATCCCGGTCCGGGATAAGATTTCACAGCTGGCCTGATGAATTTTTTGAATTTGTGATTCTGATAAGGATTGATAACATCCATTTCGTTCATTAAAAGAATTTGAAAGATGAGAATTCATTGACACTTCTTGTTGATATGTTAATAGGTGATTTGAATTATAAATTATAGTTTTGTGTTTTGTGAAAAAAGACAGGCGCTTCAAGCCGCCTGTCTTTGTTTTTATTCTATCCCGGTTTGCAGATTAGCGAATGTCAATGACCTCCTGGGTTTCAATTTTTTCCAGGATGGGCAGGACTTCTTCTTTTGATACGTTCCGAATTTTGATCACACAGTCCCAATGGCCGGGGTCTTTGGGAGTTTTTACCCCGCCGCTGGCATAGATTCCCCAGCCTTGCTCGGTAATAGCGCCCATCACTTTGGCCAGCTCTCCTTTGACGTTTGGCATGCGCATAGTGACCCGGACTCCCGGTTCATTAGCTCCCAGTACTTCAGTCAGCTGGATCATCATATCTGTATCAGTGATAATCCCGATCACAACCTCCCCATCCAGAACCAGCAGTGATCCTATTTTTTCTTCGACCATCCGGATTGCCGCATTTTCCAGGGTGCTGTCTGGATTGATAGTGATCACATCCCTCTGTTTTACCATGACATCTTTTACGCGGAGATTGGAGAGATACTTCGTGATCTCCCAGACATTGAGACTGGCAAGCTCGGTGGGTGGGATGCGCATTCGCTGCCGGGTGATTAATCCCATCAGGCGTTTTCCATCGCCAACAACCGGAAGATGGCGGATGTTGTTTTCAGCGATGATTGTTTGGGCTTCGATGATGGTTGTCTCCGGATCAACCATGATTGGATGGCGGGTCATATAGTCTTTGACAAACATAAGGAAAACTCCTTTCTTTTACCCGGATGTAACCACCGGATCCATTTGGCGCAGTTCCTCCAACGGGAGATGGCAGAATATACGGTGTCCTTCTGAGTTGGACTGCCAGGGAGGTGTTTTAGTTTCGCATATTTTCCCACCGTCCGGCAGTAATGCCC
Organism: uncultured Anaerolineales bacterium; assembly: GCA_964618295.1. Classification (GTDB taxonomy): domain Bacteria; phylum Chloroflexota; class Anaerolineae; order Anaerolineales; family UBA11858; genus B10-G9. Next base: position 61,778 of record CAZTWV010000005.1, on the reverse strand, counting down.
GGCGTGGACAGCGGGTGTGGAAGCGGCAGCCGCTGGGAGGATCAATTGCGCTTGGAACTGTACCTTCCAGACGAATGTGTTTTTGAGTAACGGTTGGATCAGGGATTGGGACCGCAGACAATAAAGCTTCCGTGTATGGGTGATATGGCGGAGCATAGATATCTTCCGCGGGGCCGATTTCCATGATCTGCCCCAGGTACATCACAGCAACCTGATCTGAGAAAAACCGCACCACGCTCAAGTCATGAGCGATAAAAATCATTGTGGTCTGGAACTCCTGCTGGATCTCCAGCAGTAAGTTCAAAATTGCGGCCTGGACAGAGACATCAAGGGCAGAAACTGGTTCATCACACAGCACCAGATCTGGATGACTGGCCAATGCCCGGGCAATCCCGACCCGCTGTTTTTCACCGCCGCTGAGCTGGCGGGGTAAACGGTCATAATAGTTTTCACCAAGGCGCATGGAGTTTAACAGCTTAATCACTTCACTCCGAACTTCACTGCGTGGAACCGTGTTGAAAATATGCATCGGCCGCCCAATCTGCTGACCAACGGTAAAGGAGGGGTTCATGGTCGAATCAGGATTCTGAAAGACCATCTGCAGTTCTTGAATTAAGGCTTGTTCACGTTCTTTGATCGGGTTGGTGATGTCAAATCCCATAAATTGAGCTTCTCCCCCTGTCGTATCCTCCAGTCCGATCAGGGTTTTGATCAGGGTGCTTTTTCCACAGCCGGACTCTCCAACAACTCCCAGGGTAGTTCCGGTAGGAATCGTGAAATTGGCTCCTTCAACCGCTTTTACCTGTCTTTTCTCCCCAAAACCAAGGATATCCTTGAAACTGTTGCCCTGAACAGGATAATACTTCTTCAGGTCATTCACTTCCAGGATGGGTTCAGCTGTTAGATCCCGGGCAGCTACCTCGGGTGGAGTGATGTCTTCGGAAGGTACCCACTGAGCCGGGTCAATTTCTTCTGCGTAATGACACCGGACCCAGACCTGGGACGAGAGCTGACGCAGAATGGGCCTTTCTCTCCGGCAGCGCTCCTGGACATAATCACAGCGAGGACCGTAAATACATCCAACGGGACGGTTATTGGGTGGAGGGACCCTGCCCCGGATGGGATACAGCAGGCTGCTGCTTTTATCCGTACCCAGTTTGGGTACACAGCGCAGCAGACCCTGGGTATAGGGATGCTGGGGATTCTCGTAAATTTGCTCCACTGTTCCCCTTTCGACAATTTCTCCGGCATACATAACCCCGACCTGGGTTGAAACCCTGGCGACAACACCCAGATTGTGGGTGATGTACATGATAGCGGTATCGAAATTCCGACGCAGTTCTGCGATTAGATCAAGAACTGCGGCTTCGACGGTGACATCAAGAGCGGTGGTGGGCTCATCCATGATCAGCAGTGCTGGATTGTTCAAAAGGGCCATGGCGATTACGACCCGCTGCTGCTGACCGCCGGAAATTTGGTGCGGATAGCGTTTCATCATATTGGCAGCATCCGGCATATAGACCTGTTCCAGCATATCCACGCATTGTTCCCGGGCTTCTTCTTCTTCCATCCCCCGGTGCACGGTTAGCACTTCCGCCATCTGGTCGCCCAGCCGCATGGAAGGGTTAAGAGCCTGCATCGGGTCCTGGTATACCATTGCAATTTGATCGCCCCGCAGCCGGCGAAGTTCCTCTCCGGTAACACCCACAAGTTCTTTGCCCTGGAATTTGATACTGCCGCGTTTTACGTAGCCGTTTGCTCCCAGGAAATTCAGGACAGCCCAGGCCACAGTGCTTTTTCCACAGCCGGATTCCCCAACAATTCCGTACGTCTCCCCCCGATTAATCTGGAACGAGACTTCCTGGACTGCTTCGATTTCCCCGCCGCGGATCTTATAAGCAACGGACAGGTCCTGAATATTGAGAACAGGTGAAGTTTTTTTCAGTTCTGACATGGAATATCTCTCATTTCTGATAGCGGGTCAATTCTTCACGCAGACCATCCGCGAATAAATTCAGCCCGATTACCAGGCTGGCGATTGCCAGGGCAGGCCAGATCACAGCCAGCGGATTGGCAAAAATGTGACGCCGAGCTTCATTGACCATGTTACCCCAGTCCGGATCGGGTGGTGGAAGCCCGATTCCAAGGAATCCGAGGGTGCCGATCGCAAAAATTGCATAACCAACCCGGAGCATACCGTCAACCAGCAGTGGCCCCCGGGCATTCGGGAGAATTTCCCGGAACATAATGTACCAGGCGTTTTCACCCCGCGTCTCTGCGGCCCGGATGTAATCCCGGGTCCGGATGTCCATTGCCAGACTGCGGGCCAGGCGGGCCACACCCGGCGCTCCGGTGACCGTAATGGCAAAGATTACCACCAGATCGCCCTGTCCGAGAGCGGCAATTACAACCAGATAGAGCACAATTCGGGGGAAAGCAATCAGGGCATCCAGGATTTGCATGATCACCTGATCCCACCAACCCCCGCGGTAGCCGGCGTTTAAACCCAGTGTAGCTCCAAAAAGCAGGGATCCAATTACACCCCAGATTGCAACCCCACCGGGAATAGAAATACCTGCCCAGGGAAGGCGTGTTTTTAGCAGGATAACCTGGGTTCCCTGCATCAATCTGGAAAGGATATCCCGACCGAGATGATCAGTGCCCAATAAGTTGGTGCTGTTGGGCGGTAGATTCTGGGTGAAATCATTGGCATTTGGCGGGAAAGGGGTCCAGAAGAGGGAAATTAATGCCACAATGATCCAAAACAGGACAAAGGAAAGACCAACCGTCGCTACCCGAGAATCAAATATGATTGAAACTTGTTTCCAGAATTTTTGCAGTCCGGTAGGTTGTGATTTTGTTGAGGAGGCGGCCACAGCCATATTTCACTCCAATTATGAATATCGAATTCGAGGATTAAGGAAAGTATAAGCCAGGTCGCCAATCAGCCGGGTGATAATGGCAATGGCGACAGTCAGCATCGCAGCAGCTTCCACTGCGTTAAAATCGCCAAAGATGGCTGCGTCATAAATATACTTGCCGAGTCCCGGGAAACCAAAGATTACCTCAACCACCACCACGCCTCCGATCAACCAGTTGACGTGAAGCATGATGATAGTAATCGGGGCCATCAACGCATTGCGGATGGCATGTCTGAAAACAACCCGCCGTCGGGGCATCCCTTTGATGATCGCGGTCCGGATATATGCGGAATCCATCACCTCGACCATGCTGGCCCGGGTCATCCGGGCAACATATCCCAGCTCAACAGCAGTCAGCGTCAGCACCGGCAGGGCAATTAGCTGGGGATCTTTGAAAATTGCATCCGGAGACAGGAATACAGATACAGCTGGAAGTACTTTAAGCCAGATCCCCAGAATCAGGATCAAAAAGATCCCGGTTACAAATTCTGGTGTGGCTGTTGCTCCCAGGCTGGAAATTGAAATGATACGATCAATTGGTTTCCCTTCATTGATACCGGCCACAATCCCCAGAATCAAGGCCAGCGGCATCACGATCAGGAATGCTGTTGCCGCCAGGACTAATGTGTTGCGGACCCTTGGACCAAGTGTGCTGGCTACATCCCGGCCGGTTTGCAGTGATCTGCCAGGATCCCCCCTTAAAATCCCCCGCTTGAGCGGGATCCATTCCACCGGGCCGTCACTGAGTTCTGCGAACCCGGTTTTGGTTCGCAGGTAGACGGTTTCTCCCCCTCCCCGGATCCATTTCACCGCATTGTTTCGGATGTCCACACCCCAGAAGATTTCATTGCCTTCTTCATCAATCCGCCAGGCCCCGCTCACGATCCGCTGTGTGCTGGATCCATCCGGCTGACGCTCCAGGGCAAATAAGCGGCCGTCGCTCATCTCCCAGCGGGTCAGGGTGCCGTCCACATCCGCCCACCATTCCAGTTCACCAGTCTGAGGATTTGGTCTAGTAACCAGCTCATGTCCAATCAGCTTTTCTACTTTCCAATCACTGCCAGCCAACCACTCTGTGTACCGGACCCATCCGGGACGGTTCAGTCCGAGCTGAGCCCGGAATGATTCCCGCTGTTGTTCAGTCGAAAAAACCCCGAGAATTTTGAGGGCAATATCACCGCTGCCAACCTCGAGCAAGAAAAATAGGGTGATGGATACCAGAAGTAGGGTGATGATTGTCGATACAATACTGCGGACAATGAATCTTGCCATAGACTAGCTCCTGCTGGGAATGAGGTAATTCAGGTTCTCATCCCCGGATCATTTGCGGACCGGCACTGGAAAAAAGATCCGAGAGTAAGGTGTTCGTAAAGCCAGGTGTTGAGTGTGTTGTCTTAAGTCAGGCGCGATTTGGTTTCGCTGCTGGTGTGCCCCATGTTATGTTCAGGGCACACCAGCTAGGATTTAGATTTACTCGTCTTTCCAGACCTCGGTCAGCAGGTCGTATTCGGTTGGGTGGGCACCGATGTTCTTGAAAGAGGTGGGAACAATGTTCCAGACGCTCTTCCAGTAGGCGATACCGATCGGGCCCCGCTCCATGAAGATATCCTCAATGTCGCTCATCAATGAGCGGCGTTTTTCTACATCAAGGGTCTTTTCCGCTTCAACCAGCTTTTCCTCAAACTCCTCGTCTACCCAGCGGGTTTCATTCCATTCCACCGGAGTTCCGTCGGGGTTTGAGGTGTAACCCAAGCGGAGCACCTGAGTACCCAATGGACGATGCGTCCAGGAGGTCATACCCAGATCCACTTCGGTCCAGCGATCCCAGTAGCCGCCCGGTTCGGTGATATCAAGTTCGATATCAAAGCCGCCGGGTGCAGCCATTTCTTTCAGAGCCTGGGCGTACTCGGGTTCTTCCAGGTCGTTCTTGGTAGCCAGAGTGACTTTTAAGCCTTCTGGATAGCCAGCTTCAGCGAGCAGCGCTTTGGCGCCTTCCGGATCATAGGCTGGTAAGTCTTTCTCGGCGTAAGCCGGGTGCACCGGGGCAACGTGGGCGTCAATACCCAAATCGCCCTGTCCGTAGTAGGACAGCTGGAGAATTCTTTCGCGGTCCTGGCACATCATCAAGGCCCGGCGGACGCGGTTGTCGCTCCAGGGTTCCAGGTCAACCCGGACCCGGAGGACAGTGGTCACAGCAGTGGGAGCGGTCAGGACCTGGAATTGATCCATGCCTTTCAGGGCTTCCCAGTCACTGGCACGCGGCTGGTACATGCCGTCGATCTGTCCGGACTGCATAGCGGCTACTGCAGCATCCTTGGCCAGTGAGACGTAGATAATCTCATCCAGATAAGGAAGCGGGTCGCCGTCAGCGCCCATTCGCCAGTAGTCATCCCGGGCTTTGAGAACTGCCCGTTCGCCCTCTGCGTACTCTTCGAGGGTGAAGGCCCCGGTACCAATCGGCTGCTTGATGAAGTCGCCTTCGAAGTTGCGGTGCATGATCGGTGCAGGGTAATGGAAAAGATGTTCTGGAACACCGATGTTGCCTTCCTGCAGATAGAGTTTGACGGTATAGTCATCCACTCGCTCAACATCCTGCATGCCGCGCAGGTATGAGAGCTGGCTGAGCATTGATGATCCAACATCCGGATCCAGCCACTGCTCGAAGTTGAACATTACATCATCAGCGTCAAATTTATCCCCATTATTGAAGGTTACATCCTGACGGAGATACAGGGTCCATTCTGTGACATCTTCGTTAGCTTCCCATTTTTCGAGGAGCATTGGGCGGGTGATGTTGTCTGTGCCTGTTTCGGTCAGGTAGTCAGCGACCTGGCGAACAACATTGGCGGACTGGACCCATGAGAAGCGGGCCGGGTGATCAATTTGCTGCAGTTCCATTCCGCGGGTAAATGTTCCACCTCGTTTAATGCCGGACGGCTTTGCAGTTGGTTCAACACTCTCTTCTGACGGGGCTTCCGTTGCTGTAGTGCCGGTGGTTTCTTCCGGTATTGCTTCCTCTGTCTGGCAGCCGGTAAGGAAAGTGCTGGCTGCTGCAGCGGACATGCCCAGCAGGGTTGCGTTCCTCAAGAATTCCCGGCGAGAGATGCGTCCATTTCGGAAGAGCTCTTTAAGCTCGGGGATGTAGGGGTGAGCATCTCGTTGCGGTTTCTTAACAAAAAAATCCATTTCTAGTTCCTCCTTAATTTGATGTTTTTCAAGCAGCTGATGACAGGTCACGGCAGGGTGGATCACCTGGCATGGCAGCATTCAAGACCTGTCATCAGGGATCAGATAGATCAAAGTTCCGGTACACCTCCTTGTTCTGGTGCAGCAAAAATCGCTGCTGGGTATCGGTGCGGTCTGTAAACAGTAAATTTTATTTGCAACAACTAAGAAATTTACCGGAAATATATTTTTTAAAAAAATGATTTTTCAGACATGGAATAAAATGATCAATCAGATATCAAACAAGAGCAATTTTGCTGTTGTCTAGACTGATTGTAACATAAGGATTTGGACCTTCCAGAGAAATTTATCATGAAAAAGTCATATTTTTGAACCATATTTGCTGATTTTTGCCAGTTCCTGATTTATTTTTGGATCCAGCTGGTGCTTCTCTGTTGTGTTGAGGACCTCCAGAGCAAAATCAAGGGCATTGCTTTCGTAGGTCTTGGACCCGGCTTCCCGCCAGGATTCATGATCCTGGTGATTAAATACCAGCGGTTCCCAGACGGTTTGGTGCAGGTTTTTGTAAGTGTGATCATGACTCAAGAATTCTCCGGCTGGACCGGTTTCCATCATTACGTCCATTGCCAGCTGGTTTTCTGAAATTTGAATCCCAGAGATAAATCGCTTCACCCAGCGGATGATATCCGCCCCCAGCACGATGCTCTCCAGACTTCCGGTCAGGCCGGAATTCAGATATCCAACATCGTGGATCAGGTTTGTTCCTGCGAGCGCCGCTGGAAGCAGGCTGCTGCTGTACTCCGCTCCTGCCTGGGCGTCCAAACGTTTGCTGTCGGATGCCCCTCCGGTTCCAAAAACAGGGATTCCAAAGTGGCGCGACAGCTCGGCGAAGGCCAGGTCATTCAGGCGCCATTCTGCCGATCCGTACGGGAACAGGCCGCTTTTCATATCCAGGGGACTGATGCAGGCGCCGGTAATAAATGGTGCTCCAGGATTGCTGAGTTGATGGATGACAAGTCCAGCCAGGGTCTCAGCTAAAGCAAGCGCGAGAGAACCGAAAAAGGTAATCGGCCCGCTGGCACCGCTCATGATTGTGGGGACGTAAATGATTGGTATGTGCTTTTCTGCACAGAACAACAGCCTTTCCAGGGCTTGATAATCATGCTCCAGGGGGGACACAAATTGGCCGTATAGAATGTAGTTGGGTTTTTTCCGGAATGTATCATCCCCACCCGCAACTTTTACCGCCATCTCATGGACCCGCTCCAGCGCTTCCATCCCGGAAAAGCTGGTCATGATCACCGGTTTAGTGGCTCTGCGTAAGATGGCGTGATACTGCTGGGGTTCAGCATCCGGGTTGGGAACATCGCCAGGCAGGCCAAATGACATAATGAAATCAATTTCATCCAGAGCCTGGCAGAGCTGGGCCGAGCGTTCAATATCCTGCAGCCTGGAAATTTGCTGCTGATCTTTTTTTGAATTCAGGGTATAGATCAGGTCTGATCCGGTTCCGAAATAAATTCTCCATGGATCAAGAGGCATAACCGGGTCGCCGCTTTGGGAATGAATAGTAATTTTTTTTGCCGCTGTTTTTAATGCTTGGTTTATTACTTCTCTGGGAATTGAAAAACGCAGCTGGTTCTCGGAGGGCACACCCGCTTGGTCTAAAAGCTTCTGGGCCTGCGGATGATGAATATTAACACCGACATTTTCCAATATCTCGACCGCGGCATTGAATAAGTCCTGGATCCGGGTTTCATCTAACATACTGAGCTGCGGCTGCCAGTTTGGATTCTGGTCAGACATGGTTTCTCTCCTGGGGCGTGGTCTCAGGTTTGTTTTCATTTAGAACCCAGCGATTTCCCTGATTTTCAATCACGTTTTTGAGTGTGATTTCCCGGGTTTCATTGATCTCATCCAGCATCGTCTGGACCGCTAATTTCTGATCATGGGCTCGCAGGGCTTTAATTAATATCGAATGCCTGCGCTCCACTTCAGCTGGACTGTGCACGAAGACAAAAAATCGGGCCAGACGGTCATGAATACGACCCAGGGTATCAGCCAGTTCACGATTTCCCGATGCCAATGCAATTAAATAATGGAGCTGCCGGTTCTCTATCACAGCCCGTTCGTAACTCCCGGCCTGACCATCAGTTTGCTCGGCATGGACTTGCTCCAGTTCGTCCAGCTGCTCTTCGGTGATTTGTTCTGCCGCCCTGGTTACTGCAGCGATTTCAAGGATTTCACGAAGTTCCAGTAAATCGGTCAATTCTTTAAAAGTAACCTGAGTCACATAGTATCCGCTGTGCGGGACCGACGTAACCAGCTCTTCCTGAGCCAGCATTTGCAGTGCTTCCCGGACTGGAGTAACACTGGTCTGGTATTGATCAGCCAGGATTTCCAGATTCAGTTTTTCTCCGGTCTTTAGATGCCCCAGGATAATAGAGCGGCGGAGTTCCTGGTAAATTCTTTCTTTGGATGTGTCGGATTTGGAGGATTGAGGCACTGGATCTCCTGGATAAGATGATCAAAATCATCTTAGATCTAGGTTGATTCTACTCTTCTAAGACATGAATTGTCAAGCAAAATATATGTTATAAGTGGTATTATATATTTAACAGGAATTATTATTTAGCCAAGACCGCAGAAAAAATCAATTAAGTAAGGGAGGAGGCATATGCCCCGAAAGCACGGAGAACGAATGAATCGGATGCCCTATACCCGAATGGGTGCTGAAAGATGTGAACTGATTCATCTGGGCAGCCTGGAAATCCTGGAAAGGACCGGGATCAATGTTCACGACCAGCGGGCAAGATCCATCCTGGCGGATGGGGGAGCTGCTGTGGAAGGGGAGAGAGTTCGGGTTCCTGAACACCTGGTGGAATGGGCTTTAAGTACAGCTCCCCGCCGGATGACATTGTATAACCAGGGAGGGGAGCCTGCGATCAGGGCCTGGGGAAATAATTCCTATTATGGCGGTGGGTCGGACTGCTTGTATATTCTGGATCATAAAACAGGAAAGCGGAGGAAAGCTCTTCTGGATGATGTTCGTCAAGCCGTGAAATTGATGGACAGCCTTCCGGAATTTGATTTTGTGATGTCGGCTTTCCTTCCGTCTGATGTGGACCAGGGGATTTATGATCGGTACCAGATGGAGGTAATGCTCAATCACACCACGAAACCAATTGTTTTTGTCACTCCGGATTTTGAGGGCTGTCAGACAGCGGTGGAGATGTGTGAAGCTGTTGCAGGTGGGGAAGACAATTTCCGTCAGCGGCCTTTCGCTACCTGTTATATCAATGTCACCTCCGGTTTGGTCGCCAATCAGGAAGCACTTCAGAAATGTATGTTTCTGGCGGAAAAAGGACTTCCCATGCTGTACATCCCGCTGAATGCGGCAGGTGTGAACTCTCCTGCTACCACTGCGGGCTGTATAGCGTCTATGAACGCAGGTTCCTTGCTGGGGATTGTCCTGGCTCAACTGGTGCGGGAGGGAACACCGGTGGCAGTTCCGGGTTGGAATGGAGGTCCCTATAATTTACAGACCATGGTGGGAAATTATGTTCTGGCGGATGAGCAGGGGGTTGCCACTTCCATGGGAAAATACTATGATCTGCCGGTCTTCGGGCTGGGCGGTTCAACAGATTCGAAAGTCCTGGACCAGCAGTGTGCTGCGGAAGCTGCTATCAGCTTGATGACAGCTCATCTTAACGGTGCAAATATTGTCCATGATTCTGGATTTATGGACGCCGGGATGCAGGGTTCTCTGCAGTTGATGGCAATTGACAATGATCTGATCGGTTTTATTCGGGCGGCAACCAAACCGGTTGAGGTCAACCGGGAAACCCTGGCTCTGGATTTGATCGAGGAGCTCGGACCGGAAGGAAACTATCTGGGCCACGAACATACTTACCGCCATTTCCGGGATCCTTTTTACTCCAAATTGGCTGATAAAAGACAGTATGATGATTGGATTGAACAGGGAGGATCCTCCCTGGAAGAGCGGGCTGCAGAACAGGTAGATCAGCTGCTGGAGGAGCATGTCAGTGAACTCCTGCCGAAGGATGTTCAGCAGGAGCTTTCGGCGATTGTAAGCCGGGAGCAGGAGCGGGTAGACCAGGAAAGCTGAAAGATTCTTAGGATAAATTCTGAAAGGAAAACTGGAGGGAAAAATGAAACAGGATGATCGATTTTTCATGCGCGAACCCTGGAAGTATAATCCGAAGCAGAAACCGGCTGATCCTCCAGGTGCGGGTCTTGGATTTGATACCCGAGCACTTCACACCGGATATCATCCCCTGGAAAGTGTGGAAGATTTTCGGTCTTTTGTTCCCCCCATTACTCCCTCGATGACCTATCCTTATCAAACTTTTGAAGAGATTCCCTATCCTGTATACGGGCGGACCAGCACTCCAATCACAAAGGTTCTGGAGACAAGACTGGCGGCCCTGGAAGGCGGTGAGGCCTGTGTTACGGCAGGTTCTGGATCCCAGGCATTATTCAATTTGATCTTCACATTAGCTCGTCCGGGCGATAATGTGGTCACCAGTTTGAATATTTACGGAGAGGGTTATAAACAGGCTCAGTCAATTTTCCCGGAGCGCTGCGGGGTGGATTTTCATTTTGTGGAAGACCCGGGTGATCTTTCCTCCTGGGATGCCGCTGTAGATCAAAACACCCGGCTGGTCTGGGTTGAAACACCAAGCAACCCCTGCTTGTTTGTGACCGATATTGCCGGAGTTGCAGAAGTCGCCCATGCAAAGGACGTTCCCCTCCTGGTGGATAATACAACAGCCACCGCAGCTTTACAGCAGCCCCTCAGCCTGGGAGCAGATATGGTTTTGCTCTCGATTACAAAATTTTTGTGCGGCAATGCCACCGTGCTTGGTGGGGCTGTGGTTGGACCGGAGGGATTGGTGGAAGATGTGCGCTGGAATACAACCGAGTTTGTTGGCTCGGTCCTGCAGCCCTTTGGCGCCTGGCTGACCCTTCAATTTTTGGAAACATTATCGATGCGGATGGAGAGGCACAGCACCAATGCCCAGCTGATGGCCGAGTTCCTGGCCGATCATCCCCGGGTGGAACATGTCAACTACCCGGGGCTGCTAACCCACCCAACGTACCACCTGGCAGAGGCCCAGATGAAATCCGGGGGAGGGATGTTATCTTTTGTTGCTCCCGGAGGAATGGCTGGTGCTGGACAGGTCATTGACCGCTTTCAGCTGATCACCCATGCGGTAACTTTTGGCACCAGCCGGACAATTTGTATGCACCCTCCAACCATCACCCATGAGCATATGACCCCGGAAGAAAGACAAACAGCTGGGATTGCGGACGGATTGATCCGGCTTTCAGTCGGCCTGGAAGATCCGGAGGATTTGATTCAAGATCTAGCGCAGGCACTTTCCGATTAATGGTTCTTTCTTATTAGATTCTTCCCGTTTTGATTTCTATTAGCTTGAGGAGGATACGGCATGAGAACTTCGAATCAATTTGTATTTCAATCCCCCCAATTTTCACTGTTGACCGAACGCCAGCTGCAGGATCTCCATTTCGCTGCCCTGGAGCTGCTCCGTAAAACTGGAATTCGTTTTCACCATCCCGGAGCCCTGGAGATGCTGGGTGATGCCGGAGCTTTCATTTCGGACTCCGACCTGGTTAAATTTCCAGCCCGGTTAATTGAAAATGCTTTGGGAAGCGTTCCTCCCCGGGTCATCATGTGTGATCGGAAGGGCGATCCGGCAGTTTTTCTGGAAGGTACGAAAGTATATTTTGGAACTGGGTCTGATTGTTTAAATTTACTGGATCCGGAAACTGGAGAGCACCGGAAGTTCACCCAGCAGGATATTATTAACGGATATCATCTCTGTGATGCCCTGCCCAATATCGATTTTGTGATGTCGATTGGACTGCCGGCAGATGTGGATCCAGCCCTGACCTATGATGTCCAGATGGCTTTGATGCTGGAGCATACCAGCAAACCGCTGGTGTTCGTGACCAATGACCTAGCCAGCTGCCAGCGGGCGATTGATATGGCAGCAGCATCGGCCGGAAGCTATGACAGGCTCCGCGAGCAGCAGCATATCCTGCTCTACTCAGAACCCAGTTCTCCCCTGCAGCAGTCCGAGACAGCGATTGATAAACTGCTGCTGATGGCAGAATACGAACTGCCAGTGGTTCATTCGCCCGGGCCGCTGATGGGAGGTACAGCGCCGATCACCATGGCGGCTGGCTTGACCATGTCACTGGCAGAGATCCTCAGTGCACTGGTGGTTCATCAGCTGAAAAATCCCGGTGCCCCTTTTGTATTTGGAGCAGGGCTGCATCATATGGATATGAAAGCTGCCCAGATCTGCTATGCTTCCCCCGAGTTTCAGCTTACCAAGGCTGCCGTAGCAGAATTGGGACGCTGGTACGGGATTCCGACCTGGGGTTATGCAGGCTGCTCGGATGCCAAGGTAATGGACGAACAGGCGGCAGCGGAAGCTATGCTGTCAGTGGTGATGGCCAAGCTGACAGGTGCCAATTTAATTCACGATGTGGGCTATATGGAAAGCGGCTTGACCGGCAGCTATGAAATGATTGTGCTCAGTGATGAACTGATCGGGCTGGCGGATAATTTAATGAAAGGGATTGAGGTCAGTCAGGAAACGCTGATGCTGGACGAGCTGCATCAAGTGGGTCCTGGAGGACATTTTTTGAATACCCCTAGTACCCATCAGCGGTATAAAGAATTCTGGTATCCAGGTTTGTTTAGCCGTGAGATCCGGGAAAGCTGGGTTGAGGATGGGGAGTTAACTCTTGGAGAACGCTTGAACAGTCGGGTCAGGGAAATTGTCAAAGAGCATAAACCGGATCCGCTGGATCCAGGAGCGAAAGAACAGATCGCTGATATTCTGCAGCGGGCCGAAAAGGAAATCGAATGAGTTATGTAAAACGAACCAGCCACTTACAACCAGAAGGGGCTTACCAGGTGCTGGCAAAAGCCCAGGCTCTGGAAGCTGAAGGTCGGGATGTGATCCATCTGGAAATTGGTCAGCCGGACTTTCCAACGTTTGAGAATATCAGCAGTGCTGGAATCCAGGCCATCCGGGATGGTCATACCCGGTATACTTCACCATCCGGTATGCCGGCTCTGCGGGAGGCAATCGCCCGGGACGCTGGAGAACGGAGGGGGATTGAGTTTAAACCGGAAGAGGTAGTGGTCAGCCCGGGAGCGAAGCCCAATTTGTTTTTCCCAACTCTGGGGCTGGTTGAGCCGGGAGATGAGGTGATTTACCCCAATCCCGGTTTCCCGACCTATGAAGCGATGATTGGGATTGCTGGCGGGAAAGGTGTTCCGGTGCCTCTGGTCGAGGAAAACCAATTTTCATTTGATCTGAACGTTTTTGATCAGCTGATTTCCGACCGAACAAAAATGATCATTCTCAATTCTCCCGGGAATCCAACCGGGGGTATCATCCCGGAAAAAGACCTGGAACATATTGCTGCCGCAGCCCAGGAGCACGACTGCTGGGTGCTGTCGGATGAGATTTACACCCGCCTGGTATATGATGGGCTGGAGGCTCGCTCCATTGTCACCCTGCCGGGAATGAAAGATCGCACAATTATTATGGATGGATTCTCAAAAACTTATGCCATGACCGGCTGGCGCCTGGGGTATGGGATCATGCCTTCCTCGCTGGCGGAGCAGGTTGGTTTACTGCTGACCCACTCAGTAGGTTCTACAGCTCAATTTACACAATTTGCCGGTTTGGAAGCACTTTCTGGAGACCAGAATCAGGTAGAGGAAGTCCGGGAAATTTACCAGAAAAGACGGGATCTGGTTGTGGCCGGTCTTAATAAACTGCCGGGAATAACCTGCCAGAAACCGCAGGGTGCTTTTTATGTCTTTCCGAATATCTCAGGTCTGGAAAAAACCTCCCAGGAAGCAGCGGATTGGATCTTAGAGGAAGCTGGAGTAGCCCTTCTGCCCGGATCGGCCTTTGGAAACTACGGTGAAGGATATTTACGGCTGTCCTATGCCAATTCAGTGGAAAATATCCAACAGGCATTGGAGAGGATGGAGGAAGCATTTGTTTGAGCGGTGCTGCAGAAGACTCATCAACTCTGAAAAAATTTGATGTTAAAAATGTCATCTTGAATTCTGGAAAAATCATTTTTTAAGTTTTCTGGTATGAGTTCAATTATTCGGATACTGAGAATTACCTGATTTGGATTCAGAATGGACCAAAAATCAGGTATCCGACGAAATTTTTTCCAGTAAATTTCTTTGTTCTGAATTATGTAAAACTACCGCTGCCTGATTGGCAAACATTTCTAGAATGTTGATATCTTCCTGTGTGAATGAGTTCCCTTGGGAGCGGAGAAGCTCAATAACTCCCAGTACTGTTTTTCCCCATCGGATGGGGACAGCGATTACAGGCCGACTTCCAAGGTGCTCCGTCCAGGAAGGGTGGCGGAATTCCCAGGAAGAATAATCCTCCACACAGATTGTCTCTCCTCTAACCCATGATCTCCCGACAAGTCCTTCTCCTTTCTTGATTTCTGTGATCTCTGGGTGCGTCCGATACCCAATTTCGAAGACAATATCTATCAGACCTGCATCATGATCAGGTTTATTGAATGAGCCTGATTTGGCGCCTACTAATTCCAGCGCGCGCTCCACAATTTTCTTTAATAAAATCTCTTTGTTATAGATATCCTCTGTAAGATCGATGCTGATTTCTTGAAGAGCGATTAATTCCCGGTTATATTTTTCAAGCTGCCGGGTTTGCTGGACCTGTTTTGATATATCCTGGATTGTTCCTTGATAACCCAAATGTCGGTCCCCGATTATGAAAGGGGAGGCCGAAAGCAGAGCGTCAAAGGTAGATCCATCCACTCGCTTCATCTCGGCGTAAAAACTCTTTGTACAGCCGTGAACTTCCAGCTGTTTAAGGTGCTGCTCACGTGTTTGGGGGTTTAGATACAGGTCATCCGGTTTTATAGAGTTTAATTGATGGATATTCTGGGCGCCGAATAGGTCTAGTAACTCATCATTTACTTCGAGCCATCGACCGTTCAGGTCAGTTATAAAAACGCCATTTTGTGATGTTTGGAAAAATCCGCGGTACTTCTCTTCACTTTCCTCCAGCAGGATCTGAGTCTGTTTTTGATCAGTAATATCCTGCATCCCTCCTTCATAAGCAATCAGGGTTCCGGAATCATCAAAAACTGACTTGGTATTGTCCAGAACCCAGATCCGGGATCCATCATAGCGGTACAGCTCGGTTTCGTATTCTTTGACAACTCCTGTTTCGCTAATTTCCTGGAACCAGCGTTCTTCATCTTCAGGATTTACATATAAATTTGAAATATTTATTTTTAATAATGCTTTTTTATTCGGATAACCCAGTAATTTAACCATGGATTGGTTGAGGTCAACCCAGGTGCCGTCTGGAGCAGAACGATACAGTCCAATTGGCACACTCTCAAACAATTGCTTGTATCGGGTCTCACTATTTTCCATTCTCTTTTGAGCTTCTTTGCGAAGAGTAACATCAGTCAACGTAAATTGCACAGCGGGAACGCTTTGAAAAGTAATTTGGTTTATCACTGTGTCCGCCCAGACAACTTCCCCATTTTTTTTCATCCAGGGGATGCTTATTTTTTCTGACTTGCGGGGTTTCGTCAGACAGCTGAGAATTACATCCCAGGCCCATTCTCGGGCTTCGGGATGAAATAATTGGTGCACTTTTTCCGGAGAGAGTTCAAGCAGCTCCTGTTCGGTATAACCGGTCATTATCCCTAAAGCACTGTTTGCAAAGACGATCTGCCCTTTTTGGAGAATTCCGTATCCCTGGGTGGAGTGTTCAATCAAGGATTGATAAGATTCTTGCAGAAAATGCTCTCTTGTAACGTCTTTTAAAATGCAGTATGTCCGTTTTATGTTTCCATTGTCATCAAATTCGCAAGATCCATCCAGAAGGATAATGATCTCTCTTCCGGATTTATGCTTCAGTTTAAAGTGAATATTTTCTGTCCTTCCGGATTTATCCAGGGAGGACAGGTGCTCTTTAAATATTTTTTGATCCAACGGAGCAAGAAAATTCAGGAAGGGTTCTCCGATGACTTCATCGTTTGAATATCCCAGCAGTTCCAACCAGGCTGGGTTGACTTCCAGGATTTTCCCATCTGGATCCAGGGATTGATAGGGCAGGGGAGAGCGTTCGAAGTACAGCCGGTATTTGGAGATCGAATTGTCGGTTTCAGTCATCATTGAATTGATTCCCGGTCCAGCAGTTAGGGTTGTTTGCTTTTCAATTCGATTTTATTAAAAATTTTCTCAATAAATTATTAACTATCCGGGATAGATGCGTGTGAATCTGGAATCCTGTTTGAGAAAGCGGGTAGATAATCGGGCTGAAAAAGGGATCAATTTCCAGCTGACTTTGTATGCGGGATGATATTTAACGGAAACGGGTAAAATAGATATCCTGACTATCAGCCGAATTACATCTGATATATATATCATAATGTATTAATTTGTGTTTGCTTCCCGGATTTCATTTGATCCCAGAATTGAATCTGAATCCAGTTAATGAAAAAAATTCCAAGCTGAGATTTACCGGGTCGGGAGAAACCAGGTTATTCTTCTGCCAGTCCCAAACCAGGGCTGCCGACAGCCTGGGCCCGGATCCGGTAGCTTTCCGCACCATCCGGGAGGCGGGTTACCTGTACCAGCGGGTTGCTGACACCGATTGCTTTTGCCTGATCCGCTGCCTGCTGACGGGTTATTTTTTCGGCATATACGAGCGCTTCCTCTAAGATCCGGAAGCGTTTGCGGGTTTTTCCGGATTGGACATAAAAACCAACCGTTCGAAGATTGCGGGATTGGGGAAGCACCCAGGCCTCCTGTGTAGCTGTGACTGTAGCTGAAGCCGCGCCAACAGCGTTTGCGACCTGGTAATGATCCGGAGCGATATAGCTGGTGTGCAGCAGATCAGCTACCCGGGGAAGGAAAATCGAGGCCGGGGCCCCAATTCCGATCAGGGGTATTTTCAAGTTCAAATCGCAGCCCAGGTAGGGGTCCTCTCCGCTGAAGTTTTCTTCGAAGAGCCAGAGTCCCAGATCGTCGGGCTGCACAAAATATGGGACGTCTTCCAGGGTTTGTCCGGTTAGATAACCGACTGTTTCCCTGGCAATTCTCCGGACAATTACATCAAATACCAGGTCGATAAATTTATCTGTCTCTAGCCGGCAGTATCCGGCCATCAAATCTACTGCCTGATGAGCTGCAGCAAGATTCCAGGGGGAGAAATCACCAGTGACATGGAGGATATCGGTTGGGGTCAAACCAGACCGCCCGATAATTTCCTCCCGGAGCAGCTTGCTGCCGCCGAACTGCAGGTGGTGGAAGAGGTCCATTTTGTCGAGCAGAACCGGAAGAGCCATCGGTCCGTCCCGGAGCAGGTCTAGTACCTTTCGGGCCCGTGAGTCCTGGATGGATCGGGATGGTTCCCGGAGAATATACCAGAATTCCAGGTCCTGGGGATTAAAGGGATGGTGGCTGCTCCGGCTTAATCCCTCCAGGTAGCGTGCGACTGAGGGATGGTCCCCAGCCAGGTTTGCCAGCGGTTGGACCCGGGTTGGCCCGATTTGAAGCTGGTCTTCAATATCAAAATGAATCAGGCTGTCTCCTCCCAATCCAATGGAGTGGATGTGAGCAGCCCGGACGGCGGTATTGTATTTTCCAACTGTGGTTCCCCCTTCGGCAATCCTGACCTGACCGTTTTCAATCAGGGCGATATCCGTTGTGGTTCCTCCGATGTCAATCACCAGGGCTTTTTCCTCACCTGCCAGGAATTGTCCACCGCGGGCGCTGGCTGCTGGTCCTGAGTGCACGGTTTCCACCGGACGATCTTTAGCGATCTCGGCACTGACCAAGGCACCATCTCCCCGCACAACCATCAGCGGGGCTTGAATTCCCAAATCCATCAGGGATTTCTTCATAGCCTGAATGAAATCCTGCAGGATGGCCAGCAGGGATGCGTTCAAAGTGGCGGTTGTCGCCCGCTGGATGGAATCAAGTTTGGTGGAAAGCTGATGTCCCAGTACAACCGGTTTTCCGGTTTCATCCGCTGTAATTTCGAAGGCACGCTCCTCGTGGGAAGCGTTAAACGGGCTGAAATACCCGGAAATTGCAACTGCATCCACCTCGTTTATGATTTTTTGGGCCGTGTCCCTTAGAGCTCCCTCGTCCAGGGGAGCTTTTTCATTGGCGTAAAGATCATGTCCGCCAGCAAAGTAGTGGTAGCTGGAAGTAGCAAACCTTGAGTTCAGGTTAAATTGATCAATTAGATCCGGGTCGTATCCCAGCAGGAAGAGGCTGACCGGCCGACCTTTATTCTCAGCGATGGCATTGGTTGCCAGGGTAGTTGAAATGACCACTAGTTGAATCTCTTCTGGATTTTCCGTCAGGAGTGATTTTAAGGCCTTCATAATCCCGATGGTGAGATCATGTTTTGTGGTCAGTGTTTTTGTGGTCCGGATTATTTTCCGGGAGGATTGATCTAAAAGGACACCGTCGGTAAAGGTTCCGCCGGTGTCAATTCCCAGGATATATTCACTCATAAACTACCTTTATAGACTAATTTGATTCTTCGGTTTTATTCTCCTTCGCCATCGAGACCAGCACAACTCCGCTGATAATCAGCACGGATCCTGCAATTTGCCATAGATCCATTCGTTCCTGCAGGAAGATGTAAGCCAGGATGGTAGCGAAGAAGATTTCAGTGGTGGCGGTGATGGATGCTACACTGGCAGGAAGCCTGCTGAGCGATGTGGTGTAGAGGCCAAAACCGAGTATAGTGGAGATTAAGACGAATCCGATGAAGTAGGGAATGATCCCGGTGTTTCTAGGCCAGGGATCCGGGGTTCCCAGCTGGAAAATGAAGAGGGTAATTGTTCCGAAAGTAAAAATATAGAACATGATTGTCCACGGGTTGTAATCCCCGCTCAGCTTCTTTCCAAACAGACTCAATGAACCGTAGGTAATGGCGCTGCCGAGGGCGATCAAGAGACCCGCAGGCATGATCTTCCAATCACCAGCCCCATTGAGCCCGGCAACGAGAATGGTCCCTCCAGCTGCCAGAAACACTGCAATAATCTTACGAGCGGTGAGCGCTTCTTTGAACAGGAACCAGGCCATAATGGTGACAAAGATCGGCGCATTGCACTGAACCACGGTGGCCAGCGAAGCACCGATCATCACCACTGCCTTGTTCCAGAAAATATGGAAGATTCCGATGCTGATTGATCCCATTCCAATTAACCAGGGAAGATCTCGTTTTTTGACCCGCAGCAAACTGGGTTTGATGACTAATAATCCGAGCAGAAGCAATAGAGATGTAGTCAAATCGCGCCAGAAAGCCAGGCCGACCGCTGTAATCCCGCTTTTTTCTACGATCAGATTGATGAAAATCCCGGAAGTTGCCCAGCAAAATGTGGCGGTGATCACCATCAGGATGCCGACCAAACGGTTTGAAAGGGGTTTTTTAACCTTGTCTGGCATGTGTTTTCCTCTGCTCAGGGAGCGAGCTTCATCCCTTCAATGTAAAACATGTTGAATTGAGCGTCCGTATCTAGATCGACCTGTTCAGCTTTCTCAGCCAGCTGCTCGCCGAGGGCAAAACCTTCCTCGGTCAGGAACATGGCTGCCCCAAAGCCAGCCCCGTTCGCCACCGTTTTGACAGCGCTCTTGCTCACTGGGGGAATCATCCCGATATTGAGGATGGCATCGATATCCACCTGACCGCCAAAGGATCCGGTCAGGACTACTTGGGACAGATCTTCTGGAGCTAAATCCAGCTGGGACATCAGAACGTCCACTGCGGCCCGGATGGCACCTTTGGCTTTTTGTAGCTCCCGGATATCGAGCTGTGTCAAATAGAGCTCGCCATCGGGTGTTAGGGCTATCCGCCGGCTCCCGTGATCATCCTTGGAGATCTTGTTTGCGTACTGCTCGCAGGCCGGGGGAAGAGCACCCTCCGGGAGGGTTTGAGATCCTGCCTTGTCATCCCCACCATTATTGACAGCGGAGGAATATTGATCACATTCGGGGTTGATCCGTCCGGTTTCCTCAATGATGCCCGCTTTCTTGAATTCAGCGATCGCAGACAGCAGGCCTGATCCAGTCAGACCGACCGGTTCCGCATCCGAGATGGTGGTCAGCTTAAAACTACCGTCGTCCAGCTCTACTTTGGTAATCGCTCCATCCACAGCTCTGGATCCACAGGAAATGTTGACCCCCTCAAAAGCCGGTCCGGCAGCTGTGGAGGCGGTTAGAATCCTGTCACCATCGGTTACCATCACCTCTCCGTTCGTACCGAGATCAATCGCGGCCATTGGACCGTCAGGCTGATCAAAACCAAAATAAGCCAGACAGGCCAGGGCATCGCTTCCCACGAAACCGCCAATCAAGGGGGGCAGGGAAACTTTGACATGCTCGGGGAAAATCCCTTCCATGATGGGAGCTGCATCCCGGATTGAATCGGCGCTGTGGGGCTGAAAGGGTATGAAACCCAGATTTTCAAGCGGCTGCTCCGAAAGGAGATGGTGCATGGCCACATTGCCGACGATAGTCACCTGCTCGATTCGATCCCAGATTTTTTTGCTCAAGTTCAGGGAGTCTACAGCCTGGTTGATTGAGGCCAGAGCCAGCCGGTGAAGTCGCCGGGCGTTGGCTGGATCATCAATTCCGGCGGCCAGACGCGAAATGACATCAGATCCGTAGACTGTCTGCTGATTTAGCCCGCCGCCGCCTGCCGCAACTTCACCATCATCCAGCATGGTGAGGAATGCAGCAACAGTCGTGGAGCCAAGATCGATAGCCAGACCGAGCGGGACTTCCCGCTCCCGTTTGTAGCGGGAACTTCCTTTAAATATTTTATTGGAATAAACTACGATGGGGGAAAGTACGATCCTGGTATCACCCTGGACCCGGGCCCGGCAGGCCAGCCGGTTGTTGAGAGCGATCTCGCCGGCTGTCAGATTTTTACGCTCAATTTCATCTGCCGGGGCTGCGCCTTCTTCCACCAGAATTTTACATTTTCCGCAGGTTCCCCGGCCGGCACAAGGCTGCTCCAGAGGAAGTCCGGTTTCGGCTACAACATCCCCGATCAGCGCTCCTTCTTCTGCTTCGATAACTTTTGTTTCTGCTCCATAGATTACTGTGACTTCAGGCATGCTCTGCTCCTTGTTGAATGGCAACAAATAAAGTATCAGCCTTCAGCTTGAGGGCTGATTGTTTTAAATCAACCAACCAGATTTTTATTCTGGATGATTTCTGAAATTTTTTGATAAAACTCCTCAATGTGTGTTTGCATAATTTCCATCGCCAGTGGTTCATTTTGATCCTGGATGGCTTCGACCAGGGCCACATGGGACTTGACAACAGTAGGCAGGAAGTCCAGGTAGGGTAGGGCTAAAAACCAGAGCCGCTTGGACAAACCGTAAAAATGGTCCAGGGTTTCAGCCAGATACCGGTTCTGTGCTGCCCGGGCAATGGCCTGATGAAATTTCTGGTCCAGCTCAAAATGCTCGCGTGTGTCCTGGGCATTTTGCTCACAGAGTGATTTCAGGATCACAAGATCGTCCGGTGTGGCGTTTCTGGCTGCCTGCTGGGCGGAAAGAGTCTCCAGGTTAAGCCGGATGGTGCTGATTTTTTCCAGATCCTTGAAATTCAGGTCCGCGACATACAGACCGCGGGGCGGGGCCTCGACCAGGTGTTCGTGTACCAAAACCTGGAGGGCTTCCTTGATGGATTTTTGAGAAAATCCTAACTCATCAGCAATAATTTTGATATCCAGGGATTCTCCGGGCGGGTATTCAAGCGATGTGATTTTTTCCCAGAGTATCTGATATGCTTTTTCTGTATCGACTTGGTTGAGTGTCATTTGATTCTCCTACTGTTCCAAACGGGGCTTGCCAACAGCCTTCGCCAGCACCCGGTAGCTGTCCATTCCATCCTGGATAACTTCAATCAGGACCTGGGGATTATCTGCCCCAGAACGCAGCGCGGCGCTTTTTGCACGATCTCCAGCAATCTCCCGTGCTGTTCCAAGGGCTTCTTCCAGTTCTTCGTATTCTTCCCGACCTTCACGGGACTGGACATAATAGCTGAGTACATCCACATTTCCTGCGTCCAGGTGGGGGTAAATCAAGATTTCTTCGCTGACCATCACACTTCCGGCAACTGCGCCGGCAGCATTGGCACACTGGAAGAATTCCGGAAGCACCAGTTCTGTATTTAGTACCCGGGCAGTCTCCGCCAGCATGACTTCTGCTGGAGCACCGATCCCGATGATAGGGTGTTTCAGCTGGATGGATGTCCCCAGGTGGTCATGTTCCGGCTCTATACTGTTTTTCAGGAACCAGCGGGCCAAATCCTCTCCTGGCCTGGAATCCGCTGGAACCTCTTTTTCAGTCAGGAAATGAATTACCGCCTTGACTACCATATCCGTCATTTTAGACCACAGGAAGCGGGTAAATTTTTCTTCTTCCCAGGTGAGATAGTGACTGAACACAGCCAATGCTGCCCGGGAAGCCTCGCGTTCCCAGGGAGTGTGGCGTCCATCCACATGCAGCATATCTGTAGGGGTAAAACCTGATTTCCCGACAACTTCTTCCCGCCAGAGATTGGCGATATCCAGCTGGTTCTGATCCAGCAGGCCTAATTTTTTAACAACCTCAGTCGCCGGTTTGGGGCCCGTCCGGAGAATTTCCACTACTTCTCCCTCTCGGGCTGTGAAATCATCCATCTCGGCAGGTTCCCGCTGCAGGAACCAGTATTCCAGTTCGCGGGGAGAAGGAGCAGGCCAGGATCGTTTGGCCAGCGCTTTCAGCCGGGCCGTGACATTGCTGTGCTGATGAGCCAGATAGGAGAGCGGTACCACCCGTTCCGGACCAATCGAAACCTCGTTTTTACGGTTGAGAGTGATCTGACTGTCCCCACCCAGACCAATCGAAAGCAGGTCCGCTGCTTTTACGGCAGTTTGATATCCAGAAACAGATGCACCTGTCTCGCTGATGGTCACTTTACCCTCCAGAACGAGGGCGAGATCGGTAGTCGTACCTCCGACGTCCAGCACCAGGGCATGATTCAGGTTGGAGAGGAATCTGCCCCCGATTGCGCTGGCTGCCGGCCCGGAATGAATGGTCTCCACCGGCGTTCGGGCTGCAAATTCATCGTTCATCAGCGTCCCATCTCCACGGACCACCATCAGCGGGGCATCAATTCCCCGGTGCTCCATAGCTCTGCGGACAGCGATGATGAATTCCTGGAGCACCGCCAGCAGGGATGCATTCAGAGCTGCAGTGGTTGCTCTTTCGACCGATCCCAGTGCGGTTGATAGTTGATGTCCGAGGACAACAGGGAGCTGACAGACACTGGAAATCGCTTTTTGAGCCCGGATTTCATGTTCTGGATTGCGGGGGCTGAAATAGCTGGATACGGCGATAGCGTCCACTTTGTGCTGGACTTTTTTGACGCTTTCAAGCAGTTCGGTCAAATCCAGTTCGGCCTGCTCCTGACCGTGGAGGTCGTGTCCTCCCTGGATGTAGAAATAATGGTCTGTTGCAAATTGATCCCCCATTCCAAAGGAATTAATCAATTCTGGATCATATCCTATTAAGAAAAGGGCGACTCGTTTTCCTTTTCCTTCGGCAATGGCATTGGTTGCCAAAGTAGTGGAAATTGAGACCATCTGGATTGCGCCGGGATCTTCCAGCTTGATTTCTTTAATGACATTTTCAATCCCGATTGAAAAATCACGCTTGGTGGTCAAACTTTTATGTGCGGCAAGTACTTTATGGGTGTTGTACTCCAGCAGCACCCCATCTGTGTACGTACCTCCAGTATCAATGCCCAATACTAGAGGTTCAGCCTTGGTTTTGTTGTTCACCTTCTTACCTCATTACGTTTGAGGGGCGTGAACCTGGTAAAGCACCGGTCACGCCCCTCACTGATCTAGCTGATTTGGATCTAAACAAACATGTCGACGTCTAGTTCCTCATCCTTGTGTTTTTCGTCTGCCAGTTCGCAGATTCTCTTCAACTCATTGAACATTTTTTCTTCCATCAGGGGTTCTTCTTCCTGATCGAGAATTTCCACGACGCGCTCATGTACGCGCTGGCGGTGTGTCTTGCTGCCGGAAGCTTCCCATTCTTCATAGTTCTGACGGTCGATCAGTTTCGGTGACCAGATGCCGTCTTTGAAACGCTCGAAGGTGTGATCATGGGCCAGGTAGTGTCCACCGGGACCGACTTCTTCGATCACGTGGAGAGCTTTGCTGTCATCATCGACCGGGATCCCTTTCAGAATCCGCTTCAGCATATCGATGATTTCATCCGCAGCGACCATCATTTCTGCACAGCTGGTCAGACCCTGCTCCAGATAGCCAACATCATGAATCATATTCCCGCCAATCAAGGCAGCGGTGGCGATGTTCATGGTTGCTTCCATTGCAGCCTGCTCATCATACATCTTGGCATCGGAGCAGCCGGCTGTTTCGTATTCCGGCAGACCAAGCCATTTGGTAATCTGGGTGTAGGCCGCACTGAGCAGTGCCATTTCCGGAGAACCGTAGGAGTAAACCGCGGTTCGCATGTCCATCGCAGACATCAGACCGCCGATGATCAGCGGTGCGCCTTTGCGGACGAGCTGGCTGAGCACAATGCCCAGCAAGCTCTCGGTCAGAGCCTGGACAGCCGTACCGGCCAGGGTGGCCGGTGAGGTGGCTCCAGCCAGGGGGCAGGGGGTGTAGACAAACGGGATCCGGTTCTCGGCGCAGAACATGAGTTTGTCAATCACCTCAACCGAGTGGCTCAGAGGAGAGACCGGCTCGATGTAGAGGGAAAAGATCGGGGTTTTAAGCCATTCTGCTTTCCCACCGACCCGGATGTAGGCCATTTCAAGCTGATCCTTCAAGCCTTCTTTATCCACTGCGGTGATGTTGATGGGTTTGTTGGTCCCTTCCAGCATCGCCAGGTACTGCCAGCGGTCGTACGTGCCAACCGCGGTGTCCTGAACAATACCAAGAGACATGTGGAAATTCAGGTTGGGGAGGGCTTCAGCCAGGCGGGCAAAGTTTTTGACGTCTTTGTACATTGCCCGGCGGCGTTCACCGGTGTAGGGATCAATGGTGAATGGCGTATCTGAACCGGCTCCAAAGTACATCTGGTTTTTGTAGAG
>CAZTWV010000005.1:0-36427 GCA_964618295.1 uncultured Anaerolineales bacterium | reverse complement strand
GGATGGATCAGCACCGTAGATTACTACTTTGCGCGGAACAGTGGAAAGTGCGATATCGACCATTTCCGGGGGAATTTTGACCAGTGCGCTGTCATCGGTGATGTCATCAATGTTCGCACCGTGCTCTCCCAGCAGTTCGTATCCCTTTTTGTTGTAGACCCGCACGCCGGTTTCTGACAGCACAGTCAGTGCAGAGAAATAAATTGCTTCGATTTCCTCTTCAGTCAGAACTTCAAACGTCGGGGTTCTGTTGACATGGTAATTTGTTTTGTGAACTTGCATGTTATCTTATCTCCTGTATTCGCTGTTGGAAAAGCAGTTTAGCAGCGGATGAACATTTCTTGTTTGATCTCGTTTCCGGGAGGGATGACCAAAAAATCATCGTCTGCTTTATCCAGAGCGGCAGCTGTTTCCAGCAGCCGGGCCAGATACCGGTCAGAACCTAAGATTTCCTGATACTCCATCTCCCAGCGGCTGCAAAAATCGGCAACTTCCTGGGCCCGGGGACGATATTCTTCCAGTTCATGTTCCTGATGGGCAACCAGGACCAGGCGTTTGTAGTGCTGGTACTGGGTATCCATGATCCATTCGGCATCTTTCTCGCCGTACTTTTCGCGCACTTCATGATATTCTTTGAGCGGATCACTCCCGGCTTCTAACCATCCTTTAGTAAGATAGTAGGTGCCGGGTTCCTGGCTGAAATTCTTTAGATAAGACTTATAAGAACCCAGCAGAATGGCAATGCAGTCATCCGTTCGCGGTATCAGCAAAGTGTGATTTCGGGATTGAATTCCTTTCAGCCCATTTCCGCACAATCCATACCCCAGCACAATCAAACTTGGGACCTTGATTTCATCAATTGCCTCCTGTACAGCGTGAGTCAGCTGCTCGGGGACCCTGTGGAGACCGAAATCCAGGAAGGAAACACGGTCAAAGAGATCCGTCTGCTGTTCTGCAGTGAGCATTGACTCAAAAACTTTGCAGGCGATGAAAACAATCTCCGTTTGGCTGGTTTTGGACATAATGCTTTTCCCTTGAAGCGAAAGCTAGTTCAAACCGACCATTTGTTTGGCCAGTTCTGAAGAGGCCGGGGCGTTGGCCCCATAGCCGTCCGCGCCAATCCGGTCCGCGAATTCCTTGTCTACCGGGGCTCCACCGACCATGATTTTGACCTGCTCTCGCAGACCGGCTTCTTCAATCGCCTTGATGGTGTGGCCCATAGCCCGCATCGTGGTGGTCAGCATGGCTGACATACCGACGATATCCGGCTGGTGTTCCTTGATTGCTTCGATGAATTTAGCTGGAGCGGCGTCAAAGCCGATGTTGACAATTTCAAACCCGGCGCCTTCGCACATCATGCTGACCAGGTTTTTGCCGATATCGTGCAGGTCGCCTTCCACGGTGCCCATCAGGATCTTGCCGGCCATCTGGGTGTCACCTTCAGCCAAAAGCGGACGCAGGAGCTTCATGCCTTCCGCCATCGATTCCGCTGACATCAGCACTTCGGGCACAAACATATCGCCCCGTTTGAAGCGGACGCCGACTTCATCCATCCCAACGATCAATCCGTTATTGAGCAGTTCCTCGGGAGCAATCCCTTCATCCAGGCCTTTCTGGGTAGTTTCGGCGCTCAGGACGCTGTCCCCTTCCAGAACCGCTGTTGACAATTGTTCAAAGATTTTTTCACTCATATTTTCCATTCTCCTCGTTATTTCTCTTGTTCTTTGACCCACTCTTCAGCTTCTTCCAGAACTTCTTCAATCAGCTTTTCTGTGGAGTCTTTCAGGGGGACTTGTTCGTAATTGGCCAGCATATTTTCGACCCGGGCGACGGTGCGGTCCTTGAAGGATTTTCCGCCCATCAGCTCCCAATCCTCATAGGAAGTCCGGTCGATTAAGTTGGGCAGCCAGTACTCAGATTTATAGTAGCGGCGGGTGTGCTCATCTTTCAGGTAGTGACCATTTGGTCCGACCCGGTTGATGACATCCACAGCCAGGGTGTCTTCGTTGACTTCAATCCCGCGGGTGATGCGGCGGGCGTAGCCAATGGCTTCGTCCATGGCAGTCAGCTGGAACACCGATCCGGTCATCGCGCTTTCGGTGTAGCCTACATCATGGCACAAGTCGCCGCCGGTCAGGGCGGAGAAAAACACGGAGAGGGAACCCTCAGTGATTGCCTGTTCGTCAAAGGTCTTGGAATCTGTGCATCCACCGGTTTGCCAGAGCGGCAGTCCAGCGTAATGCGCGAATTCCGTGTGACCGGCCATCATCAGGGACAGCTCGGGGGCCCCGTAGGCCAAAATCATTGAGCTCATATCCATCACAGACAGCACGCCGCCCATAATGAAGGGCAGGCCGGGCTGAATGTTCTGGGCGATCGTCAGGCCCATGAAGGACTCTGCGGCTGCCTGGATGATGATTCCTGCCGGGGTGATTGGGGCTGTGCCGCCGGCCAGCGGGCAGGGGGTGAAAATCAGCGGGATTCGCTTTTCAGCTGCAAAGACCAGCTTGTTGAGGGAATCCGTGGTGCTAATTAACGGGGAGAGCGGTTCACAGTAGTGGATGTAGGTCGGGCGTTTTTCGAATGCATCCTGTCCGCCGGCTTCCTCAACTGCGATCCGGTGAATAGCGTTGGAATCGTAGTAGTCAAAAGACCAGGCTACAATCGGCTTGGTGGTGTAGCGGAACATTTCTGCGAATTCATACAGGGCGCTCAGGTCATAGGGAACATTGTCCACTGACCCGAGGGATTCACAGAAATCGATGTTGGGCAGCGAATGAACCACTTTGGCGACATAGGGAACATCGTTCAATTGGTACGGCCGCCGTTCCATCGTTTCCACATCTATGAAATTCACACAGGTCGGACCAGGCCCAAAGTGAGCTCTTCCGGGTCCAATATGAATATCATGTTCGGGATTTCCATCTCTAGCAAACACGGTGAAACTGCGGGGGGCTTTGGCCAGGGCATCTTTGACCATATAGGACGGCAGCCGAACTCGATCGCCGTCGACCCAGGCGCCAGCTTCTTTCAGAACTTCACGAGCCCGTTCATGTTTGACTTCGAGCCCGACATATTCCAGAACATGGAATACACCATTGAGGAGTTCTTCCAGCTGGTCGTCCGTAAACATCCGGAATTGCACTCCAGAATTTGCTCGGTAATTCGTTCTCATAATTGTTGCTCCTTGTTGGATATGTCCGGTCTAGGCAGCGAACTGTTTGGCGATTTCGGAAGCAGAAGCAGCATTGGCTGCATAGCCGTCTACTCCAATTTTGTTCGCAAAATCTTCGGTGACAGGGGCGCCGCCGATCATGATCTTGACTGTGTCCCGGACTCCGGCTTCTTCCAGCGCCTTAACGGTGGTTTCCATCGCGCGCATGGTGGTTGTCAGCAGGGCGGACATCCCCAGAATTTGGGGTTTATGTTCCTTGACTGCATCCACAAAAGTCTCGGGTTCAACATCCTTACCCAGATCGACAACTTCAAATCCTGCGCCTTCGCACATCATGCCGACCAGGTTTTTGCCGATATCGTGCAGGTCGCCTTTGACAGTGCCCAGCAGGATTTTGCCGCTGCTTTTTGAATCAGTTTCGGCCAGCATGGGGCGGATGATGTCCATTGCTGTCTGCATTGCTTTTGCAGAGCGCAGGACTTCAGGAACAAACATGTTCCCGGCTTTAAACTCAACACCGACATGATCCATTCCTGGCATCAATCCTTTGTTGAGGACCTCACCGGCATCAAAGCCTTCATCCAGCGCGGCATTGGTTTTTGCAGCCATGTCGCCGAAGTTTCCTTCAATGACCAGGGTAGAGATTTCTGATAAGATATCGCTCATGTTTCTAAACCTCCTGAGATAAAAAAGTGAATGGTGGGGTGGGGTTGGTTAATCGTTCTTACAGGTATTCCTTGATAGTTTGATGAAATTCTTTGATGTGTTTTGCGATGCGTGAGGCGGCTTTCTCAGAATCCCGGGCTGACAGCGCTTTATAGATATCCTGATGGGCCTGGACATCGATATCCTCGGCAGCTGCTTGGGGCAGTGCTAGATACCAGATTCTGAGGGAGAGATTGTAATAATGCTCCAGGTTTGTGATCAAAAACCGATTTTTGGTGGCATTCCGGATCAACGAGTGAAACTTCCCATCCAGTTCTATCAGTTTATCTTTGTCATGGGGAGGCGCTTTTTGATAAGCGTCGGCCAGGTTTTTTAACTCTTCCAACTCTGCTTTGGTGATCCGCTTTGCGGCAATTTCCGCTGCCAAGGCTTCCAGGCCGACCCGGACCTCAAAAATCTGGGATAGATCGGTGATCGCAAGCTCCGAGACAAAAATACCCCGGCGCGGTTTGACCACAACCAGATCTTCGACCTGGAGTCTTTTTAAAGCCTCCCGAATTGGGGTCCGGCCAAAACTGAGATCATTCATCAAATCTGCTTCGTTGATCACCGATCCCGGTACCAGTTCCGTTTTGACGATTTTTTCTTTGATCGCCTGGTATGCTTTCTCAGCATCCGTGGTTGTCATGTATTTTCCTTAGTCTTCTTTGGAGCGGGCCCGGAAGGATTTGATCCATTCCATTCCAAATTGGTCCCGTCCCATGACCAGATCTGCAGCCTGGATGGCAAGCACAACTTCTTCTTCCAGGGGGTTGGTGATCGGGCAGGTCAGACCGGCCAGTATGGCCATGGAGATGAAGTTTGCGTTGATCACCGCGCGGTCCGGCATACCAAAGGAGATATTGCTGCAGCCCATGGTAATGTTGACACCGAATTCTGCAACCACTTTCTGAATGGTCTCAATCGAAATCATTCCTGCATTGTGGTCAGAACCCATTGTCAGAGCCAGAGGGTCAATCACGATTCTATCGGCAGAGATGCCCAGTTTGTCAGCCTGCTCAATGATTTTTGCGGCTACTTTGAAGCGGTCATCTGCTGTGGGCGGAATGCCGTCATCGTCCATGGTGAGGGCGATCACTGAAGCATCATATTCCTTGACCAGGGGCAGGACGCTTTCCAGGCGCTCTTCCTCGCCGTTGACCGAGTTGATCAGTGCTTTGCCTTCATAAATTGAGAGGGCTGTTTCCAGAGCCCGGTTATCTGCAGTGTCGATGCAAAGCGGCATATCGGTGACTTCCATCACAGCCTGCATCATATCTTTTAGGATTGGTTCCTCGTCTTCTCCCGGGACACCGGCATTGACGTCAATGATTTTTGCACCAGCATCGATCTGGGCAACTGCATCTCTTTTGACAATATCGTATTTGCCTTCTTTCAGTTCTTTCAGCAGGCTTTTTCGCCCGGTGGGGTTGATGCGTTCACCGATAATTACGGTGAAGTTTTCCCTGTTGATCTCCACAGTCTGTGATTTTGAAGTGACAACAGTGGTAAGGTTTTCTGCCATTTTTTATCTCCTCATTGTTAGGGGGTTAGGGATACAATTCCACCAGTAGTATATTACAAATATATCAGTTAAGGTAGGCTTAATCTCCGGTCAAGAGCTTTGTAACCCACTTTTGGGATTTTTATCGTTAATTCAGATGACATTATCCTGTTCGTTCCTTGATATAGCGCTTGATCTGGTCTTCAATTAATCGATCCGGGGTGGGTTTTTGGTAATTTGCCAGCAAATCCTGGCTCCGGGCTGCTGCTTTTTCCACTGGAGGCTCTTGATCACCGGACCAATAAGATTCCATTCCAGAACGATCTGCAACTGCGGGCTGCCAGAATTCAGTCCGGCAGCGTTCTAGCGTTTGCGGTTGGCTTAGAAAATGACCCCCGGGACCGACGTTTTGGATTATTGGGAAAGAAAGGGTCTCCGGAGTAACAGACACTCCCTGGCGAATCCGTTTCATCATCCCGCAGATTTCATCATCCAGGATCAGTTTTTCAACAGAAAAGGCCAGGTAAGAGCTCAAGATTCCCCCGGCATGGAGGACGAAATCAATGCCGCAGACTGCGGCGGTCAGCATACCCTGCATGGATTCCCACCCAGCCTGGATATCTGCGGTGGAGGAATCAGTCAGCGCCCCCCCAGCCCGGGAGGGGAGTTCGTAGAAGCGGGCCAGCTGGGCGTGAACTGCCGCGGTCAGGGAAAGTTCCGGACTTCCAATTGCCAGAGATCCAGAGCGCATGTCGATATTTGTGGAAGTGGTGCCGTAAATGACTGGAAGACCGGGTTGGATGCATTGAGCCAGGGTGATCCCTGCTAACAGCTCAGCATTTTGCTGGGCGATCATTCCCGGGAGGGTGATCGGACCGGTAGAACCAGCCATTACCAGATTCGCAAATAAAAGGGGCTGACCTCCCTGGGCGTAAACCAGGACAGCCTCTATCATATCCGGACTGTACGACAGAGGGCTGAGGGCGCTGATCACGCCCAGCGCGGCTGGTTGCTCCAGATTAGCACCAAAGCATATCCGAAGCAGTGCCAGGGTGTCCTCAGCAGCCTGCTGGCTGACTGCACTGCCGACCAGTGGTTTATCCCCGTCTACAAGAGCAGACTGCAGCAGATGAAGATGGGCGGTATCGGGGGGTAGATCCTGGGGCTCGACCATTAAATATCCAATCAAATCCTGGTTGGGCAGCATTTGATTGAGTTTGACAATCTTCCGGTAATCTTCCAGGGTGGGGATTTGCTTCCCTTTCTGGGGATCAATTAAGAATGGGGCTCCGTACCCCGGGGTCAGTATCAGGTTTCCAGTCCCAATATCAACTGAATTTTCTTGCTTTCTGGCGTGGAGTGTGAACGTGGCAGGCGCATTTTTTAGTGCGGTGGAAACCACGGGTTCCGGGAAGAAAACTAATTCCCCTTCTGTCCGGCAGCCGTGATTTTTCAAAACTTCCTGAGCCCCTGAATGAGAGATCCGGACCCCAACTTCCTCCAGAATCAGCAGTGTGGTTTGATGGATTGCTTCCAGTTCTTCGGTAGAGATTAATTCAAATGGCTGCATAATGTGCTTTGAGCTCCTGATTCTGAGACCATCAGCGGCGGCTCTGTTGCTGCTGGCCGCCGCTGGATATTGGTTTTAAGACTGCTGATCGGATGCTTATGTTGCAGTTCTCCCGTACTTTATCGATTTCCCGGAAAATGTCTGCAGCCGGTTTTTTGATCAGGCTTCTTTTTTCTTGAAGAATCCTTTTACTTTCGCGGCAGCCCAGTAATAAATACCTGAGAACCCATCCGGATAGTAGATCATGATCAGCACCATCAAAACTCCATAGATCACCAGGTGCAGACCGGGCAGGCTGGAAAGATTCGAACGCAGGAATTCGATGAAAAACACAAAGGGGAAGGCAATTGCAATCCCGCCCCATAGACTGCCCCGGCCTCCGATGTAGGCAATGGCCAGAACCTCAACAGTCTTCGAGGTGTGCATCAGCGTGCTCGGTGTCAGTGAACCGAAAAAGTGGGCATAAAAACCACCCAGTAAGCCGGCAAAGAACGCTGAGAGTGTGAAATTGAAGACCAGGTATTTCGTGGGGTTGATTCCAGAAGCTCTGGCTGCGTCAAGGTTATCACCAATCGCTTTGAAAGCCAGCCCGATATTTGAGTTGGTTACTATTTTGAGAATGATGTAAATCCCGACCATCATGATTAAAATGATGTAGAAGTAAGGCAGGTTATCCGGCGAATCAAGGAACTTATCTGGATTCATGCCCAGCGGACCGCGGGTGAGTTTGGTCAGGTTGTTGACCAGACCCATCAGGGCGATCCCGACAAACCAGGCCATCACCGCGGCAAAGATTCCCCGGAGACGGAGGGTGAGGATTCCCAGCAAAAAACCGATCAGACCGGCGAACAGGGCTCCAAACCAGATTGTGATCCACGGGTTCCAGCCGGGTGCAAACAAAAGGAATGGTGTTGTGTTGGCCAGGATCCCGGAGGTATACGCGCCTATTCCCAACAGGGCTGCAAAGCCGAAGTTGACAATATTGATATAACCGGCTGTGAAATCAAACGCCACGGATTGGGCCGCGAGGAATGCGCCCATGATCAGCCAGCGCAGGATGTACTCCTGTGAAAAAGGATAGAAATTAGGCAGAGTAGCGATCACGATCAGGACACCAACCCCTATCGGGGTAAATCCGTAGCGGTCCAGGAAGTGGACGATTTTCTGCCAGAGGGTTTCTTGAGTTTCTACTGTTTGAGTTGCATTCATTGATTATTCTCCTCTGTTATTGCTCCTGGACGCCTTTGACTTCACTGCCGAAAATTCCGGAGGGTGCCAGGACCAAAACCAGAATCATGACCGCTGTGGGTACCACTGTTGTCCAGGACAGCCCGATGAAAAGCTGGGTGCTGGCCTGAAGCAGGGCGACTAAGAATCCACCGACGATCGCCCCGGCGATGTTGCCGAGACCAACCAGCATAACCACATACCATGAGAAGTACAGCGGTGTAACACCGACAGTGGGGTAAGCCTGGAACATGAACAGCAAAGAGGCTCCGGAGATGGCAGCCATTGCTGTTGCCAGTGAAAATGTCAGGGTCTGAATGAAATCCAGATTGATGCCGACCAGCTGGGCTCCGGTCTCGTCCTGGGATACCGCCCGGATGGCCCGGCCGGTCTTTGTTCTGCGCAGGAAAAACCATAGGATTCCAATGGTGACCAGGGCAATCCCGGCAGCTGCGATCCGATCAATTGCTACATTCGCACCCATTATTTCGATTGATTTAACATCGAAGTAGCGGGGGATACCCCGGAAGTTGGGTCCTAACGTCAGCGTGGTGCCGTTGGTGAGGATGAAAGATAAACCCACCGTGAGCAGGAAGGCATTCATCACCCAGCCTTCTTTCGTCCGGTGCCGAAGAGGAGCGAAAACGACTCTCTCGATCACTGCCCCAAGCACGGCTCCCACCAAACCAGCAGCGATAATTGGTAGGAGGGGGCCAATCACATTCAAGATCGGGCTTGGGTTTTCCATCAGCCATTCCCGGAGTGGGGTGAACACAAAGTAGGCTACATAAGCTCCAACCATGAAGGATTCACCATGCGCGAAGTGGGGGATGTTCATTACGCCGAAGACCAGGGCCAGACCGGTAGCCAGCAGGGCCCACATGCCTCCGGTGACAATGATATTGAATATTTGCGGTGCGCCGCCTTCAAGCCCCACCAAAACAAAGAGGATGGCCGCAAATATTGTTACCAGAACGACTGGCAAATTATCCTTGATGCGGGTCAGCAGATCCAGTTCAGTCTTTGGGCCTGCCGGGTTAGTTTCCTGTACCATAAAATTCTCTCCTTAGATTTGCCGCGTCAGTTCTCTTTAAATACCCAGGTAGGCATTCCGAACATGTTCGTTTTCTTTCATCTCGCGGCTGGGACCTTCCATCGCAATCCGACCCTGTTCGAGGATGTATGCTCGGTCTGTGATGTCCAGGGTGGCATTTACGTTTTGCTCTACCAGCAGGATTGTCACTCCCTGATCACGCAGTTTTAACAGTGCGGAAAAAACGTCATAGGTCAGGTTGGGCTGCAGCCCGAGGGATGGTTCATCCACCAGCATCATGGTCGGGTTTGACATCATACCCCGGGCGATAGCGAGCATTTTTCTCTCTCCACCACTCATGGTGCCTGCCAGCTGGTCCTTGCGTTCTTCCAAACGAGGGAATAATTCAAAAATGTAGTCCAGAGTTTTCAGCTGGGTTTCCCGTTCTTTAACGGCATATGCTCCCAGCAGGAGATTTTCCCGGACGGACATGTCTGTAAAAAGATTCAGGGCTTCCGATACATAGCTGATGCCCATCCGGCTGATGATATGAGCAGATAAGTTCGCGATTGACTCTCCATTGAAGATAATATCGCCGCCCATGGGTTTTACCAGTCCGGCAATTGTCCGCAGGGTGGTAGATTTACCAGCTCCGTTGGGGCCAATCAGGGCAATAAATTCTCCATCTTCCACGGTCAGGGAGACTTCCCAGAGCACCTGAAGAAAATCATAGCCGGAGTCGAGGTTTTTCAGCTCAAGCATTGGGAACCTCCTCTTCACCTAAGTACGCTTCAATGACTTTCGGGTTGGACAGGACTTCGTCCGCAGTTCCCTCGGCGATCTTGGTGCCGTACTCAATCACCATGACCTCGTCGCAGATGCCTTTAATGACCCGCATAATGTGCTCGATGGCAATGATGGTCACGCCATCATCCCGGATTCTACGAATCAAATCCATCATAGAATCCAGCTCGCCGGGGGTGAGTCCGGAAGCGAGCTCGTCCAGCAGCAGCAGCTTTGGCTGGCAGGCAACTGCCCGGGCCAGATCGATGCGTTTGAGCTGGACAGCGTTGAGCTGTGAAGCTGGTGTGTCGTAAGGCAGATTAAATTCAACAAATTCCAGGGCTTCAAATGCCCGTTCTTCGGCTGGTTTTAAGCCGGGGGCGGAGGGTCCAAAGACCGCTCCCACCTTTACATTTTCCAGAACTGATAACTTGGGGAAGGGGCGGGGGATCTGAAAAGTGCGGGCCAGACCCCGTTTGCACATTTCTTCTGCCGGAAGCCCGGTGGTCTCCTGCCCGAGAAAGAAAACCCGACCGCTGGTGGGTGGGAACTTCCCGGCTATGGAGTTCAGAAAGGTGGTTTTCCCTGCACCGTTGGGTCCGATCAATCCGAAGATTTCTCCTTCCTCAATTTGCATGGAAACCCGGTTGACTGCCGTCAAGCCTCCGAATCGTTTCGTGACCTCTTTAGTATCCAGTATCATACGAAGCTACCTCTCTAATGAAAGGGGTGGCGAGAAAACAACCACGCCACCCCTTGCTATTCTTGCAGGTTACGTTTTAGCCTAGCTTAGGGGAGCTGCAGGTCCTGCACAGCGCCTTCGACAGGATAAATCGGTTTCCCGAGGCATTTCCCATCTACATATTCGTACTGCAGAACGGGGAAGGTGTAGAAGCCAGGGCCAACAACCGGGTCTGGGGTGGTTTCCTCAGTGTACTTGTATTCCACCATCACCAGGCCGTCGGTCATGGTCCATTCACCGGTCCAGACATTTTCTTCGATGAAGTCCTGGATGAGTTCACTGGTCAGCTCACCGTGCTCATCATAAACTTCCTGGAAGATTTCCATCGCCATCTTGGTGCCGTCGTGGGCCAATCCAGCGGAGGAAGTCGAGGGAGCCAGGTCATAGCGCTCTTCAAATTCCTCGGCGAAGGCAAAGCCCTCTTCTCCGGACCAACCAGCGATCTGATCCATAACCAGGTTAGCGGATTCACCGGTCAGACTGCAGAAGTCCACCCAGCCGAGTCCGTCCGCGATGATCAGTGATTCGAGGCCAACTTCGTCAGCCTGTTTGATCAAGCTTGTGATCTGGGGTGGGGAGGTGCTGGTGCCGGCCAGAACTGCCGGGTCCAGGTCTTTCAGCTGGTTCAGATAAGCGGTGTATTCAGTCTGCTCCAGAGGGAAGTACTCTTCAGAGACGATTTCCCATCCAGCCTCTTCAAAGAGTTCGATCACGCCGGCGCCGAAGCTGCGGCCCCAGTCGGAATCCTCACCGTAAATAGCAACGGTCTTGGATTCGGGGGAGTAAACACCCTGATCAATGTAGTATTGCAGGGAATCAACGTACTTGTTCCCCAGTTTGGCCGGTGTCGGCCAGCCCTTGGTGGACCAGTAACCGTATTTCTCAACGTCGGACTCAAAAGTCTCATTGACTTTCTCGGTGGCGCCGAAGCCGAAAATGTGCGGAATCTGGTGCTTGGCGGTGACTTCCATCACGGCCACTGCAACGGAGCTGTGCCAGTTGATGGCGCCAGCCTGAATCCCGTCCTGAACAACGGCCTGCTCATAAGCCTGGGAGGCCTTGGCAGGGTCGGACTGGGAGTCAATCCACACCGGTTCAATGGTGTAAGGACCGATTTTGTAGTCGTACTCTTCCAGAGCCATGGTTGCGCCGCCCTTGAACTGCTTGCCGGTCTGCGCACTTGGGCCGGAGTAAGGTCCTAACAAACCGAGCTTAAAGACCTCTCCTTCCTCAACCTTTTCCTGGCAGCCAGACAGCACCAACGCGAGCGCTATCATCACAGCCACGATCAGGAATAACTTGGAACGTTTGGAAAACATATGCAAATCCTCCTTAGGAAAGATTTTTCAAAACTTGATGTTGTGAATGATGAGTTTTCCTACAAGTATGGTTGCCGCTATCACCTCCTTCATCGCTTTTGAAGTCCGATTTTCTCAATGTAAAATAACTCGCCCTTCCCTCTTCCTGGAAAGGCGGGATGAACAGTCTTCAGGTTCCTGCACGATTTTTCAAGCACATACATCTTTGGATGTACGGTAGTTTGTGTCGGAATCATGATCGATCAAAAGAATACTATGCATCTATCTGACCGGCCTGCTGTACTATTGATAATCAGGTTTTGTTGTTTTGCGTGAAAGGGATAATATATTTCTAATATATCAGAGAGAAAATTCTTTGTCAATTTATTGTTTGGACAAGTATCCAAAGGTTCCTCTGATTGCACCTGGAGTTACTAGATGGAGAAAAACTCATTCTCCGTGATATATTATAGGGAGAGCCGGGGGAGATTGCATTATGACAAGTGTCACTATTTTTGTGGCAAGGATGCTGTTTTTTGGTAATTTTTCAGTCTGCTGTCCAGCTCGCTTTCCAGGCGCCCAAATCCAGTCTGAATCACTTTGAGGGGAAATTTAAGCTCCTGGGCGATTTGTTCCGCTTTCTGGATTAATTTTTCTTCCCCGGTTTGGGTCAGGAAAACCACCTGCCGGTAATTCCGGAAGTACTCTGCTGCCAGCTCCGGATAGCGATCTAACCCCATGCTTTTCTTAATTAATCCATTAAAAGTGCGGACCATAAAATCCGTTAAGAAATAACTACCTGGTTCTTGATCCATTAATTCCTGGAACTGGTCCCCTGCGTAAAAATAGTAGCAGTGTGGTCCTTCCAGGCGCTGAATGTCCTGATATTTTTTCAGCACATCATCCAGCGCGCCGCGGCTGCCGCAGTCTCCATAGACCACGATCAGCGGGTGATACTGATCCCGGTATGATTGGATCCGTTCTTCAACGTGAGGTGCGATTCGATCTGGAAAGACATGATCCACAGCTGGGACCCCGATAATTTCTGCATCCCAGTTATACTTCCGAATCAGAAAACGCACTTCCCGGGCCAGGGCACCGCACGTAATTAATCCGGCAGTCATGACCTGGAACGAGTTCGTCGGCCCCGGCGCCGGCTTCGCCGCCCATCACCCCCTGTATTTGCCTCAATCCAGGCTGCGCAGTTTTTGTCATTCCCGTAAAGAGCATCTGCAGCCAGAATAGCCTGTTTGATTTCAGACTCAAGGGGATTGGTGATTGCACAGGTCATCCCGGCAGTAATCAGCATCGGTAAAAAGGCGCTGTTCAATGCAGACCGATTCGGAAGCCCAAAGGAGACATTGCTGGCACCGCACACTGTATTGCATCCTAGTTCTTCCTGCACCCGGCGGATGATGGAGAATACCTGCCGCCCGGCAAACTGCTTGGCTCCGATTGGCATCACAAGCGGATCAATGATTACATCCTCAGGAGGTATCCCATGATCCTGAGCTCTTTCTACAATTTTTTTCGCTACCTGAAAGCGAACTTCCGGGTCATCCGAGATTCCGGTTTCATCATTTGAGATTCCGATTACTGCCGCATTGTGTTTTTTAATCAGCGGCAGAACTTCCTCCAGTCGTTCTTCTTCCCCGGTGACTGAATTTACCAGGGCTTTTCCTTTGTAAGTCTCTAAACCCCGCCGCAGGGCCTCGACGATCGAGGAATCAATACAAAGCGGGACATCGGTCAGGCTCTGGACCAATTGAATGATATCTTCAAGGATTGCAGGTTCATCCGCCAGGGGGATCCCGGCGTTGACGTCGAGCATATGAGCCCCCGCCGCTACCTGAGCCAGGACGTCCTTTTTCACCCGGGAATAATCTCCAGCAGCCATCTCGGCAGCCAGCTGTTTCCTACCGGTGGGATTAATGCGTTCTCCAATAATTGTGAAGGGTCGATCAGGGCCTATCACAATTGTTTTGGATGGGGAACTGATGACGGTTTCCATAGATTATCTCCTGAAAGTCTTTCGAGTTAGATGATCAGCCGCTTCGTTTCCATTTCCTTTGCTGGATGAAAGGATCTTCATCCGGGGCTTTGGGCTGCCGGGGTCGGGGTAAAAGTCCGGCTTCTTCAATTATTTCCGCCACTAATTCTTCCTGCCGGTAGGCCATGACATGGACCCCGGCAACGCCCTTGATTTCACGCACTTGCTGGATAATTTCAATACAGATTTGTTTTCCGACATCCCGCTTCTTTTCCGACGGGGTTTTCCGCAAGTGGTCCACGATAGAATCCGGGATCATCACACCCGGGACCCGGGTTCTCATAAACTCAGCAGCCCGCTCCGATCGGAGGGGGCCGACCCCTACCAGCAGGCATACCTTTTGATCCAGGCCCAGATCACGGACCTGCTTCATAAATTTCCGGAAGCGGGGTACATCGAAGCAGTATTGGGATTGAATAAAATTTGCCCCGGCTTCAATTTTTTTTGCCAGACGGAGCGGCCGCCAATCATAAGGAGGGACAAAGGGATTGATTGCTGCTCCCAGCAGCAGTTGGGGGGGATCTGTAATTTTTCGACCGCTCAGGTAGCGGTTCTGATCCCGCATAGTTTTCACTGTCCGCAGTAAATGGATTGAATCCAGGTCAAAGACCCGTTTGGCCTGGGGCTGGTCTCCGGCGGAGGTATCATCCCCGGTCAGACAGAGCAGGTTTTTTACCCCCAGAGCTGCACCACCCAGCACATCTCCCTGGATCGCAATCCGGTTCCGATCCCGGCAGGACATTTGCATTACCGGTTCGTACCCGGCCCGGATCAGCAGGGCAGAGATGGCAACACTGGACATATGGGAGTTTGCCCCGGATCCATCGGTGGCATTAATCGCATCACAGACCCGGGAAAGGACCAGAGCTGCGTCATAGACTTCCTGCGGGTTGACGCTGTCCGGGGGATTGAGTTCAGCTGTGACAGCAAAACGACCGGCCCGGAGTATGCGCTCCAGCCGGCTGCCGGAGATGTAACTCTCGGTCGAGGTTTGCTGCTTATCCATCCTGGTGCTCCTCTCTTGGTTAGACTGAAATCAGTTTTACTCAGGGGGTTGATCAATAATCGTCAGGGGACCGACATTTTCCCAGCCGGCGGGAACTTCTCGATCCTCCCCGGTCAGCAGGGTGATCCAGGCAGCCCGGCCCTCTAACTCCCGATTCACCGGCGGCTGCAGATTGGTCAGCTCATGCTGATAAATATTCATATTCTGGTTGCGCTCATAGGCTTCCACCCAGACACAGCGCATATCCGGTTTTACCTCGCAGTTGCCGTTGGTCCGGACGCCGCCGCAGGGCCCGTTCCGTAAATTCTTGGGACAGGTCATGGGGCAGGTCATTCCGGTCGAGTGCAGAATGCACTGACCGCACATCCGGCAGTCAAAGACAACTTTTTTGGCTGCTTCTTCCGGCAGACGGATCCACTTCTCCACCCGCTGGTAGCCAATCCGTGAGATCAATGGATCCAGAAAGAAGGCGGTATTTTCAGCCGCCTGATAAACAAATTCTAAAAATGCGGGACGATCCCGCAGCCAGCTTCCAAAACTCATCTCGTCCCCTTTTCCCCCTGGATAGAGTGCTGATTGACACGATTTATTTCTTTAATGCTTTTGCCATGGCCCGGATATGATCCGGTGTGCTGCCGCAGCAGCCTCCAATCAGGCGGGCCCCCTGTTTTTGGACTTCCAGGGCATATTTTGCCATTAATTCTGGAGTTCCATTGTAGACTACATCCCCATCTTTCACCTGGGGAATCCCGGCGTTGGCTTTGGCAACCAGGGGCAGCTCTGGGTTTGTTTGATGCATGGCAGCAATTGCTTCAATCAATTCATCGCTGCCGGTCCCGCAGTTCGCACCGATTAAGTTGATATCCAGTTCATGGAGAACTGTCACCGCTCGCTCCGGAGGGACCCCCATCATGGTGTGTCCATGAGTATCAAATGACATTGTGGCCGAGATCGGCAGGTCACTGACCCGGCGGATACCTTCCACGGCTGCCCGGACCTCAGCTAGATCACTCATAGTTTCGATCCAAAACAAATCCACCCCGCCGGCAGCTAATCCTTCTGCTTGATCTGCAAAAGCCTGGCAGGCTTCTTCATAGCCCAATTCTCCCACTGGATCCAGGAGCTGACCCGTAGGTCCCATCGACCCGGCAACCAGTACCAGTCTTGAGGCTGCATCTGCTGCTGAACGGGCATTGGCAGCTGCAGCTTGATTGAGTTCAAAAACCCGGTCATCCAGTTTGTGCATTTCCAGCCGGATCGCGGTGCCCCCAAACGAGTTGGTCAGAATAATATCGGATCCTGCCTCAATGTACAGGCGGTGAATCCGGCGGATTGTATCTGGTTGACTGATATTCCATTCTTCTGGTGGATCTCCGTGTTCCAGTCCGGCATCCATCAGTATGGTTCCCATCGCTCCATCGAGGAGGATGGGCTGACCGGTTTCCAAAAGTTCTTCAAATTTTCCCATGGGTGCTCCCGTTTCCAGCATCTGATCAGCGGATTGTAACTGTATTTTATATCAAGCTGGTTTTTTGAGCTTCATGAATTTTTTTGCAGTTTCCACGGCAACCGCTGCATCCCGGCAGTAAGCATCTGCTTCGATATCTTCTGCAAAAGCATCATTGAGCGGAGCACCGCCTACCATGACAATGATTTCATCCCGTAAATTGTTTTCTTTTAATGCCTGGATTACTTTTCTCATATAGGGCATGGTAGTTGTCAGCAGAGCACTCATTCCCAGAATGTCTGGTTGGTGCTCCTCAATCGCTTCCAGATAGCTGTCTACATCGTTGTTGATCCCGATATTAACCACCGTGAATCCGGCACCTTCCAGCATCATTGCCACCAGGTTTTTGCCAATATCATGGATGTCCCCTTTAACCGTACCGATCACAACAGTACCTTGCTTGGGTGCATCTGAAGCAGCCAGCAGCGGTCTGAGAACCTCCATACCGCCTTTCATCGCTTTGGCAGACATCAGAACTTCCGGAACAAATAAGATTCCATCTCTGAAATCCTCGCCGACAATATCCATCCCGCTTACCAGGCCATTGGTCAGGACATCATAGGGCTGCATACCGCGGTCCAGCAGTTCCTTGACCTCTTCTACAATTTCCTCTTTATATCCATCGTAAAGATCCTCTTTCATCAATTCAAGGATTTCTTTTTCGTTCATGGTTTTGATATTAATTTCATCATTCATAAGTCACCTCTAACTCTATTCAATAATTCTAGGTTAA
The DNA here is from genome assembly GCA_964618295.1 of uncultured Anaerolineales bacterium. Taxonomy (GTDB): domain Bacteria; phylum Chloroflexota; class Anaerolineae; order Anaerolineales; family UBA11858; genus B10-G9. The sequence continues at coordinate 19,094 of CAZTWV010000005.1, read as the reverse complement.
TTTTAGTGCAATCATCGTCAGCCAGGATGAATTTTTGTTAAGACCGCGGACTCCTTCGGAAGCGCCGTTTGCGGGAGCGGGGAGCTGCGGTCTGTTTTTCCGGGAGGATCCCTTTCAGATGGGGGAACTCATCCTGCTTGTGAGGGATATGGATCGCACTGACAAATTCCTGCTGAAAGTCTTGATCAACAGCTGTTTCGATGTACGTCACCTGCCGGGCGATCTCTCCAGCTTCACGCCGGCGGTCCTGATTTAAAAGGGCGATCCGGGCTCCATCTCCAGCTGCGTTGCCCACCGCATGGATTTTTTCCAGATCGCAATCCGGTATCAGCCCGAGAACCAGGGCATGCTGGGGTTCGATGTAGCTCCCAAAAGCGCCGGCCAGGATGATTTCATCCAGCTGAGTGACCCGGGCTTTGGACATTAACAGTTTTGCTCCGGCGTATAAGGCTGCTTTTGCGAGCTGAATGTTGCGGATATCTTCCTGGAGGATCAGGAGCGGTTTTCCTGTGGAAGATTGTTCTGCATCGGACAGCAGATATGCACCTTTGCGTTTTTCCTCATCCCAGATCAGATATTCGGTTTCAACCCGGGGATCGAACCTCCCATCGCCGGTAATTAATCCGGCTGTGTAAAGTTCAGCGACGACTTCAATTATTCCAGAACCGCAGATCCCCGCGGCCAGATGGCGGGGTTGGTCTTCCAGTGGAACGTCCTCCCCGCTGGGCCAGGTGTCTGACCAGCGTTCCTCGCCGATAACACGAAAGCGGGCCTGTTTGGTTTCCGGGTCGATCCGGACTCGTTCGATGGCTCCCGGTGCGGCTCTCATCCCGGAAGAAATCTGTCCACCTTCAAAGGCCGGACCGGTAGGACTGGAGGCGCTGAACATCAGATCGCCGCGGGTGAGCACAATCTCCGCATTGGTGCCGACATCCACGGTGAGTATGGTGTGATTTTCCAGGTAGGGCTGCTCCGCAATCAGGACCCCGACATTATCCGCCCCGACGTGTCCAGCCTGGGAGGGCAGGATGTGAGCCATGGCAGCCGGATGAAGCTTGATTCCCAATTCGCTGGCCTTCAGATCCAGGGCATCCCGGTTGGCTAAAGCAAAAGGTGCTCCTCCCAATTGATCAGGGGGGATTCCCTGGAGGATGTGGATCATGGTGGTGTTTCCAACGAGAGTAATTTCGAATATTTGACGGCTGCGGATACCTGCCTGGCGGGCCGCATCAGCTGCCAGACGGTTGATCGCCTCAATTACAACCCGGTTCATTTTCTTCAATCCATCCGGGCGGTTCATGGAGTAGGAGACCCGACTCATTAAATCCTCGCCAAATGAAACCTGGGGGTTCATGTTTGAGGTGGTTGAGAGCAGTTCTCCAGTCCGGATATTACTCAAATAGCAGGCTATCGTGGTGCTGCCGACATCCACAGCGAGTCCATAAGCGCCTTCCACATATCCGGGTTGGATCTCAAGCACTCTGGATCCGGACCACACGGTCGCTGTTATTTTCCGGCTGCCATCCTCCAGGGCTGGTTGAAGCCGCTGCAGGGCATGGAGGTCAATCTCCAGATCTGTCAGTTCCCACTGCTCGTTCAGGGCATCCTGGACTCTGCCCCAATCTCCCCGATGTTCACCCAGTGCTGCTGGATTCACCTCAATGTAATGCTGCCGAACAGCGGGGTTAATTTTGATTGTTTTTGTTGAGGCAGTTTTCCGAATGATTTGCTTCTGGCCCCGGCTTTCTTCTGGAATGCTGATTAAGGCATCCCCCTGAATTCGGGCGGCACAGGCCAAACGCTGGTCAGGAAGCCCAATTTCCTGCAGAGCCTGGATTTCCTGATCTTCCCGCGGGGAGAGATGGGATGCCTGAGATTTGATCCCATGTTTCTCAAAATTGCCTTCTTCCAGGACTACATGACATTTATGACAGGTTTGCTTCCCACCGCAGATGCTCTCGATTTGGACCCCCATGCTCTCAGCAGCCTCCAGAAGAGTTGTTTCGGCCTGGATTTGATCCCTTCTGCCGGAGGGCATCAAGATCAGGGTGTGTTTGGATCGAGCCTGGCTGTTTTGATCTGTCATATGTGGTGTATTCTCTACTTTTTAACGGCTTTGACCTGTTCAGCAGTTTTCTTCCAATCAATTTCCGGGTAGTTATAGTCCAGCTCTTCCAGCACCTGGGCAGCGACAACTTCTGCTGTGCCAGCCCGCTCCTTCTCCTCTGACCAGCGGAAGCCGTTCAGGTAGCTGTCATCATCAATTGCTTTGGCGCGCATGGCGGCTTCATCAATAGCCAGCTGGAAGCGTTCCGGGAGCGGTTTGCTCACCCGTCCTTCCTGATCATCAACCCTGACCTGAGAGGGGATATCATGCCAATATAGAATCCGATAAGTTGCCATTTTTTCTCCTTGAAATTATGCTTTGATGCGCTTCATCCCGGGATCAAAAAGTGGATCTTCAGCAACGACTGCCTGATAACGTTTTCCAAAGATCTCAATTTCGACCCTGGATCCCTGTTCTGTATATTCTTCCGGCAGGTAGGCATATGCGATGTGTTTTCCTACACTATAGCCGTAATCGGTGCTGCTGATATAACCAATGACCTGATTTTCATCCAGGACAGGCTCTTTTCCAAGCGGGGTTCCTTCTTCCAGGGTCAGGCAGGACAGTTTCCTGGTTGGAGGTATTTTGATGGCCTCTTCGAGCGCCTTTCTGCCAATAAAGTCGTCCTGCGTGAAATCTACGGCCCAACCCAAGCCAGCTTCATACGGGGTATATTCTGCGCTCAATTCAGCTCCCAGGGCGCGGTAGCCTTTTTCCAGGCGCATTGATTCAAAGGCGCCCATTCCCGCCGGGATCAACTGGTCCTTCTGACCTGCTTCCCACAAAACTTTCCAGAGCCGGTTTCCAAATTCTGCCGGAGTATAAAGCTCCCAGCCTAACTCTCCCACATAAGAAATCCGGAAGGCCCAAACCGGGATCGATTCAAGATAGATTTTCCGGGCCGTCAAATATGGAAAGGCTTTGTTTGAAACATCAGCTTCAGTGCTCCGGGCTAAAATCTTCCTGGCGCGGGGCCCCCAGAGCCCGACAGCCGTGTACTGAGAAGAGATATCCTGAATGGAAACGCTGCCGTCCCCCGGAGCATTTTCAATCATCCAGGCCAGGTCTTCTTCCCCGGTTCCACCGCCGGTCAGAACCCAGAAACGATCATCTGCGACCTGGGTGATGGTCAGGTCAGCCTGGATACTTCCTTTGTGGTTGAGCAGGGCGGTATAAGTGATCTTTCCCATCCCGCGCAGGACCCGGTTCGCGGACAAATTTTCCAGGTAGGAAGCTGCTCCCGGGCCGCTGACTTCGATTTTGAAAAACGAACTGAGTTCAAATAAAGCTGCGGTTTCACGGGCGGCCAGATGCTCTGCGCCCTGAATCGGGGACCAGTAGCGGGCTTCCCAGCCAGTCCGCTCGGGGATTTGGTCCTGGTATTGCGGTAAAAGCCGGGCGTTGGAGCGGTACCACTGGGGACGCTCCCAGCCCACACTTTCAAAGAATTCCCCGCCGAGCGCAGTTAAGTGTTTGTGATAGGGGGCAAGGCGGATCTGGCGGGTGTGCTCCATCTGCTGTTTGGGATGGATGATGTCATAAACCTCGCGGTACTGCTGGGCAGCAGTTCTCCTCAAGTAGAATTTACTGGTCATGTAATCCGAAAAGCGGTTAACGTTCATTCCCAGCAGGTTGATCTGGGGCTGTCCCGAATCCATCCATTCCGCCATCGCTTTCCCGACCCCGACGGCGTGAGTGACCCAAACCCCGATCGCCGTCCAGAAATTTTCTAGATGATGTGGTTTACCCATAATTGGGTAGCCGTCAATGGTGAAGGCGAACATCCCGTTAAATGTGGTGGGGTATTCTTTTCCGCGCATTACAGGCAGCAGTTCCTTGGTAGCAGCGTGCGCGCCACGGAAATCGCCAGCGGTGAAGGGGCGCATGGCGTCTTTGCCGACCTGATAGGGATCGACCAGCAGGGGCTCGTGTTTATAGGATCCGATTCCGTAGGCATCCTTATGCTGCCGGTAATACATTGAAAAGTCCTGGTGGCGAAGAATAGGGTGCACAATTTCCCGTGTTTCTCCCTTCAATTCATCCAGAGGCTCGGAGATCAAGTACTGGTGCTCAACCGCCATCAAGGGTAAATCTACATTTAATTGATCTGACAGCACGGGTCCCCAGATATTGGTTGCCAATAAAACGCTCTCAGCCTGGATCTCACCCTGGCTGGTTTTCACGCTCCGGACCCGGCCCTTATCAACTTCAAAACCAGTCACTTCCACGTCCCCGTGGTAAACAGCGGCTCCTTGATCCTGGGTGTACTGAGCCATGGCCTCCACAGCATTGACAGCCACAGCATCTCCATCGCTGGGGACAAAAAGACCTCCCAGAATGACCGAGGGGTCGAGGATTGGAATTTTTTCCTGGACTTCCGAGGGGGAGATCAGGGCAGCATCGAGGCCGTAAGCCCGGGCCCAACCCAGACGGCGGTGCAGATCCCGCCAGCGATCCTGTGTGTAGGCAACTTCTATTCCGCCCACCTGGTAGAAGGTGGGGTGCTGTTCTGAATGCAGGTTGTTTAATAGATTGACGGTATCCTGGGCAAAATGGCACATGGTTTTGGAGCCGTTGGTCTGGAAGACCAGACCGGGTGCATGGGAGGTTGATCCCCCGGTGTGAAAAAGTGGCCCCTTATCAAGCACGACGATGTCTTTCCAGCCTAATTTTGTAAGGTGGTAGGCGGTGCTGACCCCGACAATTCCTGCGCCTATGATCACCAAATTCGCTTTCTTCTCCATAATTTCTCCCTTCAATTTGCACTCTTTTTCATTTTTACCAGAACGGCTTCACATCATCTTTTTCCCAGAACCAGGGATTGGTGGTATCCCAGAATCGGGAAGGGTCTTCCGGATGCCAGGGCAGAACCGGGGACTGCCGGTTATATCTTTTCGAACCTGTCCGGCTTCCCGAGCGGATCCGATCGGCTGGCGGACTGCCAGGCCGTCCCAGGTCCGGCAGAGCTTTCCGGTGGGAAGATCCGGGGCGGGCTGTCCTGATCGGTGACAGGCTGTGCATCCGGGAAGAATGGAATCCGCGGCGGGTTCTCTGGTGTGAGAATCGCTGTATCCGGCTGCTCCGGTTCAGGGCTGGATGATCCTGGTACAGCTCGCTGACCTGGCCGGTAAAACGGGCCAGATTGAAGAGCTGAATATTGTGCCGGGTGCTGCCCCAATCTGCTAGATCTGCCATGATCTCCCCGACCACACTGGCAAATTTGAATCCGTGGCCGGAGAATCCAGCTGCAAAGGAAACCTGGGGATATTCCGGGTGCAGGTCGATGATGAAGTGTTTATCCGGGGAATTGGTGAACATGCAAGCTACCAGGGACATTGTGGGCCCGGTGCCCTGCGGAAAATAGCGTGAAGCGAAATCCCGGAGCATGACCTCATCTTCTAGGGTAGGTTCTCGATGGTATTGATCCGGCTGGACAACCTCTTCGAAATGGTGATATTTCCCGAATTTAAATCCGGGCACGCCATGAACAGGGAAGCCGTAATAGCGGCCTTCCGGGACCAGCAGATTGAAAACCGGGAATCTTCCCGGGGTGAAAAACTCCGGCCGGGTTGGCTGGAGCCAGGCCAGAACCTGGCGTTCGGGTTGCAAAAAGCCGCGCAGGAAAGGAAGGATTTCTGCGTTCCAGGCCCCGGCGGTAATTACCAATCGATCTGCCAGGTACTGATCTCGATCTGTGAAGACCCGGACACCGGATCCCTCCGGTTCCCACGAGAGCACGGTCTCCCTGCCGTGGATTTCGGCTCCCAGGCTGTGAGCGGCTTCGACGTAGGACACAATGCTGTCCTCGGGAATCAGGAAGCCACCATCCGGCTGGTAGACCCCCATTAATTCTTCCGGAAGTTGATATCCGGGGAAGCGCAGGTTGATCTCCCTTCCAGTTAATACTTCGTGTATCAGTCCATGGTCGACAGAGGACTGCTGGGACCCTTTAAAGACCCAGCTGTCTGCCGGGCCGGCATCAAGCGATCCGGTTTTGATCATGAGTTCCTTGCCAGCCTGGCGCTCGATTTCTTCCCAGAGATCATAAGCTCGTTGGATGAGCATCACATAGGAAGGGTCTTCATAATATGCTTTGCGGATGATCCGGGTGTAGCCATGGGAGGACCCCATCGTGTTCGGGATGTCAAATTTTTCCAGACCCAGCACCCGTTTCCCGCGCCGGGCAAGTTCGTAGACTGCGGCGCTGCCCATCCCGCCGACACCGAGAACAATGGTGTGATAGCGTTGATGATAGGTGGTCATGGTTCCACCTTTCGCGGTGCCCGGGAGCGGAGCCGGATATTGCCGGGGTCAAAGAAAGGAGTGGAAACAATTTTCGTCAGCACCGGCCGCTGATTGATTTCCACCAGCAGGATGTTGCCGGTCCAGGCATGGGTGGTGTCCACAAAACCCAGTCCAAGCATTTCACCCACGCTGTGTCCTTTGGCGCTTGAGGTCAGCTCACCAACCTGCACACCGGCGGTTTCAATATCTAATTCATCACCGGCTTCACTTCCGGAGTACATCCTCTCCTGGAAGGAATTGATATCGGCAATACTGAAGATCCGATCCCCAGATTTTCCGGCTAGGCTGCTGTTAATATACATTCCAACCCAGCGCTGATCTAACCCCCTGTCCTGAATCTCAAGCAGGGCATCCCGACCGACGAATTCTCGCTTGTCAAACCGGATCCAGGAATGCAAGCCAAGCTGGAAGGGGTTAATATCCTCATTGATATCTGGACCGTACAATGGATAAGCTTTTTCAATCCTCAAACTTTGCATCGCACTTACGCCGTAGGGCTGAATGCCGTACTCACCACCTTCCTGCAGCATGGTTTCCCATAAATGTTGAGTTTGCTCGGCGGGAATATAAACTTCATAGCCGTGTTCCCCGGTATAGCCGGAGCGGGATATCAGCACATTAGTCTCACCAATTATCCCTCGATCAAAATTAAAAAACCGGAGATTCTCGAGGTCAATTTCCTGGCTGATATTCAGCAGAAAATCACGGGAGCGCGGTCCCTGGACAGAGATCAATCCCAGGGCTCCCCCCTGATCGGTAATATAAGTGCTTTGGCCGACAGCATGTTCGGCAATCCAGCGGGTGGTTTTCTTGCGAGGTCCGGAGCTGGTGACAACCATGAAATGCTCATCACCAAATTTATAGACGGTGATATCATCCACGATTCCCCCTTCCGGATTGCAGAGGGTCGAATAGCGCATCTGGCCCGGATGCATATCGCGGATTTCATTTACCAGCAGGCGGTTTAACAGACGTTCTGCGCCAGGACCTTTGACGTCCACTTCACCCATGGTGGATAGATCCTGCAAACCGACATTCGTGCGTGTATTAAGGTGTTCTTCTACGGGGGAAGTGTAAGATAAGGGATAATGATAATCGCCACCGCCTTTGACCATCTTGGATGCGGTCCGGAGATGGATATCATACAGCGGGGTTCTGCGTTCTCCCATTTGGTTCCTCCTCTGAATTAGATACGGTTAAGTGCTACTAATAATAAATATGAGTCCGCACAGGAGATTATTAGATTGTGATTAAAAAAGCAGCTGAGGTCATGACGCTGGAAAGTGATAGATTCTTACCAAATATCTCAATATTTCCAGCTGAACCATCAGCTGCCGGATTAATTTTATTTCAACTCTGGAGATGCGAGTTAATCTTCCTCGGGAATCTCCTTCTTGCGTTTGGCAATAAAGTCCAAAAGCTCCTGGTCTAATTTTTCATCCAGGGGCGGTGCTTCATAGGAAGCCAGCAGTTCTTTGTAGCGGGCTGTGGCAGCTTCTTCAGCTGTCACGCTGCCGTCTTCCACCCACTGGTCAACATCCTTGTAATCAAAGAGTTCTGAGCGGTAAAAGGCGGTGTGGAAGTTGCGCATTGTGTGCTTGGTGCCGAGGTGATGTCCGCCGGGTTCAACACTGCGGAGTGAATCCATGGCCTGGGCCTCCTCGGAGAAATCGATTCCTGTGCTCAAGGTGTGGAACATTCCCAGCATTTCGCAGTCCATAACGAATTTTTCATAGCCGGCCACCATTCCGCCTTCCAGCCAGCCTGCTGCGTGCAGAATGAAATGAACCCGTCCGAGCACAGCTGGCAGCATAGTCATCACTGATTCATAGGCAGACTGGGCATCGGAGACTTTCGAAGTGGCGAACATCCCGCCGCTCCGGAAGGGGACCTGATAGCGCTTAGCCATTTGAGCGCTGGCTAAAAGGGCCATCTGGCTTTCAGGAGAGCCGAAGACCGGGGCCCCGGATTTCAGGTCGATATTGGTCATAAAGGAACCATAAACCACCGGTGTGCCGGGATTGACCATCTGGGCATATACCAGACCGGTCAGAGCCTCAGCGTTCTGCTGGATCAAGGTCCCTGCCAGAGAGACCGGCGACATCGCCCCGGCCATAATAAAGGGGGTGATGATCACTGCCTGGCGGGCTTTGGCATATACAGTCAGGGATTCCAGCATCCGGTCATCCAGCCGCCGGGGGCTGCTGATGTTGATGAGGGAAATCAAAGCTGGATTTTCACGGACGGCTTCTGCTCCGTGCAGCATTTCCACCATTTTAACGCTGTCTTCCGCGTGAGCCCGTTCCATTACGGCACCCATGAAAGATTTGTCCGAATATTTGATATGGCTGTATAGCATGTCCAGGTGCCGGACTTCGGAGGGTATATCAGTCGGCTCGACAATCGTCCCGCCTGAGTGGTGCATATACGGGCTCATGTAGGACAGCTTGATAAAATTCTGGAAATCTTCCAGGGTAGCATCGCGGCGTCCCCGTTCCCGGTCATAAACGAAAGGGGGGCCGTATACCGGGGCAAAGACGGCTTTATCACCGCCGACTACCAGGTTGTTTTCTGGGTTGCGGGCCAGCAGCGTGAATTCACTCGGCGCTTTAGCCATCTGTTCTTCAACTTGGTCCCGGGTAAAGAATGCGGTTTCACCCTCAAGTTTGACCCCGTTTTCCTTCAGGATCTCCCGCGCTTCTTCCAGGTAGAAATCAATCCCGACTTCTTCCAGAACCTCCATTGAGCGTTCATGGATAATTTCTATCTGTTCCTCAGAGAGGATTTCATAGATTGGGATTTGGCGCTTGATTTGCTCAAGATTCTGATCTTCACCGCCGGAACGGTGCCTGCGCTTTCTGCGCTGTTTTCTGTCAGAATTTTCTGTCATTGTGATCTCCTGTGTCTGATCAATATAGCGTGGGGTGCTTTCATTATATAGGATTGTGATTGTCCTGTCATAAAAAAAGACCCGTGCCAGGCTTGAGCACGGGTCCAGGTATCATGGGATGAGGTTATTTCACCCCAGCCAGAGACTTGATGGAGGGTTTGGGCAGTCCTGCTTCATCCATCAGGCGGGGAACGATATCCTCCCAGTGAATGGCCATGATGTGTAAACCGCTCACGCCCTTGGTGTTGTGCAGCTTTTCGATGATTTCAAGGGCAATGGTCACGCCTTCTTCCATCTGACCTTCTTTATCACCGGCGTTGTCCATCCGCTTCACCAGTTCGTCCGGGATATACACCCCGGGGACATCCCCGGTCATGAAGTGAGCCGCGCGGGCGCTCTTCATCGGGGTCAGGCCGGCAAGGATGTAAACCTTGTCCAGTAAATTGCGCTTGTCGAGTGCTTCCAGCCAGTCCAAGAATCGATCATAATCAAAAATCGGCTGGGTCTGGATAAATTGGGCTCCGGCATTGATTTTCTTTTCAGCCCGGATAGCTTCATATTTTGGTGGGGCACCGTATGGTGAAGCTGCCGCGCCCAGGAAGAATTCCGGTCGATTCTTGATCGGCCGACCATCAATGTAAATGCCTTTATCCCGCATCCGGCGCAGCATCCATAAGATCTGGATTCCGTCCATATCAAACTGATCGGGTTTAATAGTCGGGTTGGGGCCGAAGCGGTGGTGATCGCCGGTCAGGCAGAGAATGTTCTTAATGCCGAGTCCGGCGGCGCCCAGGGCATCGGAAGCAATCACAGCCCGGCTTCGATCGCGAGCCTGGAGCTGCATGACTGGTTCCAGACCGGCATCCAGACAGACTTTACTGGAAGCCAGGCTGCCCATCCGGGGCGTGGCCGATGCATTATCCGTGAAGTTGGCGGCCGGGATGTAATCTTCCATCCATCCGGCTTTTTTGCTGATCACATGAGGAGAAACACTCAGCGGGGGAGCGATTTCTGCGGTGCAGGTGAACTCACCGGTTTGCAGGTTGGCTTCCAGGAGAGAAACTGGTTCCTCGTAAGCCGGAGCATGATATTCGCTGTCTCCTTCCCACCAATCCGGCTGACGGATGGTGTAAAAGACGCGCTCCCAATCTTCCTGGAATTTCTCGCGGTTGGTGAAGAAGTTCACCAGACGGGGGCTTTCTTCTACTTCGCGCCAGGTTTTGACAACGTCAATCCAGGTTTCGCGGCCGACCCGACTGCCGTCCATCGGGGCATTGATTTCCATTAATTTGTGTTCCCGGCCCATTTTCTCAGAGCGCTCGTAAATTTTGTACCAGGTGCAGGGTCGGGTTTCATCGACCTCGCAAGCTTCAGGGGTGGCGCCGCCGCACAATCCGTTGCGGAGACCTTTGGGGCAGGTCATGGGGCAGATGAAAGCGGTTTCCTGCAGAATGCAGTTGCCGCACATCCGGCAGCCGAATAACACGCCTTTCATCAGTCCTTCGCCGGCGGTGAAAATCCGGATGGGCAGGGTGTCTTCGCGCCGCATGGGGCGGAAGCGGGCTTGATATCTTCGGGGTGAAAAGATAGCCATGAATTTGGACTCCTTTAACCTTATGGGTGCTGTTGAGCGGTGATGATTGCAGAGATGTTCAGGTTATATATTGTTGATATATCACAAGTATATCAGGTGGCTTTCAATTGTCAATTGTAGTCAATAGAGGGGATTAAGAACAGTTAGAATGTAACCCTCCGGGGGTGATGATAATCCTGCTTATTTTCCCCCGGAGAACCGTATAACGGTATCTAAAAACGATCCGGGCTGAGGGCATCAAGATCCAGGTCAGACTGATTGCCCGCAGTGATCCCGGCCACCAGTTTGCCGGTCAGTGTTCCCTGGGAGACTCCCAGCATGCAGTGGCCGGTTGCCGCGATCAGGTTGGTCACTTTTCGGGAACGGCCGATGATCGGCAGCCCGTCCGAAGTGCAGGGGCGCAAACCGCGCCAGATTTCTACCAGAGGGTGATCTTTAATATCAACTGAAAGGTAACGGGCGGCGTTATCGAGAATGGCCTGGACCCGTTTCAGGTTGATATCCAGGTTCAACCCGGCCAGCTCTAGGGTCCCGGCAAACCGCAGGGTGTTCCCCAGTGGGGTGACCGCGATCTTGGCTTCGTCCAGCAGCAGCGGGATCTCTGGATAATGTCCCGGGCGTTCTACCGTGATGCTGTAGCCCTTGGCAGGCTGAACCGGCAGGTGCAGCCCGAGCTGTTTTCCGAGCGGCTGGGTCCAGGCCCCGGCGGCCAGCACCACCTGTTCCATCTGGAATGAACCCCGGGTAGTTTTCACTCCGGAAATTTCGGAACCGGAGCGTTCAAACCCCAGCACCTCGCAGTCCTCCACAAGATCCAGTCCTTGATCGACACAGCGGTCTGCTAACTGAGCGGTAAAAATCGCTGGGTCGAGGTGGGCGTCCGGCTCGAAAAAAATTCCACCGGCAATCTCCGGCCGGGCTGGATGAAAGCGCTGCTTTAATTTTTCTCCCCTGAGTACTTCTCCCTCAATTTGATATTCCACCAACTTTTCCAGCAGCTTAATTCCTTCCAGGAGGCTGTGCTGATTTTCATACAGCAGCATCAGTCCTTCCCGCTGGTAGTGGCAGTCAATTCCTTCCTGCTGGATGATTTCTTCAAAGAGCGGAACACTTTTCACACTCAGCTCGGTCAGCAGGGGAGCAGCCCGGCGCCAGGCCCGTTCCCGGCAGGCGCCCTGGAAGCCCCACAGCCAGCGCAGTACGTCCGGGTCCAGGGTGGGTTTGATGTAAAAAGGGCTGGCGCTGTCCAGCAGCCAGCGCAGACCCTGGGTCAGGGCTCCGGGAGCGGGAACCGGGAGCGAGTCGCTGGGGATGATCAGCCCGGCGTTGCCGTAGGTGCTGCCGGCGTTGATCCGGTCCTTCTCGAGCAGGGTGACCGAAAATCCTTCCTGCAGCAGGTAGTAGGCGGAGCAAACTCCGATCACCCCGCCGCCGATGATCAGGATTTCGGATTTTGACCGGTGAGAGAAAGGCATGGTGGGTCCTTATCGAATAAGCAAGAAAAAGGTAGAAATAAGTATGATTTTGTTCTAGTATAGTTGATTTTCTAATTAGATTTTATTCCGGTTATTAAAACAGGATGAAGATCATCCAGGTTATATTTCGGAATGGTGATTCGAGCCCTTGAATCACCCCAGGCCGGTCTATAAGCCGCATTCTGTCCCGGGGCAGGTTGGTTTACACCCCGGAGGGCTTCTTCCCGACCTGAACCGGGGGTGATTATCTGTCTGGGGGACCCCTTGCGGGATCCCTCGGTGCAGCCTACCTGGGATTCGAGGGAGACGGGACCGCCTCCCCTCCCGGAGGAGTTCATCCCTGCTTGGCCTTGCTCCCGGTGGGGGTTGCCTGGCCGCGGACATTGCTGCCTGCGCCGGTGGTCTCTTACACCACCATTTCACCCTTACTCCCGAAGGAGCGGTGTCCTTTCTGTGGCCCGATCCGGCAGATTACTCCGCCCCGGATGTTATCCGGCACCGTGCCCGGTGGAGTGCGGACTTTCCTCACCTTCCATGAAGGCGCAACCACCCGACTGGCCTGGGAAGAAAATGATACCATTTTCCATTCTCCTGAGATAGGGTTTGCTTTGTTCGACCCAATTTCATTGGGCTATATAAAAAAGGCGGGTATTCAAATGGCTGGACAAAACAGGGTCCATCCTATAAAATGTGTATCCTGAATCAGGAACCTTGAATGAAACAGACGGAGGAAGTACTGTGGGTTTAAAATCATCACAAAAACGAGAACGACAGAATGTCAAGCATCGGGCTCGCAACCGCTCCTACAAAAGCAAAGCGCGCACCCTGGTGAAGAAAGCATTCACAGCAATTGAAGAACAGAATCTAGAAGAGGCCCGGACGGCAACCCATGAGGCTGTCAAAGCCCTGGATAAAGCGGCTGCCAAAGGTGCCATTCATAAAAACAATGCATCCCGGAGAAAAGGCAGGATCATGAAGCAGCTTGCTGCTCTTGAAAAGCAAGCCTGAGCCTGACTTTACCGGACTGCCTCCGGAATTAAATCACACTATTCAGCGGGAGTGATCCAAGCTCCCGCTTTTTCTATTGATTCTGCCCCATGTTATAATTTCGATGAATTTTATCTCCCGGTTCAGGTGCTTATGCTAAATGCAGAACAATCTCAGTTAGAAAAACAAATTCTGGAAATTCTTCAATCCCAGGAAATCTCGGGGATCGAGGGTTTGGAATGGACCCCGGTTCCCTTTCACGGTGAGTGGGGAATTTCAACCTCATTTTTCAAAACAGCTGCCCAGGAAGCACGCTCAAGGAGAAAGATCAATGTCCCGGAGCGGGCGGGAGAACTTGCTGATCTCGTTGCCGAACGCTTGAAGGCGGGAGATTCATTTTCCCGGGTCGAGGCTGTGAATGGATATTTAAACCTGTATTACAAAACAGGTAAATTCGGCCAGATGGTTGTGGACCGGGTGCTTGAAGAGGACTCGAATTTTGGACAGGGGCCTTCAACTGGAAAGAAAGTAATGGTTGAGTTTTCCCAACCGAACACCCATAAAGCGTTTCACGTCGGGCATCTCCGGAGCGCCATTCTCGGTGATGCTGTCTGCCGTATCCTCGAGTTCGCCGGACACCAGGTTGTCCGTGTTAATTATTATGGGGATATCGGACTCCATGTTATTAAGTGGCTCTGGAATTATCAAAAACACCACGCAGGTGAAAAACCGCCTCAGGAGACCACAAAATGGATGGGGGAGCTCTACGCTGAAGCGAACCGCAGATTGGCTGAAAACCCAGACCTGGAAAGTGAAATCAGGGAGCTGTACACCCGCTGGGATCAAAGAGACCCGGATGTGGTAAATCTCTGGGAGGAAACCCGCTCCTGGTCGGTTGCTGGTTTTGAACAACTCTACGAGGTGCTGGATATTCATTTTGACCGATTTTATGCCAACAGCGAGGTTGAAGTTCCGGGTAAAGAAATGGTCCAGGATTTGATTGAGGAGGGGATTGCTGAGGATCTTCGGCCGGATGACGCGGTGATTGTCCGGATTGATGAACAGCTCGACCTGAAAAAAGAAAAATACCGGGTGCTGGTAGTGCTCCGGTCTGATGGAACAGCGCTGTATGCAACCGAGGATCTCGCTTTAGCCCGGTTAAAATTTGAAGAGTATGATCTGGATCAGTCTATTTATGTCGTGGATGTCCGGCAGAGTTTGCATTTTCAGCAGGTCTGGAAAACTCTGGAGATCGCTGGCTACGAGTGGGCCGACAAGCTGCGGCATCTCTCCTATGAACTGGTAAATCTTCCCGGAAATGTGGTCATGGCTTCCCGGGAAGGGACCGTTGTTTTGCTGGAAGATTTGATTCAGGAGGCCCGATCCCGGGCCCTTGAGGTTGTAGAAGAAAAGAATCCTGACTTGGATTCGGGGCTCAAGCAGGAGGTTGCCAACGCTGTGGGGCTCGGTGCAATTAAATTCCCGATGCTGGATCGGGATAACACCCGGGTGGTTACTTTTGATTGGGAAACCGCTCTTGATTTCAACGGCCAGGCTGCTCCCTACATCCAGTACGCTCATGTCCGGGCCAACAGCATCCTGGAAAAAGCAGACTCAAAAACGGACAGCATAGAGGTCCAATACAAGCTGGATCCAGCTGAAATCGCCTTAATCGAAAATCTTTCTCAATTTCCGGAAGTGGTCCAAAAAGCCGCTGCGGAATTAAAACCCCTTCATATCACCAACGCCGCCTATGAGCTGGCCCGTTCTTTCAATAATTTTTACCGGGTTTGTCCGGTCCTGAACGCAGAGTCAGAGGTGCGGGAGTTCCGGCTGCGGATTGTCAAGGCATCCCGCTGCGTACTTTCCTCAGCCCTGGGGCTGCTGGGAATCACGGCTCCCGATGTGATGTGATGTAGAAAAATCGGGTCCAGATCTCTGGTGAGTGCAGGTCATATGTCACTGGAATCAATACTGGATAGATTTACAATAAGTATCTCAAGATCAGCAATTCTTAGCTTGAAAAACTATTATCTGATGTAGAAGGAGCTACCATGCCTGAACGAACACTTATCATGGGCGCCGCAGGGCGGGATTTCCATAATTTCAATGTCTATTTCCGGGATAACCCGGATTACGAAGTAGTCGCATTTACAGCGACCCAGATTCCCAATATCGAGGGTAGAAAATATCCACCTGAACTGGCCGGAGACCTCTATCCGGAAGGCGTTCCAATTTACCCGGAATCCGAGCTGGAAAGATTAATCGCGGACGAAGATGTCCAGCAGGTTGTTTTTGCCTACAGCGATGTAAACCATGAATACGTGATGCATATTGCATCCCGGGTCCTGGCGGCCGGAGCAGATTTTCGTTTAATGGGTTTGAAGAACACCCAGCTGAAATCATCAAAGCCTGTTGTCTCAGTCTGTGCTGTCCGAACCGGGAGTGGAAAAAGTCAAACCACCCGCCGGGTCGCCCAGATCTTGACCGAGATGGGGAAAAAAGTGGCTGTGATTCGCCATCCGATGCCTTACGGAGACCTGGTGAAACAGGCGGTTCAGCGATTTGGTGAACTGGCAGACCTGGACAAACATGAATGCACGATTGAAGAACGGGAAGAATACGAACCCCACATTGTCAATGATGTCCTGGTATTTGCCGGTGTGGATTATGAGGCAATTTTGCGGCAAGCTGAAAAAGAAGCCGATATCATTCTCTGGGACGGCGGAAATAATGATCTGGCATTTTATGTCCCGGATTTTCAGATTATTGTGGCTGATCCTCATCGGCCGGGACATGAAACCCGCTATTATCCTGGCGAAGCCAATGCCCGGACCGCTGATGCATTTGTGATCAACAAAGTGGATACCGCAGATCCGGATGCCGTGCTTGCCCTACATGAATCACTCCGGAAGCTGGCCCCGGACGCGGTGATTCTGGAAGGTGCCTCTCCGCTCTTTGTGGATGATCCTTCCGCCATTCAGGGTAAACGGGTTCTGGTTGTGGAAGACGGTCCCACATTGACCCACGGGGAAATGGCCTATGGAGCCGGCTGGGTTGCTGCCCGGCGTTTCGGGGCGGCTGAAATTGTTGACCCCAGGCCGTTCGCAATGGGGACCATCACGGAGACATTTGAGAAATATCCCACGACAGGAGATGTTTTACCGGCGATGGGTTATGGGGAAGCTCAGATCAAAGAGCTTGAGACCACCATCAATAACGCAGATGTGGATTTGGTCATCATTGGGACACCGATTGATCTCGGCAGTTTGCTCAAAATCAATAAACCAACCCAGCGCGTTCGCTATGAGCTGCAAATCATCGGTCAGCCCACGCTGGAAGACCTCTTGAAGAAAAACCTCAGCTAACTTCGGTTGGTAGGTTTGTACTCCTGCATGCCCCGAGGTTATGGATTTTCCAGAACCCGGGACATGTTTTTCTTACAGACCATCACAAAAGTATAATAATTGCAGGGATTATGCCTTCTTTAACCTGGTCCTCAAAATCGGAACCCAATCACCACCCGGCAGAGCTGGAGTTAGATTCGATATTGTATCCAGCAGGGCGGGGATTCAATTCAGATGATCCCGAAAATCAGCTGATCATGGGGGATAATTTACGGGTGATGCAGATGCTCCTGGATACTCACCGGGAAAAGATAGATTTAATTTACGTTGATCCCCCGTTTTACACCAATAAAGGGTATTCTGCCCGGGTGGGGAGGGGTGAGGATTCCCGCCAGCCGGATGCCTGGGAGCTGGCTGAAGGCTACCAGGATCATTGGGACACGCTTGATGATTATCTGGAGATGCTCTATCATCGTTTGCTGGTGATGTATCAGCTTCTATCTCCTGAAGGTTCCCTTTACTTGCATCTGGATTGGCATGCGAATTCTTACGCCAGGATCCTGCTGGATGAGATTTTTGGCTATGACAATCTAAATAATGAAATTGTCTGGACTTATCACGGCCCATCACCGATCCGCAGTGCATTCAACCGGAAGCATGATACGATCCTTTTTTATACAAAATCTGATCAATACATATTTAATGTTGATGATGTACGCATGCCGTACAGTGACAATACGATCAATACTTTTAAGTCCTCAAAAAAAGCTGGTTTTGGAAAAAAACCTAATCTGAAACGTGGAAAAGTTCCGGAGGATTGGTGGTACTTTCCGGTTGTTGCCCGCCTGCATAAAGAAAGAACTGGTTATCCGACCCAAAAACCGGAAAGCTTGCTGGAAAGAATCATCCTGGCATCCTCAAATCCAGGTGATCTGGTCGCTGATTTTTTCTGCGGTGCTGGAACTACCCCTTCTGTAGCTGACAGGTTGGGTCGGCGCTTTCTTGCTGTAGATTCCAAGTGGCGGGCTGTTTATACTGCTCGTTCCCGGCTTGTCTTGAACCGCCAGGAAGCACTTCAAGAAGGTGTGAAACCTTTAAACAACAGCCCGGTCCATGTCCTGCGGGAGAAGATTGAAACACTGAATCCATACCCCCCCCTTGGGATGAATTTGGTTGACAAGCTCCAATTTGACAGCCAGGGAATTCAATTAATGGGAGAACTTGCAGACCAAATTGATTACTGGGAGGTTGATCCAGATTGGGATGGAGAGACTTTTCACAGTGTTCATCAGCAGGTCCGTCCCTGGCGGAAAGGGAAGATCAGAAATAAGATTTCCCTTCCTGACAAAGGCGATCAGATAGCTGTCCGCCTGGTGACAATTAATGGTGATCGCTACCAGTTTATTAAATAAAAAAAAAGCACACCAATCTGGTGTGCCATCTCCAGGAATACCTGACCAAATTAATAATCCAGCTTGTAGCCAACTCCCCGGACCGTAACAATCATGGTTGGATTATCCGGGTCTTTTTCGATGATTTTCCGCAGCCAGTTGATATGAACGTCCAGGGACCTGGTGTCCTCGGTGTAATTGGTTTTCCAGATCTTGCTGAACAATATTTCTCTTTCCAGAATTTCCCCTTTTTTTTCGACCAGCATTTTTAGCAGTTCAGCCATTCTGGGTGTGATATGTTCTTCATTCCCATGGCAGCGGACAATCTGACGGTCCATGTCAAGATGAATCGGTCCCGCTTCAATCACTTCATCTCCATTCCCGGGTGAATAGGGAATGATCCGGTTGATCAATTTGCGGATGGTGAAAGGATGGATCAGCTGGACATCTGCCACAATTTGATTCGCTGGCAGGTTGTTTTTTGAATTAATTAAAATTATTGGAATCTCAGGATGTTGATTTTGTATCGAGCGGCAAATCCGGGTCCCGGTAGTTCGCATTGAGGCTGCATCAACTACCAGTACATCGATTTTCTTTTTCTTGGAGCTCAAGCGCTCGTTCGCTTCCTTACCGGTGCTTACTTCATAAACTTTGTAACCTTTGTTTTCCAGTCCTGGCACGAATGACGGGATATCTGAACGTTTTTTACCTGCCCATAAAACTCTGGTCTTTCGGGTATCATTTTTGGTCATGAAGGCCCGCCAATCCCGGATCGAAGCTAAATTTCCTTTCAGATGGTTTTGGAATTATATCGTGAAAAAGTCTGAAAGGCAAATCGAATTTGTTAAGATTTGAAAAACTGAAAAAATTGTAAAGAACATTGCATTTTTCTACCTGCGTTAATTATGATCATTTTTTAACTTGACAATGTTAAATTAGTACAGATGTTCGATTGTTAAGAAAAGGAAAATGAATAAAAATAGGTAACGTCCCCTCCC